>JBATNG010000051.1:0-3347 GCA_049290235.1 Candidatus Moraniibacteriota bacterium | reverse complement strand
ATCCGAGTACTGAGGTCTGTGCCTACTACACGCGGTTCTCGAAGAAGTAGGATAGGAATTTTCGGACCATGTATCCGAACCAAAGCGCTTTGTGCAATGCGAGGCGCTTTTTCTTTTTCCCTTGGGGGATCAGTATTTTCAAGTAGGAAGAAAGAATTATAGAGAGTAATTAGTCTTTTTGCCCCTGCTTTCGTTTCCCATGGAAGGATTGGTACACTTCTTTCAGCCGTTCGTTGGTGACATGAGTGTAGATCTGTGTCGTGGTGATCGACGCGTGGCCGAGCATCGCCTGGACTGATCGGATGTCGGCACCATTGGTGAGGAGGTCGGTGGCGAAGCTGTGACGGAGGGTATGCGGATGAACGCCTTTGATGATGCCGGCTTTTTTCGCATAGTGTTTGACGAGCCGTTCGACGGTGCGGGGCGTTAGGCGGAGCGTCTCGCGTGTCGCATTTTTTTTATTCACAAGTCCTTTTTTCGGATGTGAGACAAAGAGCGCCGGGTCGATATCACTGCGGTGATCGAGGTAATCAGCGATGGCTGCCTTGGCCCGTGACGACAGGAAGACGATACGCAGCTTCGAGCCTTTGCCGCGGACGCTGAACTCCTCCTTGGCCAGGTTGACTTGGTCGCGATCGAGACTGGTCAATTCTGAGACGCGGAGGCCAGCCGAAAAGAGGAGCTCGAGCAGGGCGCGGTCTCGCCGGGTGCGGATGCTCTCGCCCTCGGGTGCCGCGAGGAGTCGTTCGACCTCGTCGTATTCGAGGAAATCGACCTGGCGCTCGGGGACCCGGCCGATCTCGATCTTTTCAGCGGCGAGACTCGGGATATCATTTTTGGCCAGGTACTTCAAGAAGGTACGAATGACAACTGCGTGATAGGCCTGAGTACTCCTCTTTAGTGTTGTGCCCTGTCGGGTGGTTTTGCGATTGAGATAGATACGGTAGCTGCGGATCTTCTCCAATGTCATATCAGAGGGCACATCGATCGCGCCCCATCGAAAGAAATAGGACAGGGTGAGGGCATAGCTTTCGAGGGTTCGGCGGGAGCGATTCATCTCGATCTCGAGGTGTTCGCAGAACTCTTTGGCGAGTCGCTCGATTTCGTTTTTGGGAGTCTCGAATGGGGACATAAGCATATTCACATAAGGCGACATGAAAATTGTAGCATGGATGAGGAGTAGATGATTCCCGGTCATCTCTTGATGAGTGGAGAAGGAAAGGAATCATATGCAAGACAGGGAGACAGTCTCGTCTCTGAAAAAGAATGGCTTATTACTGGGGAAATATGTACCGACGGCCGTTTTCTTCGTTGACCGGAGCTTGATCTCGGAGTATTCTACTAGGCGTAACACTTGGGGGAAATCCTGGATGTGGCGTCAGCGAGTTGGATGGCGACACTAGGGGATATCCCGTTAGAAAGGGCGATCGTATCTTTACGAGCCTTACATCTTTCGTCAGGCGATCCTGGAAAAAGGCACGGGATTGGGCTGATTTCAGAGACTGGAACACGACCTTCCACCAGGGTCAGACCAAGTTTTTGATCTGGTTCAAGGAAGGGTCGGGCTATGTCCCCGTGGTCCTTTTCCGGAAATACGCCGCTTTCTCGCTGGTCGTCGTCTCGGCGGTCTTGGTCTCGGCGACCAATTATGGTCAAGAGGCGGGAAGTCTCGATCGTCTTTCAGCTGCCCTCGGTATCGATCTCCCAGGCGAAAACCGCTTTGTTCCCCGGCGGGCGGCCCAAGAATCCAAACAGCATAACCTCTCCCTCGTCTCACTTGAGACGCCGCCCCTCGCGGTCGATATGTCGGCGATCATAGAGACCAACGTGCTCGATGAGGCGTATCTCACACCGGAGCATCAGATGTTCTTTGCTAGCGCGATGGGTGCTAATAGCACGCAGGACCCCGAAGAAGAAGGGGGGGTGAAAATCTACACGGTGGCGGCAGGCGATACTGTATCGGGAATCGCTTCGGCCAACGGTGTGACGGTCAATACGATTCTCTGGGCGAACGATTTGGACAATGTCGATGCGATCAAACCGGGCGACCAAATTTTCATCCTGCCGGTGGCGGGCTTCAACTATCAGGTCAAGCCAGGCGACACGATTGATTCGATCGCGGCGAAGTATAAGGCGGACCGCAGCCGGATCATCGCGTACAATGGGCTGCCAGCGAACGGTGAGCTCGTTTCTGGCGAGGATATCGTCATCCCGGATGGAGTGAAAGAATCCGCTCCGACCACTCCGGCTTCGACTGGGCTGGCACGACGGGAATACGCGACCCAATCAGGGGTGGGAGCGGCGACGGACATCACGCCCAACTTCTCTCGGCCGAGTGAGGGGAAAGTCGGCCAGGGACACCGTTTTCCTTATGGCTACTGTACCTGGTTCGTCGCTCAAAAACGCTATGTCCCCTGGGGCGGCAATGCCGGCACCTGGCTCTTCAATGCACGGGCGTATGGGTACAAGACGGGCAAAAATCCGACTGTTGGTTCAATTGTCGTGACGACGGAAAACCGCTACTATGGTCATGTTGCGCTCGTGGAAAAAGTAAGTGGGGATACAATTACGGTGTCCGAGATGAACTATACTGGCTGGGCGAAGAAAAGCTTGCGGCAACTATCACGCTCTAGCCGCGTGATCAAAGGTTACATTTATTAGAATATGATGGAGTGGTTGCGAGTTGCCAGTCATGAGCCACTAGTTACTAGTTCCTGTGTAGTGGTATACTGATTTCATATCTTGGTAGTGGCTCATATCTTTGCGTGCCTATGCGCGGGGTGAAAAAAAACACACAGAAAATTTTCGCTAGTCTTTTCCTTTCCGTGCTCGTCTTTCAAGGCGCTTTTGGTTGTGTCGGGGCGGTTCAGGCTCAAGGTACGCCGACTACCCCGGTCCAAGGAACGGCGGCAGCGAATGCCCAGGGTGCGGGTACGACAGTCGCTCAGGCACCAACGGAGAGCACCGGGTGGATCGGGTCTTTTGTTGGGGCTCTGAAGGATTTTTTCCTGTGGGTGCTGTCCATTATCCGGGGTGCGATCATCACCATCGTCGCCGCTCCGGCGGCCGGACTCTTTGTCTGGGTGGTCGATCCGGCCAATGTTTCGGGTCCGACCGGTGTCCTGAATTTCCCGGCAGTCTACACGTTGTGGCAATTCATCCGGGATTTCTTCAACCTGTTCTTCATCTTTATCCTCCTCTTTTCGGCTTTTGCGACCATTTTCCAGGTGGATAGTTTCAATATCCGTACTCTTTTCAAGAATATCCTCCTCGCGGCCCTCCTCATCAATTTCAGCTACCCCATAACACGCTTTCTCATCGATATGGCCAATGTGCCGATGTATTAC
>JBATNG010000050.1:0-10149 GCA_049290235.1 Candidatus Moraniibacteriota bacterium | reverse complement strand
TGGAAAAACCCCCCATCATCGTCATCGTCGGACCCACGGCCTCAGGCAAGTCCGCCCTCGCCATCGAGCTCGCCCGCGCCATCGGTGCCGAGATCATTTCGGCTGACAGCCGCCAGGTCTATCGCGGCATGGATATCGGCACCGGCAAAGTGCCTCGCGACAAAGGAGCGAGGCATCCTGAGCGTGTCGAAGGATCTGGTAAGAATAATGCACTGCCCTTTTACTCTCAGGGCATTCCTCATCACCTGATCGACATCGCCAATCCAAAGACCGAATACAATGTCTCTCATTTCCTCGCCGACGCGACGACCGCGATCGCGGATATCGAGGCGCGCGGCAAACGTGTGATCATCTGTGGCGGAACGACCTTTTGGATCGAGTCACTCCTCCTCGGCTTACAGATGCCCAAGGTGGTGCCAGACAAAGTCTTTCGTGAAAAGTGGGGCAAGAAGGACGCTGGTGAACTCTATGGCTACCTGAAACGGCTCGACCCCGAGCGCGCGAAGATGATCGATAAGAAAAATAAGGTCCGGCTGCTCCGGGCCATCGAGATCGCCAAAGCACTCGGCAAGGTGCCACCACTCCCGACAAGCGACCAGCTACAAGCTACCCGCTATATTGTCATCGGCCTCAATCCGCCGGTCGAGGAATTGAACAAGAAAATCCGTGAACGGCTCATGGGGTGGATGAAAGCCGGCCTGGTTGATGAAGTTCAGAAACTCAACCGAAGCGGCATCTCCTATGAGCGTTTGGAGTCCTTTGGACTGGAATACCGCGCCGTCACAAGGTACATCCAGAAGAAGATCACTGATGCCGAGCTCTATACCAATCTCCCCTATGACATCATCCACTATGCCAAGCGCCAGCGTTCCTCACTCCGCCGCCTCGAAAAGCAAGGTATCACGATCCATTGGATCGAAAACATACAACAGGCTATGAGTCTGGTGAAATGAAAACGTGCCCGCAGCCGTTTGGCTTGGGCACGGTGGAACATCGATGACTACAGCTAACCATCCTCCCGGTTGCGATAGGCAATCACTTGATCACGATAGGCTGGAAAGTCTGGGTCGTAGGCAATGCCGCAACACCGGCAGGAACATGCCACCCTCTCGCGCATCGGATTCGATGCATCAAGCCTTACTTCCTCTGGTGAACAGGCGAGTACGAACTCAGAAATGTACTGAATTGAACCACCACAACCTTTATGCTCGCCGACGACCAACGTCACTTTTTCCGATTGCTGTCGCTCGCGGCGCTTGCGCTTCGCCTCGGCGGCAGCAAACTCCTCCTGCTACCGAGCAACAGCATCCGACGACACAGGTTGGCCAAGAAATTCCAGACTCACTTTCGTAGATTCCTCTTGCATCCTGTTCTCCTCCTGATATGGGAAGATTCCCAACCCAAACCTACACTCAAAGCCGGAATATTACAAGCCTAATCCGATCCTATGTGAGCTGGTGAATATCCTCGACGAGTTCTGGGAATTCCTCCTGCAGGAAATGTCCGCGGTCTTTGAATGCTCGAACGATAGCCTCCGGCAGATCGCGCTTATAATCCGCGAGACTCGAAAACGGCACAACCTCATCGTCCTCGCTGTGATAGATATAGATTTTCCCAGCCTGATCGGCAAACAGTCGTTTATCTGCCGGTGGCAGAAAGCTGCCTAGATATTCACGGTTTCCCTCGCCCATTTCGTCAAAGGCGGGAGCAACGAGCAAGACCGCCTTCACTCGCTTCGGACACTGTCCCGTCGAGAGATACTTCGCGAGAAATGTACCACCGAGCGAATGCCCGACGAGGATGACATCGTCTGTCATAAGAGCGATCACTTTCTCAAACCAGAGTTTCCACTGATCATAGTGAGCATCAGAGGAATTCGGCATCCGCGGTGCGTAGACGGTGAAGCCCTCGTCGAGCGCGGACTCCAGACCAGATTTCCACCCTTTGCGTAGGAAATCTTCTAGTGAGAGCGTCTCCTTTTTCAAAAACGTCAAGCAATCCTCCGGTGTCCGGAATGTATCGCCGCCATGGATGACTACCACCTGTTGCATAGACACTAAGTCGTTGGTTTTTTCTTCGCCAACTTCGCACGATAGAACTCCTGCCAGGAACGATATTCCTCATCTGACACATTCTTGAAAATAGACTCCTGAGAAGCCATAGTCTGCCTATCTGTCTCCGCTATCTCTCTCATCCACGATTCGTCATCCTCTAGACTGTATCTATATGAGCCGTAATCTCCGACAAATGAGAACCTCATAGCTCCTCGAGAACGAAGAAATATCTCTTCGTTTATGGTTTCGATCTTGACGAGAAGTACTGGGTCCGGATCGAGACTATTTTTCCATATTCCCTTCATCATCAATTCAAAGACAGTCGCCCGATCTTCGAGTTCATCCTTACGCCCATAGTCCCTAGCAAACCCTCGAGGATGATCACCGGAGTAGTCACTTCTATTCCAATCATTTCCAAGGTAAACGGAGGATGTGGAAGCCAAAAGTGAATGCCATCGCTCCAAGCGTTCATCACGATTTGAGACCGTTCCGTCCTCCTCTACATGCGTGAATGGGTCGATGAGGTGGAAAAGTTCGTGGTGAATGGAAGAGACCAAAATCCGTCGAGTGGTGTCCTTCGCAATTTGGAGAGCCCTCCAGACATCATCATTCACATCTACCGTGATACTATGATCAGAAAGGATGGCAAAACCCTCAAGTTTTCCAGCGGAGTTCTTGATGTTGTTTCTCACGGTGATGGACGGGATATGTAATTCCTGTATCAGAGAGTCGGGGTAGCGCCGAAACGTCTGAAGGAGTTCATGGGCTGCAGCCAGTTTTGATGAGAGATTCGCTTCAGTCGACGTCGACGCGATATCTGATCTCTGATGGTGCAGATTCGCTTCGAAAACAATCAGGATATGATACCGTTCTCGAAACTCTCGCGTGAGACTATCAAGTTCCTGCTCAAGAGTCTCTTTGTTCAGCGACTCTTTTTGTCTCTCCGCGATATATTGAGTCAGGCGACCTCGCTCCATGCCTTTTTTCAGTCGTTTGAGTCCTTCGCCGCCACCGATATCATCCAGGAAATCCATCGTGCGACGAGCTACCGGGTGTGCAATGACAACTGCACCAGCAAATGCACCAGCACCCACTGTTGCGGTTTTCAGAAAATCTCGTCGCGACATCTTGGGGGCCACTCCACGATCAGGTTCTGTCGTGGATACGATTTCAGACTGATGCAAATCACCCGCATTGTCCCGAGTACCACCCTCTAACGAAGCACCGGATTGACCCAACAGGAAACCCCTCCGCGAAAGATCTATGGGCGCAGGTTCTGCCTTCGAAGTCGACGTTGGCTCTGGTTCCTGCTCCCTCCTTTCAAATGACATAACGAGAACTATCTGTTTAGAGTTACACCCACAATATCACCTCCTTGATTCATCGCGCAAATTTCTTTTCGAGGAGCTCCTTGGCGACACTCGGATTCGCTTTCCCCTTAGTTTCTTTCATCACCTGGCCGACCAGGTACTGGAGCGCATTCTGTTTGCCGGCTTTGAAGTCAGCGACCGACTGGACATTGTTCGCCAGGATGGTATCGACAATAGTTTCAAGTTCGCCCTCATCACTCATCTGCACGAGATTGAGCCGCTCAATGATATGCGACGGATCATTGTCCTCGCCCTGGTACATCTCGTACAGAACCGTCTGAGCAGCACTCGAGTTGATCACTCCATCAGCAACGATGGTGATGAACTCGGCATAGTTTTCTGGCGTGATGACGAACTTCTCGATCGCCACCCCCGTTTCAGACAGATGTTTCCTGACTTCGGTGATGAAATAGTTGGCCCCGAGTTTCACTAGTTTGGACAGTTCGGCTTTCGTCTCGCCAGCGTCTTGCTTGGCACCGAACTCACTCACGACCACCTCAAAATACGAGGCGACCTCTTTGTCTTCGGTGATAATGTCTGCATCCGAGTCCGACAAGCCGAATTCCGTCATGAAACGAGTCCGTTTCGCATCTGGCAACTCCGGCAAAGACGCTCTCAGCTGCTTGATGTACTCACCAGAAAAATCAAACGGCGGGATATCCGGCTCAGGGAAATACCGGTAGTCATGGGCTGATTCTTTCTTGCGCTGGGAGACAGTTGCGTTCCGATTTTCGTCCCAACCGCGAGTTTCCTGCACGATCTTTTCACCCCGCTCGAGTGCCTCCGTCTGGCGGACGATCTCGTACTCGATCGCGCGTTCGACCGCCTTGAATGAATTGATATTCTTCACTTCGACTTTGGTCCCCGACAAGCGGTCTGCCCCGGCCTCATGCAGTGAGATGTTTACTTCGCAGCGCATCTGCCCCTTCTCCATGTCAGCATCCGAGACGTCGAGATAGCGGAGGATCTGTTGCAGTTTCTGACAAAACGCGCGGGCGTCTTTGGCCGTGCTGAAATCCGGCTCCGTCACGAGCTCCATGAGGGGCAGTCCGGCGCGATTGTAGTCGACGAGCGTATGGTCCGCTCCGGCCGGGTGCGTCAACTTGCCTGTGTCCTCCTCCAGATGGATGCGGGTGATATTGAACGGTTTGCCATCGATTTCCATCGTCCCCCGCCCGCAGAATGGCTCATCGAATTGTGAGATCTGATACCCCTTCGGCAGATCCGGATAGAAATAGTTCTTGCGGTCGAATTTCGAGTGGAAACTGAGTGCACAATTCAGCGCCAGGCCGACTCTCTGAACCGATCGGATTGCTTCCTGATTGGGCACCGGCAAGGCGCCCGGCTGCCCTGTGCAGACATGGCAGATGTGGACATTCGGTTCGGTCTCGAGCCCGAGGCCATTCGCGCAGCGGCAAAACATCTTGGAAGCAGTTTTCAGCTCCGCGTGGACTTCCATGCCGATCGTTGGTTCGTACTGTGTCATAAGTGTTCCAGTATACCTTTGCGCCTCAGAAACGTCTAGCGCTCGGGACTCAGTCACTAGTTATACTAACATTTCACAATGCTTCACACCGTCTCCCCAGAGCGAAACACTTTAATCGCAGTATCAATCTGCCGGTACATATCTTCCAATGTCCCATTGTTATCGATGATCCGATGGGCATGCTCGCGGAGCCTGGGGATAACATTGTCAGCCGCATGCTCATGGTCTTTCATGAACTGTTCCATCGTCTTCGAAAGATCGTCTGTCTTCTCACCCCGCTTTCTGAGTCGCTGGTAGCGGACCGGCATATCTGCATGCACGAAGAGAAATCGAAAATTTGGCAGCGTCTTCAGAAACTCAAGCTCACCAATCTTCCGAATACCATCGAAAACAACAATCTCGGCATCAAGATCAGCTTCTGCATCCGCGATGAGCGTCCTCGACAAAATATTTTCACCGAAATAAGCACGTAAAGCTTCCGCGAGATTAGCTAGACTGACACGGTCATACGGGAGGTGCAGACGCCTCAGGATATCCTTCAGGATAATCGAGTATCGATAGTATTTGGCACCATGTTTCTCGGTGATATAAGCGGTGACGGTATCCTTGCCGGCTCCGATTTCACCTGCCACACCAATGATCAATCTTGCCATAGCCATTCGTTAATTCTTTTCCAGTGTGAGATAGGAAAGACGGTACCCAGATTCTTCAAAATCCTCCGATGTCACCACTGTTCCGAAGGATGCCGCATACTCCGGGAAAAAAGCGTCCCCGTCCATTATGGCGTGGACCACCGTCAGATACAAGCGGTCAGCCTGAGACAAGGCTTCAGTATAGATCTGTCCGCCACCACAGATGAACACCTCCTCGGTCTCGATGGCCCGCGCCCGCTCAAGTGCTTCAGCTAAGCTCCCGACAACGACACACCCCGGGATCTCGCGGCCTGTGTCGCGGGTGATGACGATATTGGTCCGACCCGGCAGTGGCCGCCCGATCGACTCGTAAGTCTTCCGCCCCATGATGATGACGTGGCCCAGTGTTCGCTCCTTGAAACGGCGAAAGTCATCCTTCAAATGCCACGGGATCTTGCCGTCATTACCAATGACCCGATTCTCGGAGATAGCCGCGATGATACTGAGACGTGGTTTAGGCATTTTGCTTCCACAATCAAGGATAGGATCAACTGTTCTGCTCTTCCTCTTCTTCCTGTTTCCCTTTCAGATACGCCTCCCAATTCTTCGAGCGCAAACCGCCCGCTACCTTGAGCTCGGCCTTGATCGCCGGATGTGGATCATAGCCCGAGAGGACAGCATGTTCCGGTCGGAAGTCATCGATGTCCTTCACACTCGGATCGATAGTGACAGTCGGGAAAGGCCGCGGCAGACGGCTAAGCTGCTCGCGTGCCTGATCCATGTGGTTCTCGTAGACGTGCACATCACCCAACGTGTGGATGAATTCCCCTGGTTCGGTCCCAGTCGCCCGAGCCAAAACATGCGCGAGGAGCGCATAGCTCGCGATATTGAACGGCACACCGAGGAAGATGTCCGCGCTCCGCTGATAGAGATGGAGTGAGAGCTTTCCGTTCTTGATATTGCACTGATACATATTGTGGCAGATCGGGAAACGTGCCGCCTCGTCCGGCTTCGCCATCGCATACAGGTACTCGGGATTCCAGGAATTGACGAGGGTGTTGTGCGCATCCGGGTCCTCGCGGAGTTCATTCACCAGCCAGCGGACCTGGTCCACGGTCCGACCATCTTTGGCGGGCCAGCGGCGCCACATTTCGCCATAGATATGCCGCAAATTACCATGCTTTTCGGCGAAGTCATCATCCGCCACGAGCTTGGCTACGAACTCTTCCTTTGTCATCTCTGGTTCGGTTCCAGCCGCCATCTTCTCTCGATAGATCTTGTACGGGTAATCATCCCAGATGTGTACATTGTTCTCGGCTAGGTACCGCACATTGGATTGGCCCGAGAGGAACCAATGCAGCTCGAACAGAAGTCCCTTCCAATAGACTTTCTTCGTCGTGAGGAGCGGGAATCCCTCGGACAAATCAAAACGAATCTGCCGGCCGAAAAGACTGTACGTTACTGCATCCGTTCCCTTGTCCTCCTGCCTGACGCCTTTGTCCAAGATTTCCTGCACCAGGTCGAGATACTGATATTCCGGGTGTCTTTTTTCCATAGTTATTTCTTAGGACGAATGAGCTACTCCATACGCATGCCAATCTTTTTCCATGTTTCTAAAGAGCGGTTCCCCCATCTTCTTACTCACAGCCAATTGAAGCTTGTCGAACTTCTCTAATTTTCTCTGGATAGAACTCTCGTGTCCTTCCCTGAAGGCCCATTCAATGTACAACATATATAGGCGTTTGTCTGAAGGGAACGCTAATACGTCTGCTTCCTTGATAATCTGCATTTCAATCCCCTCGTCCTCGAAGGCCACCAGTTTCTTCAATTTCTCAAGCCGAGGCCGAGGTATATCCAACATGTCTAAGAAAGTCTCTGAGACAGGTAGGTTAAAAGTCTCATGTTCGAGATGAAGCGTCTTTTCATCTGCCTTGTAGGTTTTCCCAACATCATGAAGCAGTGCCCCGACCGCGACCAAGAGTTCATCGCAGGCTACGCTTTGCGCAATCGTATGTGCTATTGACTCGACATTACAGGAATGGTCATACATCACTGTCCAATCGTGGAAGCTAAAATGAGGATTCTCAATGAACGCCTGTTTCACAAAGCCCTTCACTTCTTCAACTATCTTTTCCTCATCACTTGAGAGCATACCGGCGCCTCTGATTATTTCTTTGACTTTTTTACGGTCCGCTTTTTCGCTACTTTGAAATTCTCCCAGTTGTTCTTATTGAAGCGGCCAGTCTTGGCATAGTTCTGCTCGACCGGACTCGTCAGTCGGGAAAACACGAGCTGAGCGATCTCCATCCCCGGCCGAAGGATGATCGGCATACGGTTGATATTGGAAAGTTCAAGTGTGATGTTGAGGAAGTGCCCGGGGTTGATGAGCCCAGCCGTATTGTGCACGACGAGACCAATCCGCGCCAGGCTCGACTTGCCAGAAATCTGGATGAGGAATTCGTCGCTCCCGACAAAGTCGCGCACCTTGCCGAGGACTGTCTCGCCCGGATAGAGACAAAATGGCTCGCCGTCTTTCACGTGGTGTTCTCTGGTCTTGGGAAAAATCTTCTTCACCGGATCGATGAGCAGCGTATTGTACACGTCCGTCACGATGAAATCATTGTCGAGGATCACATCATAGCTCGCCGGCGACAACCGGGCCGAATCGAATCCCTTGATGATGATACTCCCATCCTTCACAGCCTTCTTGATATCGACGTCAGAGAGAAACATACACGTTTCAGGGGTTAGAGATTAGGGTGTTCGGACTATGAGAGAGTAAAGATCTTTTCTGTGCCGTAGTACTCCGGCCAGTGCTCATTGTAAAAGGCGAACATGCGCTCCAGACGATCCTGCGGCAATTCTTCGGCCCCGAGCTCGGACATGAGCGCCCGGATTCCGTCGCGCGCTGCTTCAGCTTCCGCCGGTGTCGCGACCATGCGTTCGAATTCTGCTAGATACCCATAGCCCGCATTGCGATCGAGACAGACGACTGTCCCATCCGCGAGCGTATATTCTTCACGGTCACGTGACCACTTTGCCTGATACGCAAAACCCGCATCAAGGAGCACCTGATCGAGCACGGTAATATCGAGCCCAGGGACTTCTTCCTCGAATTCGATTCGGAGCACGCCGTTCGAGCTCGTCGTGTCATCGATCGACGCCTTCAGGACGAGGAGTGCCTTGCCATCATTGTAGGTCCGCGTCCGCACCGAGTGCTGCTTCCCCTCGGTCAGGATGTGCCGCAGCTTCTCCTGTTTCACCTGATCGAAATACCCCTTGAGGCTTTCAAACAACTTCTCCACATCACCTGGCAAGAAGTAGTGATTGAGCTGCGAGCTTTGTCCTTTGAGTGTGGCCGCATACGGTGCCGCACTGATTTTCTCTCGCAAGCGGTCAGCCACCGTCTGCTCGCCGAGGAGCGATTTCACTTCGACTTCGATTTGATTCATAGCATCCAAAAATGGCTGATTACTCCCTTATTTTAGGGAACAAAGATGCCTCCGTCAAACGGAACAGGGACAGCGAAAAAGTCCCATTTCGGGACTCTGTACGCTCTTTATTGACGCGGCTTATTACTTCGTGATGCGGAGGCCAGGACCCATGGTCGAGGTGAGCGTGATCGACTGGATGAATTTCCCCTTCAGTCCTTCCGGTTTCCCCTTCTGGATCGCGTCGATGAACATCGTGATGTTCTCTGCGAGCGCGGCGGCCGCGAAAGACAGCTTGCCGACGACCTGGTGGACATTCCCCGTGTCATCGTTTTTGTAGCTCGCCTTCTTCCCCTTCTGGAGCATCTCGACGGCTTCACCGATCTTCTGCGTGACCGTCTCATTCTTGGGGGATGGCATCATTCCCTTTGGTCCGAGGATCTTGGCAACCATCGCAAGTTTCGGCATCATTTCCGGCGTCGCGAGGACGAGATCAAAGTGCGTCCCGGGATTCGTCTTGCCGTCTTTGATAGAAGCGATCAACTCTTCGCCGCCAACGAGCGCCGCGCCCGCATCCTGGGCTTCTTTCAGTTTCGTGCTCGTCACAACCGCGACTTTCTGCGTACGACCCGTGCCATGTGGGAGGACGACCGTTCCACGGACATTCTCATCGCTTTTCTTATTGGAGATACCGAGCTTGAAGTGCATCTCCACAGACTCATCGAACTTAGCTGTCTTGTGCGCCTGGAGAAACGCGACGGCTTCGGCGATGGTGTATGTCTTGCCCGCCTCGATCTGCTCAAATGCCTTGTTGTACTTCTTGCCGTGTGCCATATATCTTGTTGAGTGGTCTGCGAAATTGCTCAAGGTCTGAGCCACTTCTCCCACTTGATTGATTAGCATGAATTATCTCTTGAATGTAGAATTTTGAATTTTAGTTTCAAAACCTTGACTCTACATTCGATATTCTAACTTTTTCCCTTATCCTCACCCCCCCTCACTTCTTACCTCTTACTCCTTCCTTCTAACCCACTCCCTTACCCTTCCACCTTTATCCCCATCGAGCGAGCGGTGCCTTTGATGATCTGGATCGCGGCATCGACGTCGTTGGCGTTCAGATCGGGCAGTTTCTTTTCGGCGATTTCACGGACCTGGGCCTCGGTGACGGATCCGGCC
>JBATNG010000049.1:0-2748 GCA_049290235.1 Candidatus Moraniibacteriota bacterium | reverse complement strand
GAGGGAGGAAGTGCACGCGGCCGCGGTCAGGAAATTAGGGGTGAAGACATCCCGGAGAGCGCTCATTCCAGCACATTCCGACGGGACCGAGGTTTCGGTTCCCATTTTTCGGGATACTGGTCAAACGGTCGATACACCGCGAGTCTTACCGATTCAGGTTCAAGCGTTGACTCACTCACTATCAACCATCGCCAGACGTCCGTGAAATCTGATGACTCTCCCTCAGTCCTGATCTGGACTGCCCACCAATTCTGGTGCATACGACCTCCTCTGCCTTTGCAACCTGTAATTTCGACAGCAGTACTGTACCCTTTCTCACACTGTGAGTCAAGGTCCGCGCGGATAAAAAAAGGGGGGCTGCGCGCGTGGCACAGACACCCCCTAAAACGGCCTCTGTCCCAGGGAGGTGGGACGTGCACACGGGGCCGAGGTCAGACTTTTGTGTCGGCAGGAGGCGGCTCAGGCGAACTGCAAAAAAAACTGTCGACAGCCGCGATCATCATCCCTCTGTTGGGGCCAATTGTCAACCGCATCATCTTGGCCCATCTGCGCTGACCACTGCAACGCCGCGTCTCCATGTTCGGAGACAAAGAACGGCGCCGAACCGTCGGTGAAAAGCAGTCCCTGGTGCAGCGGAATCGCACTCGCCAGAGCGCACGTGAGCGAACAGCAGTCGCCATTCATGTTGGCATCCCGCTCGGCCCAAGTCATCGCGAACCCGCAGACAGGACACGTCACGGTCGTGGGCAGATCATCCGTACGCACATCCGTCGGATCATCCCGACCATCTACCAGATGAGTTTCCATCAATTGCCTCCACTCAGTAAGGTACAAAAAAAACACCAAAGACTACACCGTTAGTCTACTCCCCCAGGACCCAGCCTGTCTACTGCCCGATACACTCACATCACTTGCTCACTCGCTTGACCATCGATTCACGCTTTTTGGTCAATTTTGCGTGAATTTATACAAGAAAGTGACTACGATTCACGCTTTTTACGAGGTGATATCACGCTCGACGAAGAGGCCGATCAGAAGCCGACGAGCTGAACTTCTTCACGGAGCTGGACATCCAATTCATCCCGGACGCGCTGCTTCACGAGGCTTGCCAGCATAATGACCTGTTCGGCAGTGGCGTCGCCGGTATTCACGATGTAATTCGGGTGCAGCGCGCTGACCTGAGCGCCGCCGATGTGCTTGCCGCGCAGTCCGACATGGTCGATGAGCCAGCCGGCAGGGAGCTTGTTGTCTTTGGGGATTTTCCCCGTATCGTGCGTGAATTCCTCACGCAGGGTGTCGTCGGTCACGATCGGATTCATGAAGAATGAACCGGCGCAACGTGCACTCTGAGGGTGCTTGGCTTCACGGACCGAAATTGTCTCCTCGGCGATCCGACCGAGTTCGGCGGCATTCCATTCCTCGAGCCGCAAGGTCGCCGAGAGGATGACGATCTCGGGATGTGTTTTGAAATAGCTTTGCCGATACCCGAAGTCGCATTGCTTCATCGAAAATTCTCGGAGCATCTTGGCTTGACGGTCATACACTTTCACCGAGAGGACACTGTCCCGGATCTCGGCTCCGAACGCACCGGCATTGCCACGGATGGCCCCACCGAGTGAACCCGGGATACCCGCGAGCCGTTCCAATCCGGCAAGGCCATGGCTGATCGCGAGACGGACGATACTGAGGAGCGGTGCCCCCGCATCAGCGATGATGTCGTGACCACTGACCCGCGCCGAAGCATTGGCGATTCGGATGACCAGCCCCCGGAAACCATGATCCGCGAAGAGGAGATTACTCCCACCAGAAAAAACGAAGGTCTTCAGTGAGTTGTCAGCAGCGTACTCGAGCGCTTCGATGAGCTCCGCCACGGTCGTCACGGACGCAAAGAAATCGGCCGGTCCACCGATCCGAAAAGTCGAAAATGGGGCGAGAGGGACATCTCTCTCTACGGTGAGCATAACAACGCAGCCCAGAACGGATTAGGAGAGCGGACCAGGCATCGGGATCGCCATCATGAGAAGAAAAGCACTACAACACAAAGCAGCAACGAAAACCCCGGCGATGAGCACAATGAGTTTTTTCTTCATAGCGTTTTGTTCTTGCGATTTGTCTTTGATGCCGCGAGGATGGTCTCGGCGACTTGCCAGACATCACCCGCACCCATGGTTATGATAACATCGTTCGGCTGCATATCGCGAGCAATTTCCGCCGCGAGGACCGCCCGATCAGGCGCATAGGCCGCCTTGTCCGGCGTGTAGTGATTGATCCGATCAACGAGCTCGCGAGCTGACACACCACCCTGAACTTCGCGCGCACTGCCATAGATGTCGAGGATGACGACACCATCGGCGAGTTCGAAACTCGTCGCGAATTCCTCGAGGAGTGCCTTGGTCCGACTGAAGGTATGCGGATGAAAGACGACAAAGAGTCGCCGAGTGGGATAGAGGTCACGGAAGGCCACGAGCGTCGCTTGAATTTCGGCCGGGTGATGCGCATAGTCGTCATAGACGAGGGCACCGCGCCGTTCACCGAGGTATTCGAACCGTCGCTTCGTCCCCGTGAAGGCGGCGAGCGCCTGGCGGACGAGCTCGATATCGAGGCGGAGATGCATCGCGACAGCGATCACGGCCAGGGCGTTTTCGACATTGTGCCGCCCCGCGAGACGCGTCTGGAAGCGCCCGATCAAGACGCCCTGGAACTCGACCGAAAACTCCTGGAGAATGCCGTCAAGCCGCTCGGTTTCCG
>JBATNG010000048.1:0-9388 GCA_049290235.1 Candidatus Moraniibacteriota bacterium | reverse complement strand
GGACGGTATAGTTGCAGCTGCCCGTAGTCGAGTTTGTCACGGTGAAGGTACAGGTGCGGTCCGTAGTGCCGGTTTCAACAGTAACCGTCACGTTTCCAGTCGAGGTGACTGCTTCGGCAAAGGTGAGACTCACCGGGATGATCTCTCCCGTCGTAAAAGTCCCATTGGCATGCGACGATGTGATGCTAGTAATCGTGGGCGCCGTGCCATCCACGGTCACTGTCGCTGGTGTCCGCGTGACAATCGCGTTCCCAGGTTCGCCGTCAGCCGCCGCGATGGATGTCGTAGCGAAAGCGATGGATGAATTCGTAACCGACGCGAGTGAGTGGAATGAAAACGTCGCAATGGATGATGCCGTTGTCACGGATGGATTCGCCAAAGGGACAGCGAGTGCGATCGAGGCCGTGCCATTCGTGTTATTGATCGAAGCTGCGGCCAACTCGAGCGAGAACGTCGAAGATGCTGTGATACTGTCCAATCGAAATTTCGTCTGATCATAGGTCACGTGCAATTCGACGGCACTCACTGCGTTGGTACCAGGATTGATCCGCGCATCGAGCGTGAATTGTTGATCGCCACCGATCGACACGCTAGCCGGATTGAAAAGCAACGTCGAATTCGCCGCTGCCTGTGTTTTATTCAGATCAACTTTCGGGAGAAAAGAGAGTGACCCTATGACCGTTTCTTCCTGAAACGTGCTCGAGGCATTCCAGATGAGCATCGTCAAGGCACCGCCAAAAAACATGATGATGAGAAGCGCCAACGAGAAACGAATCTTCCGTTTGCCGACCAACAACATCGACCGCCCCAATGATTGATACCCCTTCTCGACATTCTTCTCCAAATTTGAGTTCAGCATAGGTCGCTGCGTTTATTATTTCTATTGACTGCTTCTGTTTACCTGGTTCGTATTCCCAAACACAAAACTTCTCACCTCTCTCGATAAAATATACTTTGCTATTGTAGCACTTTTCTCGAATAACCCCACAATTCTGTCAATCAGCCCGCCGATAGTCCCGTCGGAGCGGCAGGTGGGGTGGTATCGCCACCGGGCATCGCGGGTCGCGTGTCGGTCGCGCGAATGTCATCGAAATCGATCTGGGCGGTGAAGCTTGAGCCGTCTCGGTCCGAGAAGAAGTCGGAGAGGAGGATATAGTTGAAGCCCTTGTTGCCATCGACCCAATCATCCGTCCCGGTATAGATCTGGGTATCGTCGATCCAGATGGCCGTGTTGCCGGTCCCTGGTGATCCGCTGCCTGAATTATACTGAAACTTGAACTGGACATAATGCCACTCGCCGAGGTGATCGAGGATGTTCCAGCAGCCGTTGCCGTCTGGGCCATTGGCATAGCTCCCCTGGTCCCAGTCATGACCGTCAGTCTGGAAATTGAAGAACATATACGGTGTGCCGCCCGTCGTGCTGGCCTGACACTGCGGACTGCCGGTGTATGGAACACGAGCGAGCAAGTTCACCCGCGGCCCAGTCATCGAGAGTCCCGAATTCAGAAAGAAGAAATGCGAATACGGCTCACGTGAGGTCGGCGTATTGAAGGCCGACCAACCAGTCCCAAATCGGACCCAAAACGAAACCCAGACCGGATTCCCCGATGTCACGGCTATATCGAAGTCCCGGCCGATATCACCGGACTCACGCTGATTGCCCGGATTGGACTGACGGAAGCCCCGGGAGCCGTTCTTGGCGGCAGCTGATGTGATGCCGACATTATTCCACTGACAGGCGCCATTGGTGCAGTCGACTCCCGAGCAGTACGGCCAGCCTTCATTGGCCCAGCCGTTCCAACTCGCTTGAGTGCAGTTGTTGGAGGCGGACTGCTGGTAGGGCCAATTGGTCGGGATTGACGTCGGAGTCTCCCAGGTTTCCCCGACTCCGGTCGAGCCGAGGTAATCGGTAGCCTGGACACTCCCAACAAATGCGAAGGAGAGGATGATCAAGAAAGAAAGCTTCCCGGCAGATGTTCTCCATGACTGAAACGGTGTCGCATACTTTATAGTTTTATATGTTTCTTCATGTATCTCATTGTACACACAAACCTACTGGGAGGGGGCTCAGCAACTAAAGAGAGAGCCCGTGTTCACCGAGCCGCGATACTGACCCGAGCCGCTTGCCGCTCCCGGATCACATTCCCTGGTTCATCATCCGCGGCGAGGAGTGTGTTCTCGGCAAAAGTGACTTCTGTATTTCCGACAGTCGCCAAGGCACGAAACGTCAAGACCGCGATGGATTGTCGTCCACTCACCGCCGACTGCTCCAGCGGCACACCGAGCGCGATCGATCCCGTCCCCTGCTGATTGTCGATCGCTTGGGGCTGGAGATTGAGAGCAAAGGCCGGCGAGGCAGTGATCCGTTCGAGCTTGAGTTTGGTCGGGTCGAAGCGCACAGACAGCTCGGCACCAGTCACCCGGTTCCCTCCGGTGTCCACCATCGCTGTCAATGTAAGTACCCCTCTACTCCTGATCCGTACTTCGGCCGGATCGAACGTTAGTACACTCTCAGCGTGGAGAACCGACTGAGGCAGACCAGACAGGACATCATCCACGATCTGCATACCAGGCTTGGGAAGCGTTTCTGCGGTCATCGCGGGACGGAACTGCGGAGCGAAATAGCGCACTCCGACTACCAGGATGAAAAAGAGAATGAGCCATGCCACTCTTTCTTTCTGCGTTATCGGTCGGCGTATCAGAGAAGCGAGAAATGCCTTCATACGGGACATGTATCTGACTGATTACTCCGCGTGTCAACCATCCTGTGACCGGGACTCATCTCACGTACACAGTATACCGCGTCTGGCGCTCCACATAAACAGCATCCCGCTTCCATTTGCTGGAACGGGATGCTGTTTCTATCTTTTTATACTTTGCTACTACTTGACGGCTTCCTTCAGGCCCTTGCCAGCAGTGAATTTCGGCACCGTCATGGCCGGGATGGTGATCTTGGCCTTGGTCTGCGGATTGATGCCTTCACGCGCCGCCCGATTCGAGACCTTGAAGGTTCCGAAACCGGTGAGCGTGACCTTGTTCCCCTTGCGCAGTTCGCCGGTCACCACGTCCTCGAATGCTTCGAGTACGAGTTCGATGTCCTTCTTGGAAAGGCTGGTCTTGTCGACGATTGAGTGCACCAAGGAATCTTTGTTTACATTCCCCATAATTTTTCCACCTGCCTTTCTAGCTTATGGTTTCATTCTTTTTGGAGACCTCAGCCTCCTTGCCCCGAGAATAAAGCAAAATATGAAAGTGCGCAAGGACTTTTGGCTCTACTGCGGGATTTCTGTCAAGACAACAGAAATAACTACGAATTGACAAGCGGGTTCGGAGAATGTGCATTTTAGTGTCCATATTGTGGACGATTCATTGAGGAGTTCTTTCATGTTTGGTCCAACTGTCCTTCCGCGGCTTCCTCGCTTGCTCCATCGTCGCCTCGAACGGCCGATGAAATACGGCTGTATCGCGCTCGGGATAACGATTGCCGGCATGATCATGGCAAAGGTCTGGCAGTGGCTATTCGATGTCAAGAACGTGAAGTACCTCTTCGACGGCGTTCCTGCAGTGTTCGAATGGCTCACTTTTGCTGGTCTCATCAGCTTCGTTTTCTTCCTTTTCGCGACAGTGTTCGTGATTCCCCTTCTCTACGACCTCGAAGTACGTTGGAAGGCCTGGAAACGGCGAGGATGAAAAAGTCTCTTCGACGAAAAAACCTAAAGGCCCCTGAACACTCGTTCCGGGGCCTCGCTTTTTTCTCAATCTCTTAGCGAGCGTATTCGACGGCGCGCGTTTCGCGGAAAACAACGACTTTAATCTCTCCCGGGTACTGGAGTTCTTCCTGGATGCGCTTGGACACATCGCGAGCGAGGGTCATCGCGCCATAATCATCCGTTTTCTCGGGATTGACAAAGATGCGCACCTCGCGGCCAGCCTGAATGGCGTAGGACTTCTCGACCTGTGGGAACGTGTTGATGAGGGACTCCAGTTCTTCGAGGCGCTTGATATACTTCTCAGCGGTTTCCTTGCGAGCGCCGGGACGAGCTGCCGACAGAGCATCCGCCGCGGTCACGATATAGCTCTCGATGGTCGCATGCGGGTACTCATCATGGTGCGACTTCATCCCATCGATGACACTCTGCCCGATCCCAAATTTCTCCAGGATGCGCATCCCGATTTTCACATGTGTCCCCTCGATTTCATGGTCGACTGCCTTGCCGATATCATGCATCAGCCCGGCCTTGCGAGCCGTCGCCACATCGGCACCCAACTCCGCCGCCAGCGCCGCCGAGAGATACGAGACTTCGAGCGAGTGCAGAAGGACGTTTTGTTTGTAGCTGTAGCGATAGCGCAGCCGCCCCAGGATATAGAGGAGTTTCGGGTGAAGTCCCGCCACACCGGCTTCGTACGCGGCCGCCTCGCCGGCTTCCTTGATCTTGTTGTCGATTTCTTTGCGGCCTTCAGCGACGGCCTCCTCGATGCGGGCTGGATGGATACGACCGTCCGCGATCAGCTTCTCGAGCGCGATCCGAGCCACTTCGCGCCGCACCGGATCAAAGCCCGAGATGATGATAGACTCCGGCGTATCGTCGACGATGAGTTCCACCCCCGTTTCCTTTTCCAGCGCGCGGATATTGCGGCCTTCTTTGCCGATAATCTTGCCTTTGATATCGTCCGACGGGATGGTGATCGTGGTCGTGGTGAACTCGGACACATGGGTGCGCGAGTACTTCTGGATGATCGTCGCCATGATCTGGAACGAGCGTTTTTCGAGCTCATCATGCGCCTCATTTTCGAGCTTTGACATGCGTGCGACCAAGGCATCCTTGCTTTCTTCCTCGACGAGCTTCATGAGCCGGCTCTCGGCCTCTTCATGACTGAGCTTGGCGGTGCGTTGGAGCTCTTCGACTTCTTGCTGCTTCAGCTTTTCGATCTCGGCCTTGATCGCCTGAATCTCTTCGGCCCGGCTGAGGAGCCGTTTCTTCTCTTCCTCGATGGAGTGCGCTTCCTTTTCGATCTGCTCTTCGCGCTTTTCGAGGCGCGTCTCGAGATGGCTGATCTTCTCTTCCCGAGACTGTTCATTCTTCTTGGCCACCTCGAGAATCTCGACAGCCTTGTTCTTGGCTTCGAGCGTGAGAGTGTTTGATGTATTCTTGGCTTCTTCGATGATTTTGGCCGCCTGACCTTCGGCGGTGGAGAGTTGCTTCTTCGCGAGATTCTGACGGATGAGATAACCGACGAAAATACCGATGCCGAGCGCGGCAAGAGTGAGGATAATGTTGAGCGGGGTCATACGAGAAAATGACGCTGCCTCAGGCGTCGCCTCGCTTCCGATCAGTAGGGGTGCAAACGTAACAGCACGAGAACCAGACGCGCGTCACGCACGGCCCGCCTCTCCGAAAAGAGTTGTATAAGAGACTAGGAAAATCCGAGAAATCATAAGCATCTCTCCTTCGGTACCAACCGGAAAACGCGACACATGAAGAGCAAATTGAGAATTAGTATCTGCACGCCAAGACTACTCCCTTTCACGTCTTTTGTCAAAAGGCAAGTGCTGCTATACTATGCGAGAGAAAGCCAAAAAACAACAAAAATGCCAACGGAAACCACTTTTCGGCCGTTTGTGCTCGTCGTCCTCGATGGCTGGGGTATCTCCAATACCACCCAAGGCAACCCGATCCGGGAAGCCAAGCTCCCAACGTTCGACAAACTCAACCGCTACTATCCGATGACCACTCTCCAGGCCTCGGGGATTTCGATCGGTCTCCCTTGGAATACCGCCGGCAACTCCGAAGTCGGTCACATGACCATGGGTGCTGGCCGCATCATCTATCAGAACATGCCGCGGATCGCGCTGGCCATTCAGGACGGGAGTTTCAATTTGAATCCGACCTTCCTGGAAGCGGTCGACGCTGTCAAAGCGCATGACACGACACTCCACCTCATGGGACTCATCAGTCCCGGTTCGGTCCATTCCCACAAAGACCATATTCTCGCCCTCCTCCGCTTCGCGAAAGAGCAAAACCTCACCAAAGTAGTCGTTCACGCCTTCATGGACGGTCGCGATTCAGCCCCGACTTCAGGCATCGGACACCTCCGTGAACTCGCCCGCGAGATGAAACTCGTCGGTGTCGGCGAGATCGGCAGCCTCATCGGCCGGCACTATGCGATGGACCGCAACAACAACTGGGACCGCGTGGAAAAAGCCTATCTCATGCTGACCAAAGGGATCGGCGAACGCACCAATGATCCGCTCCTCCACCTCGAGCAATCCTATGCCAAGAACATCACTGACGAATACATCGAACCGACCGTCATCGAGAAAGACGGTGCACCTGTCGGCATCATCCAAGATGGTGATGCCGTTATCTTCTTCAATTTCCGCGAAGACCGGGCCCGCGAAATCACCAAGGCATTCGTGATGCCGGAATTCGACGGCTTCATCCGCGAGAAACTGCTCGATCTCCACTTCGTCACGATGACTGAATATGAGAAGGGCCTGCCCGTGCATGTCGCCTATCCACCCGAAGATGTCCATGATAGCTTGGGTGAAACTCTCTCGAAGGCCGGTCTGCGCCAGCTCCGCATCGCCGAGACCGAGAAGTATGCCCATGTCACCTATTTCTTCAATGGGGGCAATGAAGAGGCATTTCCCAATGAAGACCGCATCCTCATCCCCTCGCCTGCAGTCGCGCATTTCGATGAGCAGCCCGAGATGAGCGCCCCCGAAGTAACCGACATGGTCATCAATAAGATTCAGGAGAACATCTATGATTTCATCCTGGTGAATTATGCCAACCCCGACATGGTCGGCCACACCGGCAACGAAGCCGCTTCCATCAAAGCCGTCGAGGCGACCGACAAAAGCCTGTCGCGGCTCATCCCTGCCATCTTGCAAGCCGGCGGCGCGCTCATGGTCACGGCTGATCATGGTAATGTGGAGGAAGTCACCAACCTCCAAACCGGCGAACGCGATACCGAGCACTCGACGAATCCGATCCCGCTCTGGTATATCACCGCCGGCAATCACCGCGAGAAAACCTCAGCCGAGATGATCCGCGAACAGAACGAGGTCCATGGGCTGCTCTCCGATGTCGCGCCGACGATCCTGGATATCCTCGGGCTGACGAAACCCGAAGTCATGAACGGCGCCTCACTCCGACAAATCCTCGGGGTGAAGAAATAGCTCTCGGGTTTTGACGAATCATCTGTTTCAGGCTACAAAAAGGAGGCTTGCACCGCCGACTGTCGGATCAGTGATTAACCGTCGGTATTATGGAGTCGTTGTCGTAAGTCGTAGGTCGCAAGTATATTCAAGCGCTCGTAGCTCAGTGGATAGAGTACCTGGCTTCGAACCAGAGGGTCGGGGGTTCGATTCCCTCCGAGCGCACACATGAGCAAAGCGAATGAGACCTCGAAGCAAGCTAACTGCTTGGTTTTCGTAGGGAATCGAAAGTCGGAGCGCTGTACGAGTTTTCCTGTCATCAGACAGGAAAGGCGAGTACCGTGAGACGGGGTCGAGAAATTTTTCCGTCAGGAAAAATATTCGTGACCGATTCCCTCCGAGCGCACCACTACCAATCGAGGGATTGATCCTACCGGGGTGTTTAAAAAATGAGCGATTGTTTTTCTGGCGGAGGCGTGTGTGAGTGGTTGAAACAGACAGTCTTGAAAACTGTTATACCGCAAGGTATCGAAGGTTCGAATCCTTCCGCCTCCGCAATTTTTCGAAAAGGGTTTCAGAACCAAAAATATGGTCGGCGCGAAGCGCCGTCTGTTCTGCATTCCCCCCACAAAATCCTGATTCTGAAAGGATTCGCCACGCTCCGCGTGGCTCAAAAAGTACGGTTCGATCTAAAATTTTAAAGTTCGAACCGACTTTTTTGAATTCCCGAAAAAATTCTTCGGGAATTCCCTCGTTTGCCAATTCCATATTTTTTATACTGGCTTTTAGAAACTTGTCGGTAAGTTCGAACCGATTATGAGATTTTTTCTCAAAAGCTGATAATTTCTCTTTGAGAAGCTGTTTTGAGCTTACCAACGCACTCTTGGCGTCACGATATTCTTCTAGCGAAAGTGCGTTCTCTAAATAAGCCGTCATCAGCTTCTCAATTTTGGAATCCAAAAGAGAAATTTCATCTTTTGTTTTTTGAGAAAAAATCTCACTCGATTGGGTTTCTGATTGCCGATCTTTCTCGTTTTCGGCAATCATCCAATTTGCCCAATCGAGTGGCAAAGAAACTTTTTGAATTTCCGTTCCGATTTGAGAAGTGATGATTTCCTCACGAACATATTTTTGTGAACAGGGATTTTTCCGTTTGGTACAGCGGAGATAGTTATGACCTTTTTGTTGCTCGGTGGTAATGAAGCAACCGCATTCTCCACAACGGAAAAATCCTCTGTACAAAAATGGCTTCAGTCCTTTTGAGTGTGGCTTACTTTTTCTCATCATCACTTCTTGAACGGAATCAAAAAGTTTCTTTGTGATAATCGGTTCATGCTTGCCTTCGTATATTTCACCACCATATCTCATCAAGCCAGTGAATATTGGATTTTTTAATATCTGTTGATAATTTGATACGGCAAGCTGCTTTCCATTTTTTCGACACAATCCAAGTTCGTTAAATTTGTCGCGGAGTTGGCGCAAAGTGAAATTTCCAGTTGAATATGCCCCAAATGTCTTTTTGATAAGTGGAGCAATTACTTTGTCAGGCTCAATACCTTTGCCTTTCACATTTACATATCCAAGCGGAGACATTTGAGGCCATATTCCTTCTTTCACTTTGTTGCGATGACCTCGTTTAATATTCTCACTAAGATTGTCTACATAATACTTGGATTGTGAAAATGCAATGGAAAGCATGAACTTACCTTGTGGAGTTGTATCACACTAGAAAGTTGGAAATTTTAGCTCGGCAATCTTTCCCGTATCGAGCAAATAGATAATTTTTCCACCATCAACGGAATTACGAGCAAGGCGGTCAGGATGCCACGCTAAAATTCCACTTGCCTCATTTGCTTCGATACGGAGAAGCATTTCATTAAATACTGGCCGACCCGGACTTTTAGCGGTTTGCTTTTCCACGAAAATATCTACAACCTCAATTTGTTCTTTAACCGCTAACTCTTTGAGTTCGGCCAGTTGATCCGAAATGCTTCTCACTTGCCGATCTTCGGTATCAGTTGATTTACGAGTATAGATGAAAAATTTTCTGGTGTGATCAATCATAATTTTGTATTGGCAAACGAGGAGCCACGCGGAGCGTGGCGAATCCTTTCAGAATCAGGATTTTGTGGGGGGAATGCAGAACAGACGGCGCTTCGCGCCGACCATATTTTTGGTTCTGAAACCCTTTTCGAAAAATTGCGGTCTTCATTGTACAAAGTTCGA
>JBATNG010000047.1:0-1707 GCA_049290235.1 Candidatus Moraniibacteriota bacterium | reverse complement strand
CGCTAAGGGCGGCGAGGGCGAGTCGCCGCTGGCGGCGGAATAGCATGACGCAACGCTCGCTTGAAGAGGGTCCTCGTGCGGAGCAGAAAGCACAGGACGAGCGATCGTTGGCGATGCGCCTCTTACCGGTCGGGGTCGGCTAAACAAGGTCGCCCCGACCAAGGGTACGCTGGACCGCGAGACACTTCGCGAGGCGTGCGGCACCTTCAGCCGATCCATGAAGATGAAAATAGCCAGCGCACAGTATGTGGCAAGGTATGCGACGGATAAGCTCCGACTAACAACGGAGTTATTTTTCTCTAGTCTAGACAATCACTTGATGATGTTCGATACGAACAGGGAATGATCTTGACAATCGTTCGCTCGGCACCAGCAGATCCGAAAGCGTGTAATGATCAAGGGTCTCAAGAAAACGATCCAGCGCCTCTCCGAGTGCATTCTGAAGGATACAGTCTTTCACGATTCGGCACTCGACGCCGACGCTTTTGAAACACTCCACGAGTGCCATGTCGGGCTCCAGTTGCCGAACGATCTCGCCGACCGTGATCTCAGCAGGGCGCCGAGCGAGCCGAAGTCCGCCCTTCTTCCCCCGGATCGTCTCGACGTAGCCGAGCCGGCCCAACACATGCACCAGTTTCATCAAGTGATTTTTGGAGATGCCATATTGCTCGGCGATCTCCTGAATGGTGGAGAGATCGTCACCCCGCAGGCCGAGGTACATCAACACCCGAAGAGCGTAGTCCGTATATGTCGTCAGGCGCATCCGCAACTCCATTGATCGAGCAGTAAACCCTCACCTCGTACGTAGGCGTTCAATACATATATAGGTGATATATCTTTACGCTAGGGGACGCTCATCGTCGCTAAAGGTCTTTTGGCCTCCTTTCATCCCATCCCGAAACCGCGAAACAAGGGGGGCGCCGACGTGCGAGACGACTCGTTCTCGAGATTCTCGCACGCTGGTCCGAGCACCGGCGAGCTGTCCTTGGTCATCGACGATCGTCTGCCAGGAAATTGCCGCGGCCCGTAACGAATTATCTTTGCGGACCATCCGAAACGGTAGGTCGTTTCCGCTTGGGAGTTTCAGTTCCTCGACAAAACGCTGCCGTTCCTCGCGATGGACGATCGGAAGCGGATAATTGCGCATGTTCAGGCATTCCTCGACGGAATAGCCGGTCATCCGCTCCACGGCGGGATTAATCCAAAGCGGCTTCTTGTGAGGACCGATCCAGCTTTCCCAGTCGTAGGTTTGTTCGGCAATTGACCGAAATCGCGCCTCGCTCGCACAGAGCGCGCGCCCTGCCTCGATCCGTTCGGTGATGTCGAGACACGAGCCGACAATTCCCTCGAAACGACCGTCTTCGGTGAATCGCGGAACACCCGTCTCCAGGACCCAACGAAAGGCGCCGTCCCTCCTCCGTAAACGATACTCCATTCGATAGGGTTTGCGTCCGTCGAAGGCGTCGGAAAAGGTGGCCAGGCAACTGTGCCGATCGTCGGCGTGGAGGCTGTCGGCCCACCCCTCTGCCAGCACCTGCTCCAAAGAGCATGCCGTGAAGTCCGACCACTCGTTGCTCATGTACGTGCAGCGCTGATCTGGATCGGATGCCCAAATTGTTACTGGAAGGATATTTGCTGCCAGGTGGAAGCGCCCTTTAGCGTGTTGCCCCTGCTTCTTGACCGTTGTCATTCTCATCGCCTCTACTC
>JBATNG010000046.1:0-42608 GCA_049290235.1 Candidatus Moraniibacteriota bacterium | reverse complement strand
GATATGGCCACCGTCTACAATACCGCCGACATCGTGGCTTTTCCGGTGGGCGACCTCAAGGGGAAATTCGATGTCCCACTTATCATCATCGAAGCCTATGCCTCAGGGAAACCGGTCATCCTCTCTGACTTGGAAGCCTTTCGAGAGTTCTCAAATGATGAAATTTCTGTTACCATCCCCAGGCTCGATGACCAGGCACTGATCGATACTATCCTTTATTTAAAGCATAATCCTGAGAAACGCCAGGCGATCAGTCGGGCGGCGAGAGCCTTTGCTGAGACCCATTTTGACCTCCGGGATACCGCCCGGCAGTACGCCGAGCTCTACGCCTCGCTCTAAAAACTGCACAGTGCACACATATGCTCATCGAACTCTCACACGATACAATACGTCTCTCTCGATCCTTGCTGGGTACCGAAGAGGCTTGGCTCTGGGTAGGTTCTGCCTTTAGTTCGTTCGATAACGACGATACCCGTGTCAAAGAAACTCGAGCGCTGATGGAGCGATACTATCCCCATGTCCCCTACGGAATGTGGGTTGGAAATAGGCTCAACGATGCAATGATATCTCTCTCCGCGAATGAAGACAAACACTACACTCTCAATGCTTCGTGGTGGCCGGTAGGAGTTTACCGTGTCAATCTGCACACGGCTCGAGGTATAGAATCACCATTCGGTTCTAAGCTCCATCCTGAAAATCGTGATCAGGATTGTTCATGGTCTACTCTCGAAAATTTCCAATCTGATCTCGCTGACTATCTGCATAAGGAGGAGAATGGTGCTGGTTATTCACTACGCTTTCTTATTCACCCCGATCGTTCCATAGAACCCTTTGGGGATTCCAAATGAAATCCCTTATGTACGAAGACGCCATCAAAAAAATCAGTGCGGTAAAGCAAGAGATGAAGACCGAGAAGATGAAAGTCCCGGTGGTCTTCCATGTCGGCGATGATCTCATGCCGAGCGATGCGACGCTAGAACAACTTGAAAGTGTCGCGAGTAACGACATGGTGTTCCATCACATCGCGGCCATGGCCGACGTCCACTCGAAGCCCGGCCGCAAGAACGCCACCGGTACAACGGTCACTTCGGAGCACCACATCCTCCCCCAGGTCAATGACTCCGATCCGGCCTGTGGCATGCGCCTGGTGAAGACCAATCTGACCGAAGACAACATCACCCCCGAAGAGCTTGATGTCCTCTTTCAGGCGCTCGTCGCGACCGTCCCGACGAAGCAGTTTGTCGGTACTCAGGTTTCCTTTAATACCGTCGTCGATATCTGCCGGGGCGGCATCCGCCCACTCATCACGGCGCTCGGGATCCAAACCAAGAACGAAGAGACGCACTGCATCGAAAGTGGAAATTTCTTTGGTGCTGAAGTCTCCCACAAGAGCATTTTCAGTGTCATCCCGAAGCTCTTTCTCTGGTTCGCCACGTTCCGACTCGGCATCCTAGGCGCGGCAGGCAATCACTTCCTCGACCTGATGAAAATCACTGGCATCGAGGACGAAGAGACGGCCAAGAAATTCGGGCTGAAGAACGGCCAATACGTCTTCATGGTCCACTGTGGCTCGGGCATCCTGGGGCAGTACACGATGTACATGTACACTGCCAAGAAGCGCGAACACCTCTCGCAGGCCATCATGGTCGAGCTCGGGAAACTGCTCTTCCGCTCGCCGCTCCGTCCCGTATACGTCCGGATCGCGAAGAAGATCAAGAAGTATCAGTTCGGTGCCAAAGAAGAGCTCTTCACCTATGATGGCCACGGACCGGAAGGCGAGATGTACATGGCCGCCCGCAATGCCTGCTCGAACTTCGCTCATGCCAACCGCGCGACCATCACCCACAATGTGAGTGAGACAGTGAAGCGAGTGCTTGGCCGTGATCCGGAACTTGAGCTCCTTTACGATATGCCGCATATCCTCGTTTCTGAGGAAGAGCACTACGGCCAGAAACTCTGGGTCCACCGCAACGGCACCTCCCGAGCCTATGGTCCTACCCGCATGGCTGGGCATCCGCTTTTCAAGGAGACTGGCGAACCAGCCTTTATCCCCTCGTCCATGTCGACTGAAGCCTACCTGTGTGTCGGGATGGATGGCAATGAGTCGAGCTTCTACTCCTGCAATCATGGCGCCGGCAAGGCCAAGTCAAAATCGGATACGATTGTCCCTGAGGACAAGTCAGCTCTCCATGAGAAACTCACAGCCCGCGGCGTCCGGCTCTACAATGGAAAGTCGAGTAAAGTCATCGAGCAAGACAGCTCCCACTACAAACGCATCGACGACATCATCGCGACCGTGAAGGACAATCAGATCGTGAAGCCCGTCGCCCGGCTCATGCCCGTTTCGATCATCATGTATTAATTCATTGAACACACCGCATAAAGCATAGAACAAATGATTTCTCTTGTTCCATGTTTCATGTTCCATGTTTCATGAAGATCATCACCTTCAGCGGCATTGATGGATCGGGGAAGTCGAGCCAGCTCGCGCTGCTCCGGAAATACGTTGAGACAGGCGGCGCCCGAGTCGCTTACTTCCACGCCGTCGAGTGGAGTCTGCCTCAGGCGGCCAAACGACTGTTCCGCCGTCACGCAAGCCAGCCCGGCACAGCGAAAGCGGTCATCAAGAGTTCGGGCCTCGGCGTGCTCTTGCGTCAGATCATTCTCTTCGTCGATGTCCTTCGATTCCGACGGTATGTCCGCCGCCTCGAGCACGCTAATACTGACTACCTCATCTCCGATCGATATCTCTATGATTCCCTCATCAATATCGCCTATCTCGACGGTACTCCGCTCAAGACACCATACGCCGCCTGGATGACGCGCCTCATCCCAAAACCCGACCGCGCATTCTTCCTTTCAATCGCGCCCGAACGCGTTATGGCGCGCGAACGACAGCCCGAGCAAGGTCTCACCTACCTGAAAGACAAACAACTGCTCTTTGCCGAGGCGGCGGCGCTTTGGGACTTTATCCTTGTCGAAGCCGATGACAACCCAGAAAAAATCCATCAGACGGTTCTTGAACGACTATGAGCACCTTCTCCCGATCCCTCTTCTGGTTATCGCTCTCCGAGATTGTCTTCAACTTGGCTGGCTATATCATCCACTCTGCGATGGGGCGCATCCTTGGGCCCTCCGACTACGGCCGATTCGGGCTCGTCGTCACTCTCACCACCATGATCATCGTGCTCATCGGCAATGGCATCCCGACCGCCATGTCCAAATACCTGAGCGAAGTCTTCGAAACGACACCAGAAAAAATCTACGGGATTCGCAGGGCAGCCGCTCGACTCCAGTTCTTCCTCATGGGATCGGTCACTGTCATATTTTTCCTCTTTGCGCCCGTGATTGCCGTGCTCCTCAATGACCCTGGTCTGACACCTCTCTTCCGACTCTCCGCGCTCATCATCCCAGCATTCTCGGCGGCCTCTTTCAATGCCTTCTTCTTCACGGGCCTGCACTTCTTCCGAATCCAGGCCATGCTCAAAATGAGCCGGGCCCTGGCGCGGATTATTTTCATCATCCTTTTCGGCTATTACTTCGGTGTCCAGGGAGCGATCAGTGGCTATATCGCCGCCCCGCTCGTCGTCTTCCTCATCGGACTCATTGCCGAACGAATAACGATGAAGCGACACTTCCTGGCCGCCCACAGCACAAAAGACGAATCATTGTTTTCCATGCGAACAATTCTCCAGTACGCCTGGCCAGTCACCCTCTTTCTGCTTTTTTATGAGTGTATCCTCACCCTCGACCTGTATTTCGTCAAAGCCATGCTCGGAAGCGACCACCTAACCGGGATCTACAATGCCGCTATCACCGTCGGTCGCATCCCCTACTACCTCTTCTATGCCCTCGCCCTCATCATGCTCCCAACCGTATCCAAGCTTAACGCGGAGCGTGACGAGGCCGAAACCACCCGTTTCATCACTCAGGCCCTGCGCTTACTCGCACTCCTGCTCTTCCCGATGGTGGCCCTCCTCATTGCTTTCGCGCCAGAAGTACTCAATCTCTTCTATGGCGGTCAGTATGCCGAAGCAGTTGCGCCGATGCGGATCTACGCGGTCGGTGTCGGCTTCCTCACCATTTTCTATATCCTCGCTTTTGCACTCAATGGTGCGGGACAAGCCCGAGTGCCGATGAAACTCACCTTGTTCGGTATGATTGGTATCATCCTCCTCAATCTCTATTTCATCCCCCGCTTTGGAATCACTGGCGCTGCGATGGCGACGACGATTATCTCTGGCGTCCTAATGCTCTCGATACTCGTCTATACCGAGATTCACTTCAAAGTGCGACTCTCACTCAGACTCATCGCGGTTTCGCTTCTCGGCATGGTGGGTATTGTCATCGCGGCCCGATATCTCCCCCGGACACATCTTTTTTTCATCGCATCCGGAGCCTTCCTCACAGGAGTGCATTTTCTCATGTTGCGTGCATTTGGAGTCCTCACGCCGGCTGATACCGCTCCACTCCTTCGATTATTCACGAAGAAAGCGCTGTAAAAAAGTATACCCGAGACATTTCTTTGCCTCTCTTTCGGGGGACTTGACAGAAGATAGAAAATACCCTTGTGGAATTTTCCTTTTGGGAGTATACCAATGGTATGAAACAAGGGTGACTTTCGTGGGTTTTACCATGATTGTTGTATCAGTGTTCAATGTTCTGTGAAAGGAGTTCATCATGAACACCGCACAGGTGTTGCAGTTTAGTACCTATTGGGATTCCTTTGCGGTTCTTTTTCGAAAGTTCCTGGAGGAAACCCGCTTCTCCAACGAGGCGGCCATCCAGGTTGCTCTCGCAACGAACCGACCCCGAGCAAAGGGCAACCAGGATGATGAGCAAAGGGCTATGCTCCGACTGCTCCGGATCTCGGCCGCTATCCGTCCCTTCCTCGAGTACAATCATGTACTCACCGAGTGCAGCGGAATCCCGCTGATCCATGCACTTGAAGTGCGGCTGCTCCGGACTTTCGTCCGAAACTTCCAGCGAGTGGAGCATGGACTTAGCCGTCGCATGGGTATCTGCTGGACCGAGTGGCGGCGACCTGGTTCATACCGGGACCGGCTCTCAGCGCTCCTCTGCGTTGATTCCAGCCTGTACCGACGTGTGCTCTTGTCGGATACGGCCACGCCGTCAGCCGTCAACGCACTGCTGACCGAGCTCTCCCGAGCGCTTACCGCAACCGAAGCAACCGTGGGTCTCGCCGCATGAAACGCCTGACTCCGGCCATACCCCGACCACCTCGAACCATGAGGTTGGCCGGGGCTCTTTTTTTCAGTCCTCTTTTTTCGGCCTCGACTACCAGTGATAGACCGTGATATCACCTCGGACATTGGCATTGCTGACGCGCTCCCAGTTTTTCTCAGCAAAACGTTCCACTTCAGACGAGATATAGTCTTCATCATTGCCAGAATAAATGAACCAGCCAGCGGGGTGCTCCGCCTGTATCTTTTGGATGTCCGCTAGGGAAAGCTTCTCTTTCGAGAGTTCCCCCCCGAAATCAAATACTTGGGTGTTTGCGCCGCTCCAATAATAATTACGAAAGTTCCGCGTGATGAGCACCGCGTCGGCCGTTTTCTCTTTCTTGAAATATGCAAAGACCTTGCGATAATTCGGATTGCCGCCCGTCGAGGTTTCGTGATAGGTATTGTTCTCTTCGAGGAAGTACGCAAGGTTTGGCACGAGCACGAACAGCCCGAGGGAAAGGGCGATGGCTGCGCGACGATTCCACCGCTCGGCCATCATTTTTCGTAAGAGCTCGAAGGTCGCAACAATACCGGCCGCGGCGAGGATCATCCCGAATGACTGAACGAAGAAGATATACTGCGGACCAACATTGCGCCGCCACAGGAAAACCGCCATCACCAGCGGAAGCGCATAGGCGATAGACAGATACAGCGCCGCGGGACGGGACGCTAGCTGCCGGAACAGGTACCAGACTCCACCACTGATGAGACCGACACCGATGATCGGCGTCGCGAAGTCGTTCAGCGCATGCGTCAAATAGCCAAAATGATCATCGAAGAAAACCAGTCCCTGTGTAAAAGACTGGATCAGTTTCGGAGCAAACAACGCCACTCCGGTGAGCGCCACTAGGCCGAACAACACTGAATAACCGTACTTATTCTGCCAAGTACCTGTGGCGCGAAACGTCATGATGGATCGGATGAAAAGATACACCCCCAACGACAGCGGCAGATGAGCGACCAACTGATGGACCGAAAGTGAGAGGACCAAGAGGACGAGACCGAGGGCAAGGTATGGCAGGTGAATGCCAAAGCGAGCAGAGACTGATTGCAACGATCGGATTCGCCCCGCGTACTCGGACTCATAGGCTGCATAGAAGGCTGTCGCCGCCGCGAGATACAGTGGGAAGAACATCGCGTACATGCGGAGTCGCCGGCTGAAGATAATCGCCGAGACACTGATCGCACACAAAAGGGCCGCGACCAGGCTGATGTCCTGGCGACGAGTGAATATCCAGGAGGACCAGTATACGACCAAGATCGCAAAGACTCCCCACAGAGCGCTCACCGATCGAGCGACACCCTCGGTCGGTGGCAGCAAGGAGAAGACCTGCGCGACCTGCCATTTGTATGGAGCGGCCCGTTCATCGCGAAGCTGGTTTCCATTCATCTCACTGGGTTTCGCAAAATTGAAATCCCAGGCCTGCCACTGTCCGATCTGGTGATAGCCATAGGCCGAATTCATATCGAGGAATTCATCCGCCACAAACGAATTCCCCCCCAGGTGGTAGAAGCGGAAAACCCCGCCGAGAAGCAGTATCGCGAGCAGCACCTGTCCGGTCCGTTTCCAGTCAAGCATAGTGAGAGAGATTACTCCGATTGATTATTGGCCTCGTCTTCTAGCTGATCGAGCGACGTCGAATCTTCGACTGGCCCATCGGACTGGCCGAAATACTCCCGCCAGGTATACCGCCGCGGGGCGAGCGAATCACTCACCGGCTTCGGTACCGAAAAATCCTGGCGTTCGCCGATAATGGCAAATGGTTTCGGAACGAGCTCAATCGCGACGAGCGTCCCGAACGGAACCGTCGCACCGACATCATAACTCACCCGGTACTTCCGGAGCGCATCCTCGAGGTCTGATTGGGCCCGCAGGACGAGGTAGTACACGCCTTGGCGATAGATACCGTCATAGCCGAGCACCGCGTTCTCGATGCCGCGCCGCTCCATGAGGTACTTGAGTGCCCGACGATGTTGTGGCTCACTGAACATATAGACCGGGTGGCCATGCTCGGCCGAACGAGCCTGCAAGAAATCGACGATCCGTTCCTGCTGCGCGAGCGTCACCCGGATGCGTTCTTTCAAAATCCGGTCCGGTGGACTGTCGACTGGCTCATGCGCCGACCGCGCCAATTCATCGAAGCGCAAATTGAGCGACGTATAGTTGAGCCCAACCAGAGCAATCATCGACGCTACCGCCAGCGTATGCCCGAGTTTCGACCATGGCAAAGCACGCGACACGACGAGCAAAAGACACCCGATAAATATGAAGAAGAACGGCCCAGACAAGAGGAAGAACCTCGGTGCCATACCATAGGCGAGCGGGGTAAAGAGCGTAAATGTGATGATCATCCAAAGTCCGACGGCTAGGAGAAAATCCTTTTCCCTTCGCTCCGCTTCCCGAATACTGAGCGAGATAAATGCCGCACCAGCGAGCGCAAATACTGCGGCCGCTGCCAATCCGTAGGGTTTGCCGGCATCACATTTCCCTTGGCAACTGATCAGTGGACCGCCCGAGGTCTTGAAGGCTGGCAGTGTTCCGCCCTCGAATCCAGTCGTGACGACCAAACCCGCCAGGACATGTTCCGCCCCATTCCGAATAAATTTCTCCAAAAGTGAATGATCTTCCTTGGTTGACTTCTCAGTAATCGCGCCAATAAATTCCCGAGTATTCGCCCCGCCGGTGGCAAATTCATTGAGGAGCATCGGGAAATACAGGATGCCGACGATAGAGCTGGCTGCAACCCAAGCCCTCAGTTGAAATCTGGGCCGCCGGAGAAGTAAGAAGAGAATAACGAAGATCGGTACCGCGAGGAAAGCAAGGAAATGGAGCTGGGTCGCGATACCGAAAGCCGCTGCCGAAACAGCCAGCCACCAGCCAGGATGCCGCTCCCCTCCCCCGACCGATCGGAGAAGCGCGTACATACCGAGCAAAATAAAACACGGTAGCATGTTCGGATTCCAAGCAAAACGCCCGTACATGACGAGGTATTCAGCGGTCGAATAGGCGAGCGTGAGGAGCAGTGCTAGCCAGTCCGGGAAAAGCCGCCTTGTCAAAAAGAAAAAGATCGCTATCGAAGCAACCGACGTAATCAGAATGATCATCGCCATTCCCGCTGGCGTCCCACCGAAGAGCGTGGCGCCAAGATACTGGAGATAATAGTAACCCGGCCCAAGCCGGAGGAATGTCCCTCCCGCCTTCGGTCCGAGAAGTGGCAACTCACTCGGTCCGCCCTCGAGGGCTGCATCGATCACCCGAGCATCCCGCGCCTGATCCAACTCAAAATGGAGCCAGTCAGCAAAGTGATAGGATCGCAGGAAAAAACCAAATGCCATGATCAGCGCCAGCCCGAGCCAAATGAGCTTTCGCTGCCTGTGTGAGGCCATCTTTTCATCTCATCCTTTTCCCTCTATGATAGGGAAAAGGCCTTATGTTAAGCCCTTTTATTGTAACCTTTTCCTGCTCCTAGAGCAAAAATATGGCCGAACGCCTCATCCCGCCGATTCTCTCTGTGCTCCTGGCCAGTAATACCCTCCTGTTTGTCGCCCAACAATTCAAGTGGTTCCCGCAGGCAAAATTCACCGAGAATAACGATCCTTTCTACCTCATCTTCCTCATTCTCGGGGTTCTCGCTGTTGGTGCGGTCCTGTATTTCATGCGGTCCATCCGACTACGAGCCATCCTAGAGAAACTGCTCATCATTTTTTTCCCCGCTGAACTCATCCTCATCTTTGGACTTTCTCAATCCAAGAATTTTCACTATGTCTTCCTCATGGCAATTGGCGCCTATATTCTCCTCGCTGGGATGGTCGCGATCCATGTCTATGTGACCCGAGAGACCGGCGATCGGCCACTCCTCTCCCATGCCCTGCGCTCGGTCAGGCCTTGGGTCCACACCCAGGGTTTCCATGCGATTACGTTGGTCGTTCTATTGACCGGTGTATTTTTCTCCTTCAGTGCGTACCACCTGACGCACTTCGCGGCCGTCGACGAACCACTCTGGACCGATGGACGGATTCCGAAATACTGGAAGAATATCGGAGAACGGGACTGGAAAGGAACTCGGATCAGCGACAAGCCCGGGATCACCGTAGCGCTCGCCGCCGGACCAGGCACCTGGTTCGTGAATACCAAAGACTTCAAAGCCATCCGCTCCGCAGCGACCCTCCAGTCGAAGGGACTCGACATCCAAAACCTCTACCTCGCGCTTCGACTCCCCCTCCTCATCACAATCACACTCTGTCTCCCTCTCTTCTATATCCTCACGGAACGGCTCCTCGGTCGCCGGTCGGCGCTGCTTTCATATGCCATGCTTACCCTCTCACCAGTACTCATCGGTATCAGCAAGATCATCAACCCCGACTCGCTCCTCTGGCTATTCGTCCCACTTTCACTCCTCGCGTACCTCGTTTTCCTGAAACGCCAACACTACCGATACCTTATCCTCTCTGGTGTACTCGTCGGACTTGCCCTCCTCACCAAGTACGTTGCCAATTTCGTCATCGTATTCATGATCGGGCTCATTTTCCTTGAATGGATTTACCAAGAGAAAACCCATGCGCTGCCAATCGGCAATTATCTGAAAAAATCTTTGTCCGACTTCGCCGTTCTCATTTTTACCGCCCTCGCCACCTTTTATGTCCTCTTTCCGGCTGTCTGGGTAAAGCCCGAGAAACTCCTCACCTCCACGCTCTACAGTCAGGCGTTTGAAAAATTCGCACCGGTCTTCATCGTACTGCTCATCCTCATCAGCATCGACCTCACCTGGAATCGCACCCGAGCGCTCGCCTATCTCCTCGGGATCTTCGAACGGGCCCGAGTATGGATTGGCTGGACAACAGCAGGGTTCTTCATCCTTGCTTCGCTCTTTGTTCTCGTAAACAGCTGGCTCGGCATGAATTGGTATGACTTCATGAGTCTTTTGTCTTCTCCCAAGACAGTTTCCGGACGGACAGATATCTTCGGTATTTTCCTCACCAACTTCTATCCGCTCCTCTTTGGACTCACGCCGCTCGTCCTCGTCGGAGTCTTCGTCGGTGCTGGCTCCATCCTCCGGACAGATTTCTTCCGCCATGATTCCACCCGGACCGCGCTTTACCTCATTTTGTTCATTCTCCTGTACTATGTCGGCGCGACCGGCAATGGTGTCGCGATGATTGTCCGCTATCAGATCATTCTCTTTCCCATTGCGGCTCTCCTCGCCGCCCTTGGCCTCCTGTGGTTGCTCGACCGCTGGCAAACACGCACGCTCGTTCAGGCGCATCATTTCCCCATCCTCATCGCACTTACCGTCATCACTGGCATCACAACCCTGGTCACCACCCCCTTTCCGCTCTCCTATGCCTCGCGCCTCCTCCCGAGTCAATTCCACACCGATGTGAAAGATATGGGTCCTGGCAGCTACGAGGCCGCTTCATGGCTGAATGCTCAGCCCGATGCGAGAGAACTGACAATCTGGACCGACAAGGACGGGGTCTGCAAATTCTTCGTCGGCACCTGTCGGCGTGGTTTCGGAAACTATGAGCGGTTTCACGCTGAAGGCATTGACTACATCATTGTCTCGTCGGGTCGGGAAAGTCGGACCGGGAAGATGATCCTTGGTCAAGTGAACAGTGGTGTACCAAATGTTATTCGCTATGATCAGTATTACCGCAAGGCGTCACCCGTCCATGAAATCCTCATCAACGGACGGCCGAACCAATTCGTCAAAATCTATCCCTACACCGAAGAATAGTTTCCGCTGGCGGCGCTCCGGTTTTGCTTCCGCTCGGCGATATAGTGAGGCAGTGCGATAAACGAGATTCCCATCTGCAAGAGCCGTGACAGCAGTGCTGCCGTCACAGCCACCTCGACTGGAACGCCAACCAGTCCAAAGAAAAAGACATACGCCCATTCCTTCACGCCGATATTATTAATCGAAATCGGGATATTCGCGACGAGTGTCGCGACGAAAATCGCACTAAAAAATCCGGTAAGCGAGAGTTCGGCTCCGAGACTCTGAAACAAGAAATAATTACTTCCCCCGATACCGACCACCGTAAAAAGTACAGCCCAGGCGAGTGTCGTTCCATACGGACGGTACAGCGCGAACGATTGAAACTGACTCACGATCATCGGGATACGCTGCCAGGGCAGTTGCCTGAAAAGTGCCAGAGCTATTTCAAAGTATTTCCGGATGAGAAACAGTCCTGCGAGAATCACCAGCGTTCCCGAAAAAACAATTGCTGAAAGAAAGATGAATCCCGGCTTCACAAGGAGTAACTGCCAGGGTAAAAGAGCTAAGCCTATAGCGGAAAAGAGAAAGAGTGCAGCCAGTCCAGTGATGCGATCGAAGAAAACAACTGCAAACGCCCTCGCTCGGGCACTGGTGCGACTCATCCATAGCACCCGGTACGTATCACCTCCGACTGTCGACGGCAGAAAATTGTTAATGAATGCTCCCGTGAGATAGGCAAAGAATCCGTCTTTCAGCGAAAATGCAGCGCTCCCCTGGAGACCGGCGAGATACCGCCACTTTGCAGCAGAAATGATATTCCCCGTGATCTGAAGGACAATATACACTCCAATAAAGGGCAGATAAACACCCCCCAATATATGTCCAACCGTTGGCCAATCCACGCGTTCAATCAACCAGACTACCAGCCCGAACGACACGAGAATTTTGAGTAGTGTCTTCCAATCCTTCATAGTGGCTAATGGGCTGATTTTCTTAACCATCACTTCTTGCGCCGTATAGATTCAGCCAGAAGTTTTTGAAAATCCTTCGCTGTCCGCTGCCAGCTCTGCGCTTCGGCTCGCTTACGACTCTCGTTTCCATAAGCAAGGATGAGCTCTCGGTTTTGCAGAAACATTTCAATCACTGTCGCGAGCGCTTCGGCAGATTTCTCCGGAACAACCATACCATTTATCCCTTCCTGAACCAACTCAGCCGTTCCACCAGTCGGAGTAGCAATAATGGGCAGTCCCGAAGCGAGCGCCTCGAGCATGGCATTGCTCATCCCTTCGTTGAGCGACGGGAGGACAAAGAGCGAGGCCTCCTGGTAATAAGAAGCGGTTGCTTCGCGCGGTATCCGGCCGAGGAAGGTCACCTTTTCTTCTAGCCCCTTTTCTCGAACGAGCGCCTCGAGCGCCGGTCTGGCGCTGCCGTCCCCCATCACCTTTAGATGAATCTCCGGATATTTCGGAATAAGCATTTCGACGGCATCAATCAGATAATTCAACCCCTTCCGCTCCGTCACCCGAGAGGCTCCGGGTGTGATGATAAACTCACTCCCTGGACGCTTTTCTTGATCAGGAGTAAAACGACGAACATCCACGCCATTCTCAATGATGGTGAACGACTGATCTGGCGCTGTCTCCTTGGCCAGCACTTCGAGACCGGCGCTATTCGGAACAACCGTCGATGCCGAGTGCCAGACCAGACGAATAACCGGTCGGAGGAAGGGGTACAGCCACCGGTACTTGTGGCTGTAGCCTGGGACATCCGATCCACGAAGCGCCACTGCGTACGGAATACGGAATTCTGTTTTGAGGAGTAGAGCAAGAAAGCCGCAGGGCACGCCAAAGAAGGCAAGCGTTATATCGAATGGGGTCGATTGCTTTTTGATGAGCGTACGCGAGAACCACCATGCCTTCAGGCTATAGGCGAGGACGTCTTTGATCGATTGATGGTGCAGATTACCCGCGTTTTTCCCAATCGGCAAACGGTGGATAAACACATTGTCACCAAGCATCGTCTCATTCAGTTCAGCACTGATACTTGAGGTAACCAGATGGACCTCAAGCGACTTATCCTGGCCCCATTCCTCGAGAATACAGGCTGTCGCATTGGCTGCGCCGCCGCCGAGCGGTGGGAATTCGTAATTAAGGAAAAGTACTTTCATTTTTATTAGCAATGATCAGACCCCGATACCGTAATAGACGAAACCGGCCGCTTCGGCTTCGGCGCGTTCCAGGACATTCCGACCGTCGTAGATGATCCGGCCCCGCATGCGCTTTTTCAGATCGGCATAATCAGCGACGCGAAATTCATCCCATTCGGTGGCGATGATGAGAGCATCCGCTCCTTTGAGGGCCTCGGCAGCCTTTTTCGTATAGACAAGATGTTTGTCGGATAGGATTTTGGCCGCATTCTCCAGCGCCACCGGATCGAAGGCCCGCACTTTCGCGCCAGCAGCGAGGAGAGCACTGATATTCAGGAGAGCGGCCGCCTCACGCACATCATCCGTCCGCGGCTTGAATGCCAGCCCCCAGACGGCCACAGTTTTGCCGTGCATGTCCTCGCCCCACAAGTCCTGGAGTTTCATGAAGGGACGCAACTGCTGAAGCGCATTCACCTCGTCGACGGTCTCAAGCAGCCGGAAAGGTGAATGGAACGCCTGCCCAGTCCGGATAAAGGCCTTCACGTCTTTCGGAAAACAGGAGCCACCATAGCCGATACCTGCATACAAAAACCGCGATCCGATACGGCTGTCATAGCCGAGACCGCGGGCCACTTCCTTCACATCGCCTCCGGCGCGCTCACAGAAATTCGCCACTTCATTTATGAACGTAATTTTCGTGGCGAGGAAAGAATTCGCGGCGTATTTAATGATTTCGGCACTCCGAACATCGGTCAACATGAGTGGCCGCCCCGCCCGAACAATCGGTCGATAGACACGCTCCATGATTTTCCTCGCCTTCGCAGTCACCGTACCGACGACGATCCGATCCGGGTTGAGAAAATCCTTTACCGCCGCGCCTTCACGAAGGAATTCTGGATTGGAGACAACTTCAAACGAATACTTCCCCTTGGAAGCGGCTGCGATGGCATGAGTGACTTTTTCTGCTGTCCCGACCGGTACGGTCGATTTATCGACAAAGAGCTTGTAGCCATTCAGTGATCGGCCAAAGATCTCCGCCGCTGAAAAAACAAAGGAGAGATCCGCCTCGCCGGTCACTGGATCTTCGGGTGTACCCACCGCCATGAAGACAACCTCGGCTGACTGGATCGCCGCTTTCAGATCGGTCGTGAAACTCAATCTCCCCTCCCGTACATTGCGCTCGACCACTTCCTCGAGGCCGATCTCATAAATTGGGATATTGCCCCGCTTGAGCTTGGCGATCTTGGCCCGGTCAATATCCGCGCACACGACCGTGTGACCGATCTCGGCCATACAAGCGCCTGACACCAGCCCGACATAGCCCGTCCCGAGAAAGGTGAGTTTCATAACCGAGGGTTCAACGTTTACCGATTCTCGACCACTTCACGGATATTGTAATTCATCCGTTGACGAGCCTGATAATAGCTCTTGACGGAGATATCTGCGAGAAGACCGGAGATAAAGAACTGGATGCCAACCAGATTGAAGAAGATCCCGACCAAGGGCCACAGGCGCTCGGAGAGCGAGGCACCAAAGTACAGCTTCAGCGCGAGCATCCACAGCAGAATGGCCGATCCGATGAGAAACAGTACGACTCCAACACCGCCGAACAAATGGAGCGGACGATGCGAATACTTCCGCCAGAACCAGATCGACAGCATATCGACGAAGCCCTTCATGCCCCGCTTCCAATTGTATTTTGTCACACCATGCAGGCGCGGATGATGGCTCACCTTCACCTCAGCCACACGGAACCCCTCGAGCTGGAGGATGGCTGGGATGAACCGATGCATCTCCCCAAAGAGGTCGACATCCTTGAAACACTCACGGCGATACGCCTTCAGACTGCAGCCGGAGTCATGAATCCGATCATGAATGAGGCAGGTACGGAGAAAATTCGCGATTCGCGAAGGAATGGTCTTGCTCCACGGATCCCGCCGCTTATACCGCCACCCTGAGACGACATCATAGCCCTCATCAATCTTTGCGAGCAGGAGCGGAAAGTCAGCCGGATCATTTTGGAGGTCACCGTCGAGTGTAATGATGATGTCACCGGTCGCGGCCTTGATGCCGGCATCAAAGGCAGCCGTCTGGCCGAAATTCTTCCGAAATACGATCAGTTTGACTGGCGTGCAGGCCGCAGCCTCGACATAGGTCTTGTCTTTTGAGCCATCATCGACGAAGATAATCTCATAGGGATTCCCGATCACCTCGAGTGCCGCTTTGATCCGGCGGTGCAGCTCAAAAACATTTCCCGCCTCGTTGTAGAGTGGGACCACGACAGAAAGCATATATTTCCTTTGTTCCATGCCTCTATGGTAGCGGATAAAGTTGCGCTTAGCAAAAATAGTGCCCAGCGCAAGACGGCGCTCCTTACCTCCGTTGAGGTTGACAAAAATACCGCTTTCCTGCAATATCCATATTTGAATCCTGTCTCGAAATCTACTGTAATACTCTAAGAGACTCGAGAGACTGGCGAATCGCATATCGAGCATCATCTGACGCGAGTGCGATCGCCGGCTCCAGACAAGTCCACTAAGCCACCTTTATGCGCGTATTGATCACCGGCGGCGCAGGTTTCATCGGTTCCCATGTCGCAGATGCCCTCATCGAACGCGGGCATATCGTGACTATCCTCGACAATCTTTCAAGCGGGAGCGAGGAGAATGTCAATCGCCGAGCAAAATTCTACAAATTTGATATCGGCAACCGGAAACGTCTCGAAAAACTCTTCGAAAAAGTCCAACCCGAGGCCGTGCTCCATTTCGCCGCCCAGATCAATGTCCGAGCCTCAGTCGCTAACCCATCGGCTGATGCCGCGACGAACATCATGGGAAGTCTTTCCTTGATCGAACTAGCGGCAAAGCATCAGGTGAAGAAATTCATCTTTTCGTCCACCGGCGGAGCGATGTTCGACGACCGGACCGTCCGCCCGACACCGGAATCCGTGCCCGCCGCCCCGCTTTCTCCGTACGGCATCGCCAAACTTTCAATCGAGCATTACCTCCGCTTCTTTCAGCGTATCCACGGCCTCCCCTACGTCGTATTGCGCTACGCGAACGTCTATGGCCCACGCCAGAATGCTCATGGTGAAGCAGGAGTCGTGGCAGTTTTCCTCTCCCGGATGCTCGACGGTGCTCAACCGACCATCAATGGCGACGGGCTCCAGACACGCGACTACGTCTATGTCAGCGATGTCGCCCGGGCGAATGTCCTCGCCCTTGATTCAGACCTTACCTCTGGGGTCTTCCACATCGGGACTAGCACAGAGACGAGCGTCAATGATATTTTCCGAATGCTCAACTGGCAGTTCGGTAAAACGTTTGAGGAAGTACATGGGCCAGCCAAATCCGGCGAAACGACAGCCAGCGCCTTGAACGCCCGGCAAGCCAAAGAAGTATTGCACTGGGAGCCGAAAGTTGCTCTCTCTGAAGGTCTCGTCGCCACCGCCACGTGGTTCAAGGCCCACGCCCGAGAGAATTAGCCCCTGCAAAGAATCACGTAAACATGCTACACTGAGAGCGTGTTTTGCTTTTTCTAAGCCTTTTAGTCCATGTTCCCATCGCTTTCCATCATCATTCCTTGTTACAAAGAGCGCGAAGTCATCGCTTCGAGTTTGCTCGCGCTCCAGACCTACGTCCAATCTCGTTTTGAACGCTACGAGATTATCGTCGTCACCGATGGCAGCCCTGACGGTACTCAGGAGGAGATTGAACGATTTCGGCAGGCACACCCCGCATTCCCGATCCAACATATCGCATTCCCGCACAACCGCGGCAAAGGCGCTGCTGTCCGAGCCGGCTTCCTCACCGCCTTGCATGAATTCGTCTTGATGACCGATGCCGACCTCACCATCTCAATCGGCGAGCTCGACAACTTCATGCCAGCGATCGAACATGCAGACATAGCTATCGCGTCACGGCTCGCACCCGGCACCGTCTTCGAGGAGCCAGCACCCTTCCACCGTGTCCTCACGGCGCGCGTCTTCCATCTGCTCCAAATACTACTTCTGGGGAATTTCGAATTCTCTGACACGCAATGCGGTTTCAAACTGTTCCGCCGCAAACCCGTCCTGCCACTCTTCCGGACACTGACCATTGATCGTTTTGCCTTTGATGCCGAGCTCCTCTTCCTCGCCCGACGGATGAACCTGCGGGTCGCTATCCTCCCCGTCCGGATCCTGAAAGATGCTCGCAACACCAATGTCCGCATCATCCGTGACTCACTCAATATGCTCGGCGCGCTCATCAAAATTCGTTGGAATGAATCCCTTGGCCGCTATGACCACCTCAACCACTAGCCCTGATCTCGTCTGTATCGTTCTCCCGGCCTGGAATGAATCCCAGATGCTCAGTGATGTCCTCCATGAAATCCAATCAGCCGGCCATCGCCAGATCATCGTCGTCGACGACGGCAGCCGCGATGCGACATTCTCGGTCGCACAGGCTACTCCGGGAGTCATCGCTCTCCGACACCGGTTGAACCGTGGCAAAGGGGCAGCCACCAAAACCGGCATTGAAGCGGCCAAACTTCTGGGTGCTGATATCATCGTCACGATGGATAGTGATGGTCAACACAATCCCGCCGATATCTCCCGACTCGTCGAACCGATCCAAAAGCAGCACTGCGATGTCGTTCTCGGTACTCGACTGAAGGACTTCCGGGGCATGCCCTGGCACAAGATCCTCGCCAACTGGGTGGGCAATGCCATCACCTGGTACTTCTACGGCCTATGGGTCTCAGACAGCCAGTCTGGTTTCCGTGCCTATTCGCGCCATGCCTCCGAACTCATCAACACCAAAACTGATCGCTACGAATACGACAGCGAAGTCATTCGGGAGATCTACCAGTATAAGCTAAAATATCAGGAGGTTCCCATCGAGGTGCGCTACACTGACTACTCCATGGGAAAGCTCCATAAGCAAGGATTCGTCAATGGCCTGAAGACATTCTACAAAATCGTTTGGAACCTTATTTCCTAAATCATCACGCGTATGGATTTTAGCTCGCTTCGGCTCTATCAAGTGGTCATCCTGATCCTCGCAGGCTTCATGCTCTATCAGGGCGTGAGCGACTACTTCAAGGGCAAAAATCATCAAACCATCCTCAAGCTCGGTGTCCGCATCGTCGTCTGGGGCGGCATGGCGACGATCGCTCTCTTTCCAAATTTCAGCAATGTCCTCGCCGAACTCATCGGCATCCAGGGCAATATCAACGCCGTCATCCTCACCGGCTTTATCCTGGTCTTCCTCATGATCTTCAAGCTCCTCTCCGCTATCGAACGTCTTGAACAGCAGGTGACACTCTTCACACGCGAAGATGCCATAAAAAATTCAGAAATCACCCGTAGTTAATTGAAATGAAATTACTCGTTTTCTCCCCCTACTATCCTCCCCATATCGGCGGACTCGAGAGTCATGCGTTTGAATTTAACCGGCATGTGGCACCATTGGTCGAGCGTATAACTGTATTCACTCCGCAACTCCCAGACTCGGCTCCGGTCCGGGAAACCGATGGCTCTATCATAATTCTCCGCTTCCCCGCTTTCGAGCCGATACATAACTACCCAGTACCAAAATTCTGGCGATTTGGTTTCTGGCAGCTCTGGCGCGAAGCGCTGGCAAGCGAGCCAACCCATATCCTCTCGCGGACCAGATTCTTCTTCACCTCACTAATGGCCTGGCATATTAGTCGATCAAGAGAACTCCCCTGGCTCCATGTCGAGCACGGTTCAGACTTCGTTCATTTTCATTCATCAGTAAAATATTGTGTTGGCAAGCTCTATGATTGGACCTTCGGCCGCTTTGTGCTCCGGCGTGCAGACCAACTGGTTGCCAATTCCCTAGCCTCAGCGAGATTCGTCGCCAAACTCTCAGGCCGAATGGATTGCGAGACGATCTATCGCGGTGTCGAAATCGATGAAATCCTAAGCACGTCCGAACAAAGCGAACTCCATGACCGATTTCCTAACCGAATTATCATCGGTTATCTCGGTCGCCTCATCGACGGCAAAGGAGTCATCCATATCCTCGAAGCGATGCACACATTGCAAGACAAACGACTGGCGTGTGCGATCATCGGCAGCGGCCCGGAAAAGATGAGACTGGAAGCCTACATCAAAGAGCACTCGCTCGAAGACTCGGTCATTCTTCTAGGTCATCGACCGCTCTCCGAGGCATTGGGGCTCATGAAGTCCATCGATATCTTTATCAATCCGAGCTACTCTGAAGGCATCCCGACATCTGTCATCGAAGCAGCTATTCTGAAGAAAGCTATCATCGCTACGAATGTCGGTGGGACACCGGAAATCATCACCGGAGCTGGCGATGGATTCCTTATCCCACCGGATGATACCAAAGTACTGGCTGAAAAAATCAATTTTTTTGCGGGGAATGCAGTTGCCCGGAGAGGCGCTGGCGAAGCTGCCTATGCTAAGGTGAAAGACAAGTTCTCTTGGAACCATTCAATCGAGCATTACCTCTCAATTATTACCCAGAAATGATACTTTACAGACCATGTCCCCGACATCAGTAACATCTTTTTTTATCCGAAATAAGTGGCTCCTACTAGCGGCCTTTTTTTTCATTGGATGGAAGATTTTTCTCGTCCATCTTTTATGGGACCAGCGCCAAATTCCGCCTGTCCCCGATGATTCATCCGTCTATATCTCGCATATTGATGCGACGCTAAATTGTAGTAATTTTCTGTCCTGCCCAGAAAGGGCAATCTCTTTAAAAACTTATGCTGGTGTTGATCATTTAACATATCGATTATTCTTTGGGACAATTGGAAAGGCACTCAACCTTGATGCTGTAACGACTTACCAGCTGAGTTTCTACATTGGTGTTTTTATTCTTCTAATAGCCCTTATTTTATTTCTATTACGCCTCACGGAAGGTGATAAAAAGCTTACAGCTTTTTTAGTAATCATTCTTTCTCTGTACAACGGATCTGGATCATACCATGGTTTTTTTTGGATCGTACCAAGCTTCTTTGCTCTTATTTTCTTCCTTTTGATACTTAGTACACTGTTTGACGTCTCAAGTAAACATTGGAGAATTAGTCTTACTGCTCTAGTCACCTTATCAATCTTTACTCACACACTAGGCCTCTATCTCCTTCTGATCATTCCTCTTTATTTTGGAATTTATACTTTTCTTACGAAGAGTTTCGATACGCTCTTACTTAAGAAGATTTTTTATATAGGAATTATAACCGCAACTGTTTACATACCGGTGGCCGTTTACTACGCACTATCTTCCTATGGAAATCCTTACGGGCCAGAAATCTTTGCTTCTCAGCTTATGCAGCCTGACCCAGTATCTGTAGAGGGTACGATAAATCGGGAAATTACACTTGCTCCTTCACGCTTTCCCGGCTGGGAAAATACATACACAAATTATTTCCGGTGGATCTTCCCAAGCAGGATTGGCTATATTGCTTTTTTTATATGCATAGCGCTACATTACTACTTTAAAAGCTACAGGATCTTGTGTTTGTACATGGCCGGCCTCCTTTTCACACTTTTCTCATCGTTAAACCTCTACGGTGAACGCTCACTTATTTTTCTCTGGCCTATAACCTACCTGCTTTATGGTCACACAAGTTGGCTGGCGATAAGATTTCTCAATGAGAATATTCAATCTCCTCTCCTGAGTCGCGGATTAAAAACCCTTGTCAGCCTGAGTACTCTTTTCTTTGTTATTCTCTCCTTCTCATATTCATATTATTGGAACACGTACCTCAATCATCTAAGGAATGTTCCTGTTTCCCAAGAGCTAGCAGACTTCTTATCTCTGAATACTTCGGCCGAAGAAAAAATCTATTATTCAGAGGAGGCTGATTTCATTGATAATTTTCTGCTCTTTAAACTGGGTACAGAAAAACCACAAAAAGCCCCGTCGTTAAATGAGGCGCGTTGGTACATAACGATTGATAGCACTATTTCTGAAACAGATTCTATATTTTATCAGGACACCTTTAGGAGATTTTTTCGTCTCATTTCTCAGACTCTTTCATTTAAAAAACAAGGGGAACAGGAAAAATTAACTGTCCCTGAAGTCAAGTACGAAATACCCACAAAACGCTTTGGACCAGTTATTTTATACTTGATACAGTAACCAAACAACCACACTATGTGCGGCATCGCTGGAAAAATCTCACTCTCTGAAAAGACCGTCTCAGTCGAAGCTGTTGAGCTGATGTGCAATGCAATCCACCATCGCGGGCCAGATGATGCTGGCACGTACCACTCTCCTGATCAGAGAGTTGCCTTCGGTCATCGTCGACTCGCGATCATCGACCTCTCGCCGCTCGGCCATCAGCCGATGCGCTTTCTTGACCGTTACGAAATCGTCTTTAATGGTGAAATCTATAATTTCCAAGAGGAACGCGCGCTCCTCGAAAAGGACGGGTACACGTTCCAGTCGCACTCCGATACCGAAATCATCCTCGCGCTGTACGATAAGTACCAAGAGAAATGCCTCGATCATTTACGCGGCATGTTCGCCTTCGCGATCTATGATGAGCGAGAGCAAGTGCTCTTTGCGGCCCGCGACCGGGTCGGCAAGAAACCATTCAAGTATTTCTTCGACGGCCAGACGTTCCTGTTCGCCTCGGAACTGAAGGCGATCCTCACCCAACCAGAATACGTCCGCGAACCTGATTACACGGCAATCCATCACTATCTGACCTTACAGTATGTTCCGGCGCCCCTGACTGGATTCAAAGGAATCGCGAAGCTTGAACCCGCCCACTTTCTTCGGCTCAACCTCAAAACGAAGACGCTTGAGAAAGAGCGGTATTGGAAGCTCGATTATTCCGAAAAGCTTGACCTTCCGGAAGACGAGTGGAAGAAACGCATCATCAGTACGCTCGAGGAATCTGTACGGCTTCGCATGATTTCCGATGTGCCGATCGGCGCTTTCCTCTCGGGTGGTGTGGACTCGAGCGCGGTCGTCGCGTTGATGGCTCAGCATTCGTCACAGCCCATCAAGACTTTTTCCATCGGTTTCAAAGAAGCGCAGTATAACGAACTCCCCTATGCAAAACGCGTGGCCGAGACCTTTGGCACGGACCATACTGAGTTCGTCGTCGAACCGCATGCAATCGAGCTCCTCCCGATGCTCGTCCGACAGTATGAGGAACCCTTTGCTGACTCGAGTGCGCTCCCGACCTACTATGTCTCCAAGCTCACCCGTGAGCACGTGACCGTGGCGCTCAATGGCGATGGCGGCGATGAGAACTTCGCTGGCTATACTCGCTATGCCGCGCTCCAGACCTCGCTCGTTCTCGAGCGCTTTTCATGGCTTGCTAAGACTGTCGGTGTCCCTACAACCAAATTCCTTGCCAAGACCATACCGAACACCCTCACTAATCGCATTCATCGCCTGACGAAGACACTCTCTATCGACTACCGTGAGCGCTATATGGGCTTCACTTCGTACTTCACGAATGAACAAAAGATGGATCTCTACACCGAACACTTCAAGGCGAACGTTTGGGACGCGAATACCTATGATCTCATCGCCGCGCGTTTTCTCGAATCTAGCTCTAAAGACCGAACCGAACAAGCTGTCTACGCTGATTTCGTCACCTACCTCCCGGAAGACCTCATGGCCAAGGTTGACATCGCCACCATGATTGTCTCCCTCGAAGGCCGCTCACCCTTCCTCGATCACGTCCTCCTCGAGCTCTCAGCCAAAATCCCTTTTCACCTCAAGCTGCGAGGGCTGAATAACAAAAAATACATCTTGAAAGAGGCGCTTCGCGGTATCATCCCTGATGAAGTGATGGACCGGCCGAAAATGGGCTTTGGTGTCCCCATCGATCACTGGTTTCGGCATGAGCTTCGGGACTACGCATATGAAAAGCTTCTGGATGGCAAGCTCGTCCGACGAGATATCGTCCGGCGGGACTCCGTGAAACAACTCCTCGACCAGCATACCGAGACCAGAATTAACTTCGCTCCCCATATCTGGGCCCTCCTCACGCTCGAGCTCTGGTTTGAAGAATACTTTCCAAGCAGGTAGAATACCCTAGTAATCAGCCGTTTCCCTGACTTTTTCCCGTATGCGCGAACGATTCATCAGCCTGTTCTCTGACCCAGTCGACAGCACTCCAGTCACTCTCAGTGCTCTCAAACGTGAGGGCGACCATGTTATCGACGGCCTTTTTCAGAGTGCCTCAAATTGGTATCCGATCATCGCGGGCGTGCCGCGTTTTCTCATTGGCGAGCTCCGGCAAAACCTGCTCCAGGAGAAACAGGCTTTCTTCCAGATGTATGCTCTGCAACTGCCAGAATCAGCCCGAAGCGAATGGCAGCGAGCCATCGATGCCATCCCCGATCTCGACGCCTTCCTCGCTCATCAAAAGAAAACGGGTGAGAGCTTCGCCTACGAATGGAAATACATTTATCGCGAGAACGACTACGAAAAACAGAACTTTCTCCACTTCCTCAGCCCCTTTGTAAAGGAAGCGGATCTCACCGAAAAGCGTACACTCGATATCGGCTGCGGGTCCGGACGATTCACGAAATGGGCCGCGCTCTCTGGTGCCGAAATGGCGATCGGCTCCGACCTTGGCGAAAGCGTCGCTGTCGCTTACGAGATGACGAAAGAACTGCCGAACGCCTGTATCATACAAGCCGACATCTATGCCATGCCCTTCCACGGGGCCTTTGACTTTGCCTACTCCATCGGTGTCCTCCACCACCTACCCGAGCCGAAACAAGGATTTCTTGCGCTTCCGAAAGTACTGAAACAGGGTGGGCGTTTCCTCATCTGGGTGTACAATCGCCGTGACAATGCACGAGCGCTCTATTCCTACGAACCGCTCCGCGCCGTCCTCCGACACCTTCCAAAGCCAATCCTGTACAAGCTCTGTTATCTCCCCGGCGCGATAGTCCATGGTATCAACCTCTTCGGCCGCTGGATTGCCGATATCGGTTTTCCGGATCTCGAGAAAAGTCTGCCGTTCGCCTACTATCGCCACTTCCCGTTCAACATGAAGCTGAACGACGCATTCGATGTTCTCGCGACGCCGAAGAGCAATTACTACTTCGTCGAAGAGATTGAGAACTGGTTCCGCGAGGCTCGACTGCGAGAGATCAAATCGTTCGAACATCCAGAAGCGGGTATCACCTGCACCGGTACGAAAGGAGCATGAGTAGCAAGAAAAAAATCCTTCATCTCATCCAATCGCTCGGTAATGGCGGGTGTGAAAACATGTTGCTCCGCACCCTTCCCCTCCTCACGGACGAGTTCGAGCATCACGTCATCACCCTTCGAGAACTCGGCGAGCTCGCACCGCGATTCGCAGAAAATGGCATCCCAGTCACGACCGTGCACTGGAACAGCTTCTTCGATATTCCGGGATATCGGAGGCTTCTTTCGGAGATTCGCCAATTTGCGCCAGATACCGTCATCACCTATCTCTTCCACGCCGATATGCTCGGAAGGCTTTACGTACAGAAGAACGTTTCTGCTCCTGTCATCCCCTTCCTTCGCACTACCTACAATCACCCTCGTTACCGGATTGCCCGCCTCTTCGAATGGCTGACCAAGCCGCTTGTTCGACACTATCTCGCTAATTCCGAAGCCGTCAGAGACTTCTATGTCCGGCATATCGGCGTCGCAGCCGAAAAGATCACGGTCATTCCGAACGGGATTGATACGGAATACTTTGACCACCTTGCGCCCAATCCCGAGCTTCGCGAATCGCTCAATGTCGCTCTGGACGATTTTGTCATCATCTGCGTCGCCAATCTCCATCTCAACAAGGGTCACCGCTACCTCCTCGAAGCATTCGAGTTGATCTATGCAGAATATTCTCAGGCAAAACTTCTCCTTCTGGGCGATGGCGAGGAGCGGAAAGACATTGAATCAATGATTCAATGTCTTTACTCCAAAGAATCAATTCTTTTACTTGGGAAACGAAGTGACGTTCCCGCGCTCCTCAAACTCTCTCACCTCTTCGTCCTGCCGACGCTCTTCGAGGGCCAGTCAAATGCTATCCTAGAATCCATGGCTGCCAGTGTCCCCGTCATCACGACCAATATTCCCGAAAATCAATCCATCATCAGGGATTCGGTGACTGGAATCTTGGTACCAAAAAAAGATTCAATCGCCATCGCAAATGCCATGCAGAGACTACTCAGCAATACTACCCTCAGGAAATCTCTCGCCGATATGGCACACAATACTATCCGCAACCATTACGGCCTTTCATCAATTCGAAAGTCTTGGATTGCCTTCCTTCGCACCCTATGAAATGCGCTATCCTCATCTCGCTCTACAACGCTGAGAAAACGCTCGACAAGACATTTGAAAGTTTGCTCGCGCAAACTTTCCAGGATTTCCGTATCGTTGCCATCGATGACGCATCAAGCGATGCGACACAGCGCCGTCTCATGGCGTGGCAGCTTCGCTTCGGTCCAGAACGTTTCAGACTTATCAAGAACGGACTGAATCTCGGTCTGACAAAATCCCTCAATGCCGGACTAGCTGTCATCACCGAACCATACACCGCGCGGATCGATGCCGATGATTGGTGGCATCAGGAGAAACTCATGAAGCAAGTCACTTACTTGGATACTCATGCCGACTGCGGTCTTGTTAGTTCTTTTTATGAGAATATCTCTTCTCGTGGATCGAAGCGTATTTCACTACCAGAAACTGATGTCGAAATCCGGAATAATATTCTCAAACGCAACCCCTTTGCGCATAGCTGCGTCCTATTCCGGACCGACATAGTAAAACGCCTCGGTGGATATGACGAGACCATACGGTATGGCCAAGACTATGACCTTTGGCTCAGACTCCTTCCCGAAACGATGCTCGCCAATATCCCCGACGTACTCTGCTATCGGACAACCGAAGGGACTCTCACTGCTCGCCTCCAGCGTGAACAAATGCTGCAATGCGTGAAGACCCAATTGAAATATCTTCAACGCTACCGACGCCCCATTATCGAATACCGTTTCATAATCGAACCGCTTGCCGTAGCGCTCACTCCGGAATGGCTCAGGCGCTTGAAACGAAAGTACCTAGCCTAGTTTATGAAAATTCTCCTGCCATTTGAAATTAAAGACATTGGTGGCACCGCGACCTTTGCAGCGAAGTTTCGTGACCGTGTTTCATTCAATGGACACACCGTACTCAACCATTTCCAGTGGAAATTCGACACTCTGTTCATCATCGCTGACTGTCCGCTCTGGATTCCAATGTATGCTAAACTCACCGGGAAGAAGGTGGTCCAGCGATTGGACGGTGTGTATCATCTTGCTACTCCAGCCGGCCGACTCTATCCAATCTACAATTTAAAGATGAGGCTCATCCACAACTTTCTTGCCGATGCGGTTATTTATCAAAGTCAATTTAGTAAAGATTGCTGTGAGAAATTCCTTGGTGAAACTGCAGCAAAGCAAACAACAATCATCTACAATGGTGTCGACGTTGAGAAGATACCCCGAAGGGACACCTCCCTTCCTATCAGAAAGCCGATCAAACTCCTCACCTTCGCAAAGTTCCGGAGAAGAGATCAAATAGAGCCAATTCTGGAATCGGTAAAGCTTCTCGGCCCCGAATCCTATTCGCTCGATATCTATGGATCATACACGGAAAATCTTCAATCACTCTTTGAAAGTCTTCCAGACAATATCCGTTTCATGGGAAAACAGACAAACGAGACAATGCTACAACTTCTTTCGCAGTACGATATTTTCCTTTTTTCCGACCAATCAGCCTGCCCGAACAGCGTACTGGAGGCCATGGCCGCCGGACTACCAACCATCGCCTTTTCGAGAGGGAGCATTCCAGAACTGATCGAATCCGGCTACAATGGGGAAATAGTCGCTATTCGGGAGCATTCAGACCCGTTTACCGATAGCTATCCGTTCGCCGAACGCCAGTATGCGATGTTCGCCGACGCTGTCACTGCGGTGACAAACGATATCGTGATACTGTCGACCAACTCGCATGAACGAACTGAATCGAGGTACAACCTCCCCGCCATGATCCGGTCATACGAAACATTACTCACTAAGAACACCTGATATGCGACCCGACGAACGAGAAGACCAGCGCTACGCCAACGAGGATTTCTGCAAAGTAAGCAAGGAGGAGCGGATGATGCTTAGTCTCCTGAAGAAGACCATTGCAGAACTCGGGCTGCCAAATGATGTCGTGCATGTGCTCGACATCGGTTGCGGTAGCGGCCGAATCAGCAAACAGTTGCAAGATTTCGGCTACCATGTCACCGGCCTTGATTTCTCAGAAGAGGCCGTGAAGAAAGCCGTCGCGCGCGGAATCGAAGCGAAACGGGCCAATCTCGATGAGGGTATTCCTCTTCCCGATGCCACTTTCCACATTGTTTGGGCTGGCGATATCGTTGAGCACGTCTTCGATCCGATTGGTCTCCTCCGCGAGTCTGGACGCGTTTTGAAGCCGGGCGGGGCCATGATCATCACCATCCCAAGTGATGTCGGACTCGTCTCGCGCATCAAGATGCTCTTTGGCATCTCCCACCAAGAAGGCATGTATATAACCTCCGGATTCTACAAACACCACACATTTTTCACTCCGCGTCTGATCCGCTTCATGCTGAAAAAAGCCGGTCTGCACGTTACCGATTTCCTTACCGTTCTCATCATCGGCCAGCGCCGGATCCTCGTACGCTATCTACCCTCGATACTATTCAATGAAATGGTAATCCGCGCCAAGAAACCCGCTGAGCTATGATGAAGTATTTTGATCCTTCTCATAACCGCCTCGTTTTTTTCTCCGAATCTGCTACTCCAGATTTTTGGGATCGGCAATGGCAGGACAAGAAACTGCAAAAGCATGTGATGGCGGGGATTCATGAACGGTTTGTCTACCCGACTACAAAAAAATACCTTCCACTTGGATCAAAAATTCTCGAGGGCGGCTGCGGGAAGGGGCAGTTTGTTTACTCGCTTCAAGAACGCGGCTACGAAGCATACGGGATCGACTTTGCAGAAAATATCATAGGCCAACTCCAATCGCTCTTCCCATCCCATCATTTTGAGATTGGTGATGTCAGGTCGTTACCCTATCCAGACAGTTCATTCGATGGCTATTGGTCACTGGGTGTCATAGAACATTTTTACGAAGGCTATGACGTAATCCTAAAAGAGATGAGCCGTGTCATTCGTCCAGGCGGCTACCTTTTTCTCACGTTCCCCCATATGTCAAAACTCAGAAGGCACAAGGCTCGTCACTCTAAATTCCCTGTCTTCAGTTCTGAACTTCTGAGAGATGGAGGATTTTATCAGTTTGCCCTTCCAGAAGAATCAGTTATTGAAGATCTAAAGCCTTATGGATTCGTGCCGATAGAAAAACGACCACTCGAGGGCCTCAAGGGTGCCAAAGATGAACTGACCGGTCGTCTTCAATCCTTATTAAAATCCATCTACGCAGGAAAGAACATCTTTGCACAGGTTTTGAGCTTCATGCTGGCACGTTTTCTCGCGCCCTACTCCAGCCATTCCATTCTCATCGTACTCAAGAAAAAAGAATCATGAAGCCGACTATCCTCCTCTTTCAACCATACCTGCGGCAACACATCCTGAATTTCGGCAGAGGCCTACAGCAGGTCGATTTCGTCTGGCAGCAGTCTAAAACGAAAAAATTCAGCTATGCGACACTACCAGATTTTGAACGAGAGATACGCCGACGAAAAGATACCTGGCTCGTCCTTTTTCGACGCGTCCTAGGTATCCCCAATATCAGAATTAAGTTAACGAGAAGAGGTGACGTACTTTTTACATATGGCTGTTTTTTATTTTCAAACCGCCCTTTTATAACATATCTTGAAACTGGGCTTGCACCTTTTAATTACGATGTTGCGATAGCGAAAAATCCTTTCGCTCGATGTATCATCGCTCTGTCCATTATTTCCCCTCAATGCAAACAGCTTATTTTCATGAGCGAAGCTTCGCGCAAGAGCTTTCTCACTTCCGTTCATTACCCGTCCTGGATAACCAGCATTGCCACTCAAAAATCTTGCGTAGTATACCCGCTCGTAGATACAGTGGCTGCGCCACCAAAAAACTGGTCGGGATCCCTTAAACTTCTCTTTGCCGGCCTCTTTTATATGAAGGGTGGGATGGAGCTTGCTCACGCTTTTGAGGCATTAAGAAAAAAGAATGAGAATATCACGCTGACTATCATAACTGTCCTTCGCATGATACGTGACCAAGATCTTGTATATTTACAGTCAATCCCAGGACTCACGTTAGTCGACGCAACACTGAACGAACAACAGATGCGGGAGATGTATCGAACGCATGATATTTTTGTCCTTCCCACATTCCGCGAGGGCTTTGGCCTCGTTCTTATCGAGGCACTGGCACATGGCATGCCCATCATAGCGACGGACCAATATGCAACAACCGAGATGGTTGTTGATAACGAGAATGGATTCGTCTATCCCGATCATCCACTCAAAGATTATGACTCCGAGACCTTTCGTATGCTCGGGAAATACTATAGTCCGGCCGATTTCTATGCCGATCTTTTTCGGTTCCAATCTGAGGGGAAGATGCAGCCCATTGAAAACTTCATCGAGACATCTGTTGAGAAATTCATCTTTGATCCGGCTCTCCTCGAGAGATTTTCAAAATCTTCGCTTGAACTTTATGAACGAAAATTTTCTGCTCAAAAAATTTCCGATCAGATTGAAGCAATTTTCTTGGACTCCGTCTCGGAGAAATAGTTCAGAATCATAAGGGCAGTTGTCGTTGCGACCAGAGTCATAACATACAGGCTCCCAGCTATTCCTGCTCCATGTTCACGGACTAGATAAAACCCAATACCGGCCAGACAGTTCCCGGTAAGGTAGGTGACGATCAATAAGACTATCCGGTAATTCGCAGTGAAATAGCTCGTGAGATAGCTCTTGAGCGGAAGGAGCACTACCGCTGGAAGAAGATACCAAGCGATATGTATACTCTCACGGTAGCCGGCGCCAAATAGGAAAGGGAAGGCTGCAAGCAAGAACAGCCCCATTCCGGTTGCAATCAGTATACCCGAAAGTAGATTGTATGTAATCATCCTCCCCTTCTCCAAACGAGTACCCGAAAAAAGCCGCGGGAGATACATGGAGATAAGTGCGCCGATATATCCACTGATGCTCGAATAGACGAAGAAAGCGACCTGAAACACCGCGACATCAGCAAAACCGTAGGCTGAGCCAATGGCCATGAGCGGCAGAGTTTCGGAGGCATTAAAAACTAGCTTTTGGCCAGTTACAGCTAGCCCATAAGGAATATCCAGCATATCCCCCGATAAAACGGGTGTCGAAGACTCGCGTCTTGATTGCCACCATATCTCGAGCAAGAACACTGCCGATAGAACAATCCCTGCTCCAAAATAGATAGCCACAATCGTCGTAAGCGACGCATCAAATATAAGCGCCGCCCAGAGAGAAAGAAAGCTCACTCCTGATGCAAGCAGTGCTCGCCAAGCGACTGAAAAGAAATCTTGACGACCCTCATAGAAGACGTACCAAGTATTGAGCGCATAGAACGGGGCAAAAGCGATCGCAACTATGAGAAGAAGGGTGCCGGGGATTTCCTGAGTACCCTGATGATACAGTCCGTAGCCAAGGATACAGGGGATACCGAGAAGGCTCGAGAGAAAGCTCCATTTGATCGCCTGAAAAACCGCATTGTTATTACCCTTCACCACCGACTTGAGTGCAGCTATATTCAACCCTGGCAAGGAAAAGAAAGAGAAAAAAGCGACAAAAGAGAGCGTATACTGATATGCGCCATATACTTCTTTCGAGGCCATCCGCGTGAACAAAATAGTCGTCACAAGTCCGATGATCGAAACCAGCGCATAACGAAAAGACACCCAAAAACCATTCCGGATAAGATACTCTGCATCCACTCCGAGCGTTTGCCCGACAAAATTCGTGAAGCGCTTGCGCAAGGACATTATATCTTTTTGAGTGAAGGGAAAAGCAAACGCATTTTCTTCTTGATTTCACCGTGAGCATCACCTTCTTTCACAATTGATTCCAACATATCGAGTGTACAGACGATATCGACCGGACAGGTATCCCTATTTTTCAGTGTATAGATGCTTCCACCGCCTTTGAGTTGCCGCAGGTTCCCCTTCTCCGTTTCGGAGTAGAGTTCCTCGATCATCTTTTCTCCTTTGCGCAAGCCCGTGATCCGGACCTCCACGTCCTCACCGGACGCCAGATTCTTGGAACGGATGAGGCAGAGCGCCACGTCATGAATATTGATGAGCTCACCCATGTTTAAGATATGGATCGAATTTAGCCGACCAGCCGCAGTGCTCTCTATGACGAGCGATGCCGCCTCGCGGATCGACATAAAAAAACGCTGCATTTTCTTATGCGTCACCGTCACATAGCCATGAAGCTCCATCTGACGCTCAAAGAGTGGCAAGGCTGAACCGTTCGAGTTGATGACATTTCCGAATCGGACGATATTGAATTTCGTCTTGGCGCCCCGGAGCGACTGGATATAGTACTCGCAGAGCTTCTTTGTCGCCCCCATCACACTTGTCGGGTTCACGACCTTGTCGGTCGAGATGAAGGTGAACTGTCCGATACCCGCTGCCATCGCAGCGTCGATAACTCGTCGGGTTCCGATCGCGTTGTTATAAACAGCTTCGTCGATATTGTCCTGCATGAGATGGACGTGCTTGTATGCAGCCGCGTGAAAAACAATATCCGGCTTGTAACGAGCGAGAAGTGCAAGGAGCTTATTGTCATGCAGGATGCTTCCGACGATGAGCTTGCATTTATCCCGCTGACCGCGCTCTTTCAGCTGCTGCTCAAGGAGGAAGACGAGGTATTCTGAATTGTCATAGACGATGACCTGTTTCGCCTGGAGATCGATAAGCTGGCGGACAATTTCAGAACCGATCGAACCTGCCCCGCCAGTGACGAAGATTGTTTTCCCGCGATAATACTTCGTAAGCCGATCGACGTGCTGACGATGGAAGGGTCGACCAAGAAAATCTTCAGGATCGAGTGGTCGGACCTCTCCATATCGGACTTCGCTCTTCCCAATGATTCGCTGATCGCGCGGGACGATGCGGATCGGTATGCGGTTCTTGATATTGACCAAGAGAATACGTCGGACCAGCGCCCCATCAGCGGATGGAATAGCAATCACTATCTCGTCCACCAGCCATAGTTTGAGAAGCTTTGGCAGTACATCAATATTCCCCAGCACCGACTTCGAGATTTTCAGTTTGTCATCGACAAATCCGACCACACGACAGTCGGGATAGTTAGTATTAATGTCTTGAGCCAAGAGCCGTCCCGCCTTGCCTGCACCGACGATGAGTATATTACGCAAATCCATAATAAGTTTTTAGTGCGTATCCAGACTGGTTTTCTTTGCCAACGCCTGCTGCCACATGCGCGCCAGAGATCCGTTGAATGCCAGTTGTGGCGCATAGCCGTACACTTCCCGTAAGTGCTCATTGGAAACCAGGATATTTTTCGCTTCTTCCATCGGCTGATGCGTTATCTCAAAAGGAAACTTCTTCCCACACACTGACTGGATCGAGTCGATCACGGAGAGAAGTGTCCGGCTTTCTCCGCTTGAGATATTCACCGTATCCTGCCCGTTCAAACCAGCCTTGACGGCGGCAATGGCTTCAACGAGATTATCTACGAAGATGTAGTCGCGCCTCTGGTTTCCATCGCCGTTTATGCGAAAAGCTTCCAGGGAAGATACGAGGAGACGATTCATGACAAGCGACACGAATCCTCGGCTTCGAAGCTCTCCGAAGACATTAGCGAGTCTGAGGATTCCGAGATGGTGCTGTACGGCTAGACACTCCCTCAGGAACGCCTCGTTCTCCAGCTTATGCTTGGCATAGGGTTCGATGGGTCGAGGAGAATCCGATTCGCGAGCTGGTGTCTCACAATCACCATAGACGAGCGCTGTTGAGCAGTATAAGACCTTCATCGGACTCGCCTGAGCATTCGCTAGATCGATGACCATCTGCAGAGCTCGCCGATCAGCTTCAGGATCAAAGCCAGGACCAATTTGCCCAATCAGGATGACGAGCGAATCGGTTCGAGGGAGAATGAAGCTTGCCACTTCTTCCTGATTTCCAAAATCAATCTTCGCAAACTCTACGCCCCTCATTGGCTTTTCCGGCTGATGCCGAGAGAGACTGAGTACCCGTTCGCCCTTTCCAGCGAGATGTACTCCAAGCCTCGTACCGACGAAGCCTGAACCACCCACAAGTATTGAATCGTATTGTCCGTGCATACCGTAAAAAGCTTTTATAAAGCCATTATCTCATACAGTATACCTCTGCTCAAGAAGAGAGACAACCTACAGATCTGACTGATTTCGACCGACCAGATGGTGGGGAGATTTAGTCATCACAAAGTGGGTTCTGCGAACAGAATTGTGATTTTCCCTTACCCGAGACCCACTGCCATTGGATATTGCTCCCGATAAGTAGCCCCGATACCGAACCGAAAGCAAGGAGCGTAATCAATATACCCACAATCCACCTCCGGAGAGGAAGCTTCGCTATCAGATAGAACACAAAGAGGTGTAGGAGCACGAGACTGGCTGTTGTAGTCTTAGAAAAATTAAGATTCCCAAATACCGTCGAGAAGAAAAATGGCCCGATCAATCCGATCACTAAGATAGAAGAGAGAATCGGATGATCTTTCCAAATGGATATTTTTTTGTATGCTGCATAAACAATCAAGAGAATAACCACCGCCTCAAACAGTAACGTCCGGAGATAATACCAGGGTCGGTCCCAGATGACCAGTATCCTTTTCTCGGACGGATATCCCCAGAGACTGACCGGCCGAAGCACAATAAAGGATGCAGCTGATTGCTGAAGATTGACAGGTGCTTCAGTCAGGACTGCTGACACTGGTGCAGTGGTTTGAACGGAAGTGAAGCATCCGGAACGGATGATACATACCACCTTGTCCTTCAGCACGTTTCCGATAATGCCGCCTGAAAAATAAATCCCGAAGAGGAGGAAGACTGAAACCAGCGAGGCCACACCAAATACTCGCAGCAGTTGTCCCTGGCGGTAGCAGACACGCAACAGAAACGGCAACAAACCTACCAAAAGCACAGCGAGAAAGAGTTCGCTAATAAGATAAAAGCCTGAGAATAGAACACTCACTAGCAGTATCGGCATCAAGCGCAGACGCTGGATGAGTCCCAATGATATCTGTTCGAAAAGTACTCCGAACGCGATGACGAGTGGAATATTCACCCAGGTTATTCCGGTCAGTATATAGCTGAGCGCGGCGTTAATCGGCCAGCGCTCCCCTTCGGCCAATCCCCACCCCTTGAACGAGATGAGATGACTCGCTGTGAAACTATCGAGGAAGAAAAATGAGCTCCCAGAAAAAAGAACAAGGACAGCGCCAACGAGCGATAGATGCCGTTTCTTCGTCCACGAGAAAATAAGTCCGTAGAAAAGGAAAAAGGTGGCAATGAAATAGCTAAGCTTCAAAAGATCAAGTGATACAGGGACATCAAGTCGAAAAACGAGCTGTAGTGCTGCAGCGATGACCTGCGTACCGTAGTGATAGGTCTCGATATAATCACTCTCCGGATCCAATGGGTTCACCAATGGGAATACTCCGTTATCAACAAAGGATTGAACCACCGGCCGATGGAGCCACTCATCGAGGACAGCCGTATGGTATATCTGGAGAAAAAACAGAAAGACAGCAAGGGAGAGCATCAACAGGAAAGAAGTGGCAAAGCCCCTGTTCCGCGAGAGAGAGTCTTTGAAGGTACTGGCCCCTTGTTTCACTCGATAAGCAATGACAGAAAAGGACGCCACACCATACACAAGAGTTGAAATGAGCAAGTCCCCTCGCTTATCTGGGGCAATGAAAAGTCCCGCGACGATAAAAATCGTGTACAGGCAGAGTGAGGTAAAGTAAGCGAGAGAAAGATCGAGGAAAGGATTTTCTCTGATGTATCCGAGAGATCGCAAAATGAGATAACCAACACCGGCCATTCCTAGAAAGAAAAGGCCGGCATAGAGAAACTGTTGTAGAAAATCAAACAGCATCGAAGAAAACAAATCTAGTCGTCGTCACCGTCCGCCATATCCAGAAACCAGTTGATCACCCCGACGAGAAGCGACAGAGCCAGGGCGCCGATGATAGCATGGAGAAAGGTATCAACCTCGAAACCCTTTACGACCCCACCGAGGAGCCAGAGGAGAAAGCCGTTGATAACCAACGTGAAGAGCCCGAAGGTAAGGAGATTGATCGGAAGTGTGAGTAAAACCAATACCGGTTTGACCGTAAATCCGATGAGTCCCCAGAGGAGTGAAAGGATAAGCGCGACCTCCCACCCAGCGAGACTGATACCGGGCACATAGTGGGCCACGACCCAGAAGGCGCCGGCGGTCAGTGCAAAACGAAGGAGGAATTTCATATGAGAAGTAGGGTGAAGAAATTAGGGTACAGGGTTCAGAAATCGCTTCTAGTATAGCACATGGCTCCCTGAGTCGGGGGTAAAAAAACACCCAGGCTTGGAATCTAGCGATTTGTCTTCAGTTTCTTTATAAGCACGGTAAGCATCTTACCAATTTCTTGAGAAAGCTCCTTTGCTGATTGTGTAGGAATGCTTGGATACAAACGGTCAACAAGAAGAATTTGTGTTTCAATTTCCGCAAGAGACGCATCGGCAATCGAAAGGAAATGGATATATTCAGCTAAACCCTGGCGCTTATACCCCTCAGCAATATTTGAAGGAATAGATATGGCAGCTCGACGCATCTGACTCGCCAAACCGAGCATTTCTTCCTTCGGTAGTTTTTGCACGATACCATAAACTTGCTCGACAAAATCCATCGATTTTTGCCACACAATCAATTCCTTATAAGACTGTAGTGCCATATTCTTTTCGCTCTCTGTACCCTCTCCTCTCTACCCAGCACCCTGCTACACTAGTTCCTGCGGCGGCGGAGGAGCGCTCCAGCAGTCTTCAGGCAGACCACGATATCGACCCACAGAGACCAGTTTTCGATATAGAAGACATCCAACCGGTATTCGTCCTCGAAGTCGAGGTCCGAGCGGCCGGACACCTGTGCCATGCCGGTGATGCCGGGTTTGATAGTGAGGAGACGACGATGATACTCGCTGTATTTCTCCACTTCGCGCTTCTGATGCGGCCGCGGACCCACCAGACTCATTTCGCCGCGCAAGACATTAAAAAATTGAGGCAGCTCGTCGAGTGAATAGCGTTCGATACATGCTCCAATCTTGGTTTTCCGCGGATCGTCCTTAATCTTGTAAAGCGGCCCATGTCGCAGGCTGCGCTCGGCGATGAGTTCCTTCTCAAATTCAAGCGCTGCCTCGAAGTTCGGATTCGCCTTATTGATGCACCACTTCCACTGCATGTAGCGGAACTTAAACACAGGAATCTTTTCCCCGTTCTCACCGATACGTTCATTGGTATAGATGATCGGACCGTCCGGATCCTCCAATTTCGTCAGGACCGCGATCGCCAGCATGACCGGCGAGAAGAGGACCGTGAGAATCGCGCCCGCGACGATGTCATACGTCCGTTTCAAAACTTTGCCCCAGCCGTCGAGCGGCGTGTGCTGGAACTCGATAATCGGTTCACCATTGAAGAGACTCATCGTAAACCGCGAAGTCTCACGCGTCGTGGGAAGATACTTCAGGGTGAGGTTGTTGATCTGGCAGAAATCGAGCAGTTTCTCCTGTTCATCATCGGTGAGCGATGGGTCACAGACCATGATCTCATCGACGCCCTGAGCCGTTCGGATGTCTTTGATCGCGTGGAGGGAGACGGTCTCGACCTGCCCGGCGGTCACGTAGCCGAGCTCCGGCCGCGCTGCAAAGAGTCGCTTCAGCCGTTCGATCTTGCCGTTCGTACCAATGAGGAGGATCCGATGAACACCGACACCTTTTTTCACCAGATAGTACTTCTGGATGCGCTGGATGAGATAGCGAGCGATGGTGACATACATCACCATGAACGACCAGCCAGCCAGAATGATGAAACGGGACGAGAACCATTCCCGCTTCAGAAATATCGTCACGATGACGAGCACGAGGACGAGCGAGGTCGCCCGGAAGACCTTGAACGCTTCTGAAAGCATGGTCCGCGTCGCCCGCATGGTATACAGGCCCTCAATCGCGTACACGAGGAGGAAAAGCGGTGCGATAATGAGCGTGACCTGGAGGAAATCGAAAAAATCAACGCTGTACAGTTTGGGCCGAAGCGCGAGAATCTGCGGCACATCCCGGACGGCGTACGCCGAAAGCGCCGCGAGGACAATCATCAGAAAGTCGACCGGGAGCTGCACGGCACTGAAATACATTTCTGATCGTTTCACCCTGTTTGAAGCAATAGTTATATCCTTGCACAACACCCAAACCAACACTGACTCGTACTCACCCTTCCCACCAGGCATCAGAATCTATACAACGTTTGATTCCCAATGGGCTTTCGCATTGACACTCGCAACAAATCTACTCTCGATGACGAACCCGAGACAACTCCTCTCTACAAAACAGATCGATAAGCCGGATCCTGTCCCCCGCTTCGCTAGGCGAATCAGGGTGACTACCATTTCTCTTGCCCCATGATTACCCATGGGATCTTTGCGGTTCTCCCATTCCTTCCTGAGCTCCAAGAAGAAAAAGGCACGACCTTGCATCGAGGTAAGGGTTTAGCCGTTTCACTCTTCGACTTCACTTAGAACCTTTCGGCCCCAAACTTATACGGAGATTCACCCGACGAACCATTCGTGGGGCTCTGCGTCTTTCGTTGCAGAGCGTCACTGCTCGCACCTCATCCCGCCGAAACGGGAGACGGGAATTACCCGCTACCTGCTGCCCGCCCCCTTGGGCACAAAAATGACCTTGGGAGGATTTTCCAACCAAAGGGGCGGGCCGATGTCCGGACTTTCCTCACCACCCTGTTTTATGAGGGTCAGCGCGGTAGTCTGATCTGTTTTGTAAAGAGCCGTCGTCCACCGTATATTGAAGCATAATTAATATGCTTTGTCAATGTACTCTAGCACGAACCCAGCCTTCGGAACATCCCACACTACTGCTTTAGTCGATACCCCAGCCGCTCGCCGGCTGCCTGGACCATGTGATCAAAGACATCATCCATCTCAATGCTCGATAGCGTCCGATCAGCCGACCCGAATGAGAGATGCATGGCGAAGCTCTTCTCCTCGCCGACTGTGTAGACATCAAAGAGTTCGTGACCGACCAAAAGCGGCGCACCAGCGTTCTGGAGTACGGTCTCGAGATCAGCGAATGTTATAGTCTTCGGGCCGATGAGTGAGATATCCCGATGAGCCAAGGGAAAGCGTGAGAATTCATGATACACGAGCTCGTCTTCCATCTCACTCGTGATAGCCGGGACTGAAAATTCAGCGAAATAACATTTTGTCCCATTCCCCAAGCGGCGTGTCAGAGTCGGACTGATTTCGCCCGCATATCCGAGGGAATTCCCACTTTCAGTTGTCAGGTGTGAAACTCGACCTGGACAATAGGCTGGTGGTACACCAACGGCTAAGGCATTCCAGACTGCCGTCACCCGAACCGATTCAAGAAAGGCGTTAACCCGGGCTTTGAAGCGGAGGAATCCGACTTCATTTGAACCATCGTCGGAACTGAAAACCATCAGGGCGATATGCTTTTCTTCTTGTGGACCACTCTTCCTCTGCTGGTGGATACTGCCGAATTCGAAAAGACTAAAACGGCTGCCATATTTCGCATTGGTCACGGCCGCCCGGTAGAGTCCCGGAAAGAGACTCGCACGCAGGAAAGCCTGATCGGAATTCATTGGATTGGCGATCGCCAAGTGCTCCTCCTTCGGCGTGGCGACCAACGCGAGACTCTTCTCTCCATAAAATGAGTACGTCATGATTTCATCAAAGCCCATCGCCGCCAGAGTTGTCTTGCTGCGGCGTTCAAAGCGTTTGGCTGGATCGGGTGGAAATGGAACCGCTGACCGGACCAACGGGCGGGGTTCGATGGTGTGATAGCCATGCAGCCGCCCAATTTCTTCAATCAGATCCTCGGGTGCGCGTAAATCAATCCGACGCGGTGGAACGATCACTTTGAGTGCCGGTTGGTTGGGTATTTTCTTCACGACCAGTCCAAGCCAAGAGCAGTACTGTACGGCCTGGAAGAGCGGTAGCTTCGTACCCAACAGCTTTTCGAGCGCCACGAGCTCGAGCACGATGACCACCGGTTTTTCTGGTTTGGTCACGATATCACGCACCAGTACCCCCGACCCCATCCCCCACTCTTCAATACGGCGCGCCAGGAGCTCGGCTGTCTCCGCAGGACGATCAGTATCCAGGCCCCGCTCGAACCGATACGCCGCATCCGTAAGGAGACGATAGCGTTTCTCAGTCCGTCGGATACTCTGCGCCTCAAAGCTCGCGATCTCAAACACAACACGCTTCGTTTTCTCATTGATACCCGAGTGTTTGCCACCCATGACACCCGCCAAGGCCAGCGGTTTCTTGGTGTCGGCGATGACGAGGTCGTCTTTGGTCAGCGAGAGCGCGGTCCCATCGAGTAGTACCAGCCGCTCGCGTGGCTTGGCCTCACGCACCACGATACCCCCCCGAGGAATCGCATCCGCATCAAAGGCGTGCACTGGCTGCCCCATCTCGAGCATGAGGTAATTCGTCAAATCGACGATCGGATTCACTGGACGAAGGCCGGAGACCAGAAGCCGTCCCTGAATAGCAAACGGGGTCGGTCGGGGCGTCACTGCCTCGAGGAGCAGCGCCATATAGCGTTTGGAACGATTGGTTTTGAGCGTGACTTTCGGAACTTTGGCACTCTTGCGCAGACGGACGGCTTTCCGCGAGGCCGTAAGGAACGGTGCGACGCCACCTTCCAGTGCGGCAATCTCTCGGGCCAAACCTCGGTAAGAGAGCGCGTCGCAACTTCGATCCGGTAAGATCTTCACATCCAGGACGGTATCGTCGAGGCCAGCATAGGCGGAAAAATCCCGACCCAGCGGCGCATCTGACGGCAAGACGAGGATCCCGCTCTGATCATTGCCGAGCCCGAGCTCTTTCATCGAACAAATCATCCCATCGGACGACACGCCGCGCAATTCAGCTAGCTTGATTTCAGTCCCATCTGGCAGTTTCGCACCCGGGAGAGCGACGACGACCCGTTGACCGATAGCGAGATTGGGTGCGCCACAGACAATCTGGCGGATCACTTTCTTGCCCATGGTGACGGTCGCGACCCGGAGCCGATCAGCGTTCGGGTGCGGCTTCACGGTCAGGACCTTGCCAATGACGACTGCCGACAGACCATGCACATAGGGAATCACCGACTCCACTTCGAAAGCATGCGTCATGAGCATCGCCGCGAGACGTTCGGGCGTTTTCCTCGTCCCAGAGAGTTCTTTGAGCCAATGGTATGAAAAAAGCATAGACTAAAATTGTCGGATAAAGCGCAGGTCCCCTGACATGAGGAGCCGGATATCAGGAATCTTGTACTTCATCATCGCCAGTCGAGTTAAACCAAAACCCCAGGCGAAACCTTGATACTGATTGCGCTTATACCCCGCTGCCTCGAACACGTTTTGATGGACCATGCCGGCACCGCCGAGCTCGAGCCAACCAGTGCCCTTACAAACTGGGCAACCTCGACCATTGCAGAGAGGGCAATTCACATCAAATTCGAAGGACGGTTCGGTGAACGGGAAAAAGCTCGGCCGAAGCCGGATGACTGTCTCGCGCTGAAAGAATGCTGTGAAGAATGTCTCCGCGACGGACTTGAAGTTTGCGACGGACACATCATCGCCCACCACGAGGCATTCGAACTGATGAAAGGTATGTTCATGCGACGCATCGGTCGCTTCATTGCGGAAAGTACGACCCGGGATGATGATCTGAAACGGTGGCTTGTGCCGCTCCATATACCGGACCTGAACCGACGACGTGTGGGTGCGCGGGAGATACTTCCTCTTCCCCCACGTATCGGCCAACCAAAAAGCATCCTGCATATCGCGCGCTGGATGATCCGGCGGAAAATTGAGCGCATCGAAGTTATACCACTCACTCTCTATCTCCGGTCCATCTGCCACACCGAAACCCATCGAGGCAAAGATATCCTCAATCTCGTGCTCTATCCGAGTGATCGGATGCAGGTGCCCGGTGCGCTCTCCGACCCCGGGCAAGGTCACATCGATCGCCTCGACAGCTGTCACTGCCCGGTCGCCGAGCGAGCGAAGCTTGGCGGCCTCGAATGCCTTGATCAGTTCCTGCTTGATGGCATTCCCCGCCGCCCCGACCGTCTTCCGTTCCTCCGGCGAGAGCTCCTTCACTGTACGCAACAACGTATTGAATTCGCTCTTGCGACCGAGATAGCTATTTTCCCAAGTACGCAAGCCCACCTCGTCCGTCGCTTGGGCGAGAGCAGCCAGCGCTTCCTCTTTGATAGCCTTCAGTCGTTCGAGTATCATGCCGTCATTTTTATCCCGTTACAAGCAAATCTTCCAGGAACACCCTAACCGAAAACGTTTGAACTGTTCTCCACTGCCATTCTACATCATCCCCACGGACTTGTAATGGGACGAGTCAGTTGCGCTCCCGTCGGTCAAAAAACCATCCTGAAGAAATCTTTCTTTCCGACTTTCACTACCCCTCCGTCATGTTCTCTTGAGACTGTGGCGGTAAAATCTTCAAGCCGCTCATCATTCACCGATACGCCGCCCTGCTCGATCTTGCGTCGCGCTTCACCCTTGCTCGTTGCGACACCAGCCGTGACGAGAAGTTCGGTAAACGACATTCCTTCGACCACCTTCACTGAGGGCATTTCCGTCGGCACCTGCCCTTTGCTGAAAGTATCAATGAAGTATTGCTCGGCCGCCACACCAGCGTCCGCCCCATGATAGAGCGTGACGATTTCCTTGGCGAGACGAAGTTTCGCATCGCGCGGATTCGGAGCCTGCATGATCACTTCGATCTCAGAGAGAGGAAGTAGCGTGCAGTTCACGAGCAGCACCCGGATCATCTCGTCCGGCTGAGCCATCACCTGTCCGAACTTCTCATTCGCTGATGTATTCAAAAACACCCCCGTCCCCTTACTCTTGGACATGAGTTCGCCAGTCTTCGGGTTCTCCATCAAGGTCACTGCGACGACGAACTTCTCCTTGTTCTTCAACTTCCTCATCAATGTCCGACCGGCTAGCGCATTGAATGTCTGATCAGTCCCGCACAGTTCGACATCGACATCCATCGCTACGCTATCGTATCCCTGCATCAGCGGATAGAAAAACTCGTGCAGGTGTATCGGCTGCTGTGCCTGCATCCGTTTCTCGAACATATCACGCTCCAGCATCTGCTGCACCGTAAAGTTTGAAGCGAGGCGGATGACATCCTCGAACCTCAGTTTGGAGAGCCAGTCGTGATTGTACTTCACTCGGGGTGGGTTGACCTCATCGCCGAAATCCATCAG
>JBATNG010000045.1:0-88137 GCA_049290235.1 Candidatus Moraniibacteriota bacterium | reverse complement strand
AGGAGGAGTGAGACGAAACCCTTGATCGCCGTCAGCGGGGTCCGCAGCTGATGCGACGCGATCGAGATGAACTCGCTCTTCGCATTGTCCAACCGCCGGAGCTCCATATTGGCTACCGCCAAGCTATCACTGATCTTCTGTAATTCTTCCTTGCGTTTAACCTCCTCCTTCACTGAACGGATGAGCATAATACCGAAACCACCTGCCAAAGCAAACGTGATCGCCACCAGAATATAACTAACTATATCTCTGATAAAAAAGACCTGTGACCCGATAAGCACCACCAGTCCCACTACCAAGGCCTGTACCCCGATCAATTTTACATTGAATGCTTTATATCGAACAATCAAATACGCTAGGAAACCAATAAACACGGGCATTCCAAAAAGTCCATACTGTGACAATTTCCAATCAGTTGTGGTACTACCGATAATGTTCCCCGATGAAAAGGAGGCAAGAAATAAGATCAATCCGGAGACAAAGGAAAACCACTTATTTTTCAGAGATTCTTCCTTATTCTCAGTAAACCTCTTCCAAACGAAGAAAAGGATTATCCATAGCGAAATGGCTACTTCGATCCCATATACATACTGAACCGCTATAAAACCCTCGACTGCTTCGCATGCTTCATCCAATATAAAGTAAGACAATGTCTCTTTTGTCGGCAAGAAATACATCAACAAGAGTAGCGGGGAAAATAGAAGAAATTTTCCAAAAAACGATAGGTCCTTTTCATTAATAAAGGCATACGTCAAATAACCACTCAAGACATAAATACTCAGTTCAGAGAGAATTTGTGCCACCCAAAAAAACATCACCAGCCGTGGATCATTTGTCGCCCACAATACAATGTCAAAAAATGCCCAGAAAAAGAATAAAACTGTTATCAAGAATACTAAACGAGCCTGAAGAGAATCTCTATTCTTCCAAAGAACAAAGGCCCCGAAGAACAAAGACAGTGCCATCGCCGGAAGATGGGAGTAATATAACAAATTCGGGACTTGGTCAGAAATGAAGAAAAGGAACGGTGGATCTTTCGGGCAGAATATTCCTGACATATTTTATCTTGTACTATGCAAAGATCTTCCCGAGCCGTTTCTGTTCACGCTGTTTCCAAAAACCAGTATGGTATGCATGACTCAACATGAGAGGTAATACTGATGTAGCCTCTGCATAGACCATCTGTTCATTAGCAAGGTTAATTTTCCCCCATGAAGCTGCCTCCTTAAACGTTGAGCTGGAACAAGCACCATCACGAACGTCCGCCACAGTAATTTGGATTCCATATTTGTGCATAGGAACATCCTTCCCAAGACCATTTGCGCAGGTAACGGAGTCTTGGATAAAATTCTTTGGCGTACCACCACCAACTACCAAGATTCCTGTTTCCTTCGATAACACTTTCAGTTTTGTTAGTTCTCGGAAATCCTTCACCGAATCAATAGAGACATGTTTCTCAGGGTTTTCTTCTTGGTGCCATACCAACCCATACCCCGCACTTGAATCAGAGAATGCCGGACAGAATATCGGGACATCGTTTTCATAGGCAGCCTGTACCAATGAATCTTTCTTTTTTGAATGCGTCACAAGGAATTTACCCATCTCCCGGATGAATTCCCGAGACGAATACACTCCCGGATGCGTTTGATTGGCGATCAACTGAATTGTCTTATCGCAAGCCGTCACTTGCTCTTCGTCGATCAATGTATCATAAATTCTGTCAATCAAGAGACTGCGCAGTTCTTGGTTATCAGCTTCCGGACTCCCCTGGTAGTGCTTAAAGCCGATGGCCTCAAAGAAATCCATATCCACGATAGTCGCACCTGTTGCAACTACAACATCAACCATTTTATTCTTCACCATGTCCACGTAAATTTGCATACACCCGGCAGCACTAGTACTCCCGGCAACAGCAAGCACAACCGTACAGTCTTTATCAGACAGCATCCTATTGTAAATTTCCGTAGCTCTCGCAAGATCACGTGCACTAAAAGACATCCCGCCCATCGCGTCAACAATTGGGCGCGCATCAATAGCCTTTATATCAAAATGCTCTACTTCTTTCTGTAGATAATCTTTTTTCTGCATAACCCTACGTTCATTACTGTTTACATTCTGCCGGTTATCCTTTGCAACGAACTCGTTTGCATTATACCAAAAAGCACCCTCTCATCAAGCAACGTTCCCTTTCTCACTCAAGATATCAGATAAATACCAACACTAATGAGAGAAAGAGCTAGCATTTTTATACCGGCATTCGAAAATTGATTGTGATAGGAACGTAGATCAATCCTCCCTGAGTTTCGGAATACCGTCACCAGAATGAGACTGAAAATCATCACAAAGACGGGCGCCAGACTCTCGATCACTGCCACCACTGATACCGCTGGCGCTATACTGATGGCCCTCTGCGAAGTCAATGTTGCAATAACTGAGAACCCTTCGGCGATGATAAAAAGCAGGAAATATTTTCTACTCAGGCTAGCTATTTTTTTGGCCTTTAAAAAAGGATTCCTTCTCCCGATCGCCAGGATAAGGAATGTTGCGATCGTCGCTCCAATAGAAAAGAGGAGAAACACACTCCAGAAGTCAGACGAGAGCTCATAGGCTTGTTTCGAGATCACCATACCAAGCGACATCGATACAACGGCTCCGAGCATAGGGAGCAATATCTTGTAATAGCCTATCTCTTTAGTCTGCCTATCAAAATTAAAAAGAATAATCCCTAAGAAGGCAACTGCAATACCAGTGTAATGTGCACTGACCAAGACCTCGCCGATCAGTAGCCACGCAAAGAACGGAACAACGAGGATATTCAGATTCCAAATGATCTCCATCAGAGTCGAATCATTGGATACGAATAAGGCCTTGAAATAACAAAAAAATGAGAGAAGGAAAAAACCACCCGCCAAAAGTGCCACGACTGCTATTTCGATTCCAGGAAAGGTAAACTGTACTATTCCCAATGGGACTAAAATCCAAGGGAGTGATTGGAACACTCCCGAAATGACTGCCCCATCATATTCGTCCTCATAGACACTGTGTACGGTATACGTATCAATGATTGCGACCAATGCCCACAAGCAAGGGGCAACCAACGCCAGTAGAAACCAATTTTGAGTGGCAAAGATCACAACAATTGAAGATTCACTCGTTACCCGGTTCGATAATAACTGCTTGGGTATCGGCCGATTTGCTGACGACCGAATCCGACTCGGCCCCGATATTCTCAACATCTACTGCCTCTTGTGCCCCCATTCCCTCTAAAGAATCCTCATCCGTAGTATTCTCTGCGACGTCTCCCTCTGCTACACCGACATATTCTACTGGATGCTCGAGTATGAACACAACCGGATCGGTACACTCCTCCCCTTCCTGAACAGTTGCTGAATCGCAAGAGATAACCTCACACTCTGCCTCACCAGAGGGACACGCCGAAACTTCGCACGCCTCCGCATTTGGATCACAGAGCGACATATTCATCGCATTTCGCCGAATCAGCTTATAATATGCCGTATCCTCCACCGGATTGCCGGTGCATTCATCTCCCGCTTCAATATCACAAACATACACAAAACACGCTTCCGTATATGGATCACAATCAACCTCTGTTTGGACAATATAGTCTTGTTTCACTACGTATCTGTAGTACGAAACAGCCACCGATCCAAGCATAAGTAAGCTAATGATGAGAAAGAAGGCCTTTGATTCTTTATACATACAGAGGTATTTGGTCTATCCGCTATAGAAACATGGGTAATTCTACGAAGCGAGAGTGAGAACAACTTCTCGGATAAAAATCAGACAATATCTTTTTCTGGATACCGGTGCCCGCGTTCCAGGAAATGTTCCTCAGTATCTTGAAGGCCGAACGCCTCTTTGAAATATTTCACGGTATAGCGGTTGTCCAGGCCGTTCTTGCAGGTATAGACGTCGATACTGACGAATCCACGGGCTGGAAAGGTATGAATACTGATATGGCTCTCGGCGATGACAACGAATCCGCTCCAACCACCCGGATCCTTGCCGCCATTGCCCGGTGCCTCGTAAACCTCCGGGGTCGTCAGCTTCGTCATCCCGAGATCCTCGGGCAATTCATTCAAACACTTGTAAACCGTTTCCCTATCATTGAGCTTCTCAAAATTCCCACCATAACCGTCAACCATCAGATGCTCACCGAAATGCGGCATACTATACTAATTAAAAGTTACACAAAAAAAGACGTGGAAACGAGCGCCCAAACCTACAACTACTATAACATGGATTCCGTGAGAAGAGAATCCCCTCGGTGCTAGAACAATCGGAAGAACCAGCCGAGCATACCGGTGTGTGCTGCTTGAGACGTAATGAAACCAGCCAGTTTTGTATTTTCCGTCTTCAGTTCACCGATCTTTTCATTCATTACGATCATCCAAAGCCTGAACCATTTGATTGCTTCGGAACGGTGTGTCAGAAAGACTAAAAGACTATCAGAGACACCCACCATCTACTATTTAACCATCCCCCTAGCATCGATCGGCTGCACCAGCGGAAATGAAGCTGGCAGCCCGGTCAGAAACGCGGCAAAGACAAAGTATCCGCCAAAGAATACAAAAACCAGGACTGAGAACATGACTGCCTTACGGGATCCTTCGGTACGCATATGATTTTGTTTGTATTTACTTCATTATAGCCTGCCCTATAAATGATGCCAGCGGCTATCGGGATCCCACGAAACGAGTCGACTCCAGCCCTGCCTCAAAAAAAATGCGATGTCAAGACCAGGATATCAGAGGGAACGGAGCTGGTCGAGTAGGTCCAGGAAGGCTCGACCGGACCGCTCCCAAGTGAAATCTGAGCGTCTGGCGAGAGCCCGCTCGCGCAGTTTCGCCTGGTATTGCTTGTCGCCGAGAACCCCTCGGAAGGCCTGGAGAATTTCGTCGGGGCGATAGGGATCGATGAGGACCCCTGCCTCGCCGATCACTTCCGGGAGCGATGCCGAATGTGAAGCGATGACTGGCACGCCACAGGCGAGCGCTTCGAGCGGTGGAAAGCCAAAGCCCTCATAGAACGATGGGTAGACGAAGACACTGGCGAGATTGTAGAGAGCGGGTTTATCAGCATCTTCGACATAGCCGATGAGGCGGATCTTGTCCCGGACCGGTGACTGGTCGATGGACTGGAAGAGCTCGGTGTAGCTCCAGCCTGGCCGCCCCGCCAGGACGAGTTCATAGCGCGACATCTCCTCGCCGACTGCCTCTCGATGAAATGCTTCAAAAGCACTGAGGAGCGCGCCGAGATTCTTCCTCGGTTCGATCGTACCGAGATAGAGGATGAATTTGTAGGGCAAGTGATACCGCTCCTGGACGGCGAGCAGTGACAGATCATTGCGATCCATCGGGACGAAACGCGCGTCGATGCCGCTGTGGATCACCTGGACCTTGGCAGCCGAGATCCCATAGCGGGTTACCAGATCGTCTGCCGTCGATGCCGAAACCGCGACGATCGTGTCCGCCCGACGGAGGAGTGAACGAAAATTCACGGCGAAGTGCCACAGCCGCTGCTTCCACGAAAACAGCTCCGGGAAGAATTCGAACGACAAATCATGGGCCGTGACGATGAGTTTCACTTCACGCGACACCGCCGCGAAGTTGAGGTTCGGCATAAAAAATACGTCAACACCACCGATGAGTCGGTCGAGCCGCGGACGATTGCAGTACCAGAGTGACAGATTCAAGAGCTTGTTCGGGATACGGAAACGCCGAATGCTCACATTGGAAAATCCCTCCGCCCAAGTGAGGTCGGCACCGACCTGGCCCCACGCATTGAAAAAGAGCACGTACGTATGCTCCCTGCCCTGCCGGAACAATTCCTGCAGCAATCCAATCGTGTATTCCTCTACCCCCGTCCGCCGTCCCGCCGCGAGCGAACGGATATCGATGCCAATTCTCATCGTACGTACCGTTAAACTGCCATTACCGCTACCCTGTATTGATCTCCTGTCGTTCTGGTTACTGACGACGCTCCCCGCCTCGCCAGTACCACAGCCCGAGCACGGTCCAAAACGCGATGAAAAGTCCCACTGCCATGGCAATGCCGAGTGCCACAGGCCACGTGAAGCGGCCATCGTGTGTGAGCGAGTCAGTCGCGACCAGCGTAAACCAATTACGATTCGCCGCCTGCTCATTCAGACTCGCGACATAGCGTTCCGAAGTTTCGAGCATCGCCGCCGCGATCCGTTCCGCCTCAGTCGGAGACTTCGCACGATACGTCACCTGTACCAGGTTCGAAGCGAGGACGAGCGCCGTGACTTTTCGCTCGATGAACTCCGTCTCACGCGCATTGGAGAGGAGGGCGCGACGAGCGATATCGCGTCGGCCGATCGGAGTCTCGAGATAGCGTGCCACCGTATTCGCCATACGTTCATCCGCTTGGAGGCGATAGTAGTGGTCATACTGATAGTCTGTCGCTGCTTCCGCTCCCTGCCGCGTCACCGAGAGGAGCACGGTGCCCTCATACCACTGCGTCTGGAGCCGATACGCGCAGAAACCGATAACCAACGCAGCGAGAACAATCCCGCAGATGAGATTCCGCTGACGGATGAAGAGTTCGAGGAAAGCCCGCAGTTCCATACGTGTATTCGATTCAATCTACGCTGCCGGTCCCGAGAGAGGACGAGCGTCCCGCCGAGCGAGATGCTGCCGGACGAGTGTCTCGACCGAGTCCCGTATTGTAGCCTGAAAGAGCGCCTTGTCAAATCGCTCGGCACTGGCTCGAATGACGGCCGCATCATAGTGCTGAGTCTGGAACCGCTGGACCGCCGCCACGAGTGAGTCCGCCGACTGAACATCGAAGAACTCCCCCGTCTTACCCTCTTCCAGATGCTCCACAATATCTCCGCCCCGATAGGCGATCACCGGCCGACCCGAGGCAAAGGCTTCCTCAGCGACGATGCCGAAGTCCTCTTCTTGCGGGAAGATGAACGCCTGGCACTCAGCATAGTACCGCGGCAACTCCTCATCCGGGACCCGCCCGAGGAATTCGATCGTCGGACCGGCGAGTTTCTTCAGTCGCCCGAGCTCGGGGCCGCGACCGATGATCTTCAGCGGGAGCCGGAGCCGATTGAAAGCCTCGATCGCGATATCGTGTCGCTTGTAGGCGATGAGCCGTCCCACCATGAGGAAATAGTCCCGCTGCTCACCCGGCGCTGCCACATGGAACCGCGCGACCTCGACGGGCGGATGGATGACGATTGCGTCCTTGCGATAGTACTTGGCGATCCGAGCGCGGACGAATTCGGAATTCGCGATGAAATGGTCGACGCGATCAGCCGAGGCCTTGTCCCACAGTCGGATCGGATTCATGAAAAACGGCACGAGTTGCCGGATGAAACGCGGGAAGCCAAAATCCTGCGTATATTTCTGGCAATCATCCCACGCATACCGCATCGGCGTATGGACATAGGAGATATGGAGTGTCTCGGGCCGCGTGATGATGCCTTTGGCATAGCTCGATGAATCCGACAAGACGACATCATACTGAGAGAAATCAAAGCTCTCAATCGCGACCGGCATGAGCGGGGGGAAAAGTCGGTGGTGTTTGCGTGCGAACCGTGAACGTTGGAGAAACGAGGTGTAAATCCGCTTGCCGGCGAACTTGCCATGCATCGCCTCGGGGTCATGGAGGAGGGTGTAGATCGGCGCGTACGGCCAGATCTCGGTGAACGCCTCGAGCACACGCTCGGCGCCACCGTACTGCACCAGATAGTCATGGACGAGTGCGATTTTCATCCCATTAGAAATAGGTCTTGATTATGCGACAGTACTGGAATCGGTAAATGCCTGGCATAGAATTGAAGTTTTCGCGGTCGTAATTTCTAACGGGATTCATATTCCTTATAGTACTGTATCAAAGCCATTTCCGACCATTGACTGACACTGGTAAATATGCTAGTATATTGCTTGCTTCTTTACCATTTCAACCCACCACCACTCGGGAGGAGTCATCATGTCTGGTTTCCAAGCTTCCAATGCGTCTATCGAGCTCCGGCTCACGTACGAATGCGGTCGCCTCGTCGACCTAGTCCAGTGCGGCCACACCGACGACCTGGCCCAGGCTGCTGAAATCTATTCCGCTCTGGCGCTTGTCGTCGACCATGCATATCTACGTATCTTCTTGTTCTGCGGGTTCGGGCCCGCAGTCGTCGCTACGGTGTATGAGTCAATTAGTCGGGTTGACACAAAAGGATCAATCTTGGGAGAGACCTTCTGCGGGGACTGGGATCCAGTGGATGAATACTTGGCCGAATCATACGGGTTCCGTCCCTGGAGGTCACTCAACTGAGACTAATAAGCCCCCAAAGCGCACAGCGCCGCGGGGGTTTCACATTTCTATACCAATTAAGTCGCCGAGAACGACCAGGCCTCGCGTGAATCGCGGAGCATCAGGTCCCAAGCCGTGACCGAGCACACGCTCTCCAGCGCTGACCGGTCCTCCGCCGAGAGGGTGATGTGCTTCACATCCTGCGCGCCCATCGTCGGGTACATGATCGATGCCGCACCCTCCACATGTCCCAGCCCGAGTGCATGCCCCAATTCATGGACCAAGACCATCCGCAGATGTTCGCGATCATCAAACTGATAGATATCGATCCCCGTCCCTTCATACACTCCCTGGTCGAATGAGCCCTCGGTGCCATAGGTCGCAGTGAAGTCATTCACCCGCTCATTGTAGCGGTCGACCACTTTCTCCCCTTCCTTGGCATACCGGTTCACTTCCGTCACGAGCGCGTTCACTCTGTCCCGCTCCTTTTCCAGTGCGGCTTGGTCTTGTCGCAGCCGCTTCTCTTCACTTTGGATACCCTCGAGCTCATCTCGGTCCGTCCGCGCGCTCCGATTCCAAGCATCGACACGCGCATTGTACTGCCCGAGCCGAGTGTCAAAAGTGGCGGCTGATGCATCGTACTTCTGGCGGGCCTTGGCCAGTTCGGCTGAAAACGCATCATATTTCCCCTTGATCGTCGTCTGCTGGGATTGGACTGCCTCCCATTCCTGGTCGAGCGCCTGTCCATCGATCGTCCGCGCCTGCCGCTCATCAAAGATGAGATTCACTGGAAAGAGCGCCCCGGCTTCATAGCGGAACAGGTCCCGACCGAGTGCCTCTTCCCATGGCTGTTCGGCACTGGCGATGGCCTGTCGGAATTCATCCTCCGTGATCCCGAAGCGCGGATCAAACTGGCCCACCGAGTAGGCGAGCGCCAGTTGGCAAGGCACGCGTGTCGACTCGAACGCGTAGAGCGTCCCGATACCCGCTCCGAGGATGATGATCCAAATGATGCTTCGTTTCAGCATAGGTCTTTCCTAATCATACCATTTCTGGCTTTGACAAGCCGCTCTTTCTGTGCTATCCTGTTCGGATGTGAGAATATAGTCCTTTCCGATTGCAACGACATTATCAAAGGGGTGTAACCATGCCAACGATTCGTCTGATCAATCTAGCCAAGCTAGACGATGATCATCCACTTCTCAATGAAAACGCCGGGCTCATCGAAGCCCTCGACGGCCTCTGTGTCGTAGTACAACCTGATATGCTAACCTGGACCGTCGATCCAGTACACGGCAACGATGAACTCGTCTACGTCCGGAATTTCGAGCTGTATCATGCGCTAGTCTCAAGGCATAGAGCGGAAAAAGCTCAGAAGCTGACTCAACGCCTTGCACTAAGACAAGCGACAGCGTTTCCTATCACTTGCTGTGATGGGGTCAAGAACATGTTGTCGCAGTTACGCCGTGGACAGCTCAGCAGTAGCTGACAGCTTGCGCAACGCGCAAAATCAGAGGCGACCTTTATCCGAAGGCCGTCTCTTTCATTATTTGGGGGTTTTGTTGCCAAGCTTTCCCCGACACCCCCGAGATCAGCCACGTCGTGTCTGAGTGATTGCGACAGCTCGCACGATTGACAAAAGCCTCCTATCATTGCTAACATCTCTGCGTCACGAGACATCCCCCACTTCTTTACCAACAAGGAGCCCCCCCTATGACTGATGCCATCCGCATTATCCGAGAGCCCACTGGGATCGATCACGCCCTCGCTATTGTCCTCGTCGGTCTCACTGTTAGAGTCCAGCTCCCTGATAACCCCGATGCGAGGTTCATATGGATCGATAATAACGCCATCCGCCAGGCGATCGCCACAGCGACAATTGGTGCCGAACGAGCTGAAGGTTTCTATCCCCTGCTGCCTCTCGACCGTGCCACCCGAATTCCACGCGACTGCTGCCATGAAATCGAACATCGGTTCGCTCCCTCCAATGATTGATGGTACAACCAGAAGCTCAACCCTTTCACTCAACGGAGTCGTCCATGAAGAAAATCCGTATCACCCATATACCCGACCTTCGAGCAGCAGTGGATTTGCGAGAAGCCTTCGTCAGCCTCACCATCGCGATCGATGAACCTGCGGTCAAAGCAGCATTCGCCGCCGATCCTGCCTGGGAGGGAATCGTGAATGATAACAGCGGTGTATTCGTCCTCCGGGTTGATGCCGTGGCCTCTCTCAACGCCGCACAGCAGTATGAAGCGGCGGAATATTGGAAACAGATGCCCGGCAACCTGCTCCACTTCCACTGGGACTGCTGCGAGCTCCTTGAAAACTAACAGCACTCCCCCTGCGCAACGCACGCAAATCAGAGACGACCCCGCAAAGGCCGTCTCGCTTTTTTTCTCTTCTCTCTATGCGCTATCCTCTGATCACTAAAACCTATACCCTAAAATATCCCTTATACCACTCGACAAAGTTCTTGATACCGACTTCGATTCTAGTCGTCGGCTTCCAGCCAAGTTTCCTCAGTTTTCGGATATCCGCGACAGTACTTGGTACATCGCCGGGCTGGATGGGCATCATTTTTTTCTTCGCTTTCTTCCCCACATTCTCCTCGATCACTTCGATGAAACGGGTGAGTTTCTCTTCCTTGTCGCCGCCAATATTCATGACCGTGCAGGCGAGATTGGCATCGAGGCAGGTCAAGATGCCAGACACGATGTCATCGATATAAGTGAAGTTGCGTGTCATCTTGCCATAGTTATAGACCTTGATCGTCCGCCCAGCCAAGATGTCCTGGGTGAAAGTGAAGAGCGCCATGTCCGGCCGACCCCACGGACCATAGACTGTGAAGAATCGGAGCCCCGTCGTCGGCAGTCCGTGGATATGACTGTAAACATGTGCCATGAGCTCGGTCGCTTTTTTAGTGGCAGCATAGGGCGAGATCGGCGTATCCACCGGATCGCTCTCGGCAAACGGCAGCTTCGTGTTGTTGCCGTAGACCGATGAGGACGAAGCGTAAAGGAAATTCTTCACGCCATACTTCACCGCGAGGTCGAGGAGATACGTCGTTCCCATCACATTCACGTCCGCATAGAGCGCTGGATCACGCAGACTGTTCCGCACTCCCGCCATCGCTGCGAGGTGGATGACTTTGTCCGGCCGCTCTTTTTTGAAGAGCTTTTCCAGGAATGCCCGGTCGCAGATATCGCCACGATACAGTTTAAAATAGCCCTTGTAGTCCTTCAGAAACTTCTTGATCCGGGCCTCCTTGATCCGCGGATCATAGTAGTCGTTGAAATTGTCGATGAGGATTGCTGTATCACCACGGTCCATGAGTGCCTTGGCGGTCGCCGATCCAATGAAACCAGCACCACCTGTGATGAGGACTTTGAGATTCTTCTTCATCACCTTCTTCGCAGTCCTTTTCCCTGCCATACTCATCATGATTATTTATGGATAAATTCCTTGATCCGTCGAAAGAGTCCTGCTGGTCCACTGCGAATGATTTCACGGTACGCATTGCCCACGAGCTCCGCCGCCCGCCCTACCGGCGATCCTGGTCGGAAGAACGACTCAGTAAACACTTGGCGCTTCGCGAGGTGCGCCGCCCACTTGGCGTCGATACGCTCGCGCTCCTCGACTGTGAGTGCCCCCTTGCGAAGGACGACCGCAAAGCCGTTCCCTATCTTATCATCCGTGTCCTGGAAATCAACCAGTGCCCAATCCAGTCCGATGCCGCGCACCAACTCGATAACGTCCTCGGTCACCCAGTAACTGCAGTGCCCAGTTTCGGGGTCCGGCGTGACGGCTTCGGTCCCAGCATGCCGGGCTCGGAGATTGGTAAAAGTCGTCGCCGGTTTGACGCGATCAAACGTGCGCTCCCGGTGCGGCACGATCAGATAGACATACCCACCCGATCGGACGACGCGGTACCACTCAAGCAGCGCGGCAATCGGATCCGCAAAATGCTCGAGGACATGCGACGAGATGACGAAATCTACCGAAGCATCCGGTACGGGCAATGTGTCCCCCGGCGCGATGATGTCGATCGGCGCCACCTCACCCGAAATGTCGAGCTCACGCTTCTTGTAGGTACTCCGATTGAACTCATCCGCGATGTCGACATTCTGCGTCGTGAGACCGAACGGATTATGCGCCGACGCACCGATCTCTAGTCCGGACAGTCCGTCGAGGTAGTGGTGAGCGAGCTGACTTTCCGGGAAAATGCGTTTGGCCATATTCAGTCGTGTTTCATAACGGAACGCAGAAACTCATAGTACGCCTCGTTCTTGGCATTCGCGTTGGTATACTGTGCGAGGGCCGTCTCGCGCGCGGCGTGGCCGATCCGAGCGCGGAGCTCAGGCTCGGCGATGAGTCGACCGATCTTTGCTACCCATTCATCTGTGTTCGCCGCGACGAAGCCATCGGTTCCGTCGGTGATCGCTTCACAATAGGTGCGTGTCGCAGCCGCCACGGTCGGCACCGAGACGATCCCTGCTTCAAAGAATTTCAATTCGGATTTCGATTCACAGAACGGATTGTCGATTTCAAGCGGTGCGAGATTAATGTCAAGTGTTGCAATGTTGGCAAAGAGTCTGGCCCGTGGCACAAACGGCAGACACTCGATCCGCTCAGCATACACTTGGAGCCGGTCTTCGGTATCCAGCGGCCCTGCGAGCACCAATCGCATCTCGGGATACTTCTCAAACAGCGTGATGAGAGCGGGCGTGATAGTCGCAAAGTCTTTGTTGTGACTCGGCGTGCCGGAGAGATAACCCATACGAACAATTTTTTCTCCTTCGTGATTCGTGATTCGTGATTCGTGATTCTTCTTCAAAGCTTCATCCGCCCACAACACATCTTGCTGCGACAGTCGGTTCGGCACGAGATAGACCGACTTCCCTTTCTCTCGAAGTTTGTCAGCGAGGAAGCCGGTTGTCGTCGTCGCTGTCGTCACATATGGATCAGCCAGGATCTCGCCGCCGACACCGTGCTCGTAGAGCTTGCGCTCGAGCACATTCATCTGATGCCAGTAATCCATATGCACGAGAAACTCCGGATCGTACACGAGATCATCGGTCTCGAAAATAATTGTCTTCCCAACTTCTTTCAGCCGAGCTATGAGCCGGGCGATTGCCACAGTCATGAGGACGCGGTGCAGGACGAATACCTGGAACTGGTCCGCGTACGACACGAGCCGTGGGTTATCCTGCACGGTGACCGATGCCCGGAAACCATGTAGCCGAAGTTCTTCGGCAACATGCTGCGTCCGATAGCGCGCACTGTCCCCCACTCCGCCCGAGATGAACAGGATATCGCCTGGCTCGACATGAGCAAAGAGCGCCGTGAATGCCTCCAGCACCCGCCGCCCACCCCGAACTAATCCGTCGCGCCGGATCACACTCCAGGCCTTCCCGATTTTGATGAGCCAGGTTTTCATATCGAGAGCGCTTTCTGATACACCTCATCCAAGATTTCTCCGGTCCGGTCCCAGGAGAATTTTTCGCGTGCCCGGACTCGGTTGGCGGCACCTTTCCTCTTGCGAAGTTCGGGATCACGGAGCAGTCGCAACACGGCTTCAGAGAGTCCGGCACCAGAGATTTGATGTGCGTACTCGCCACCATCCGAGAGGTATTCACGGTTGTTCTCGGTATCAAAACACACGACCGGTAGTCCCGCCCCCATATACTGCAGCATTTTTCCGCTCGCCTGGCCGACACCCTCTTCTTTGGGATCGATCCCGACATCGCTCATCGCGAGGATTTCCCGCAGCGAAAAATACGGCAAGGGCGTAATCGACGTCACCCGGTCCATCCAACTTTTTCCCTCGAAATACGGCGCGACTTCATTCCAAGGGAAACCTGCCACTACGACATGTGCCCGCGGGTCACCAGCGAGAATCAGCGGGATCGCGATCACGAAGTGGCGGACACCTTTGTTGGCGACCAGAGCACCGGTATATGTGACCACGAGTGCTTCCTCAGCGATGCCATACTTGCGGCGAAGCGCGGCTCGCGGGAAGTCCAGGGTATCTGTCTGATCAGTGCCGACCCCGTCGGGCACGGTGATCGGTGCATTCTTCTTGCGGATGACTGCGATTTCGCGGGTATTCCGCCATGAGCTCGTCACCGCCATATCGCCCAGATTATCGACAACTTGCTCTACCCACTCGAAGAGCCGACGAAGCAAACCCGTCTGCAGGTAAGCATGCGAAACCATTTCTTTGGTCAGACTGCCGTGGAAATCCCCGACGAGCAACATCTTGCGCCAAAACAGTGCACGCTGCACGATCCAACCGATGAGCACGCCCTCATGCAGGTGCCCATGAAGGATATCGGGCCGTGTCGTCCGCGCGAGGAAGAACACTTTCCGGATGAGCATGAGGTCGAGGATGAGCTTCTGCCAGTCCGGCCCCGCTTCAAGCTTCTTGTACCAAAACAGCAGTCGGCGGATCCGGCGGACTTCCACCTGGGCCGCGAGTGGCTCGTGCAAATCCTGACCGATATGGTACGTCGCGATCGTGACCACATAGCCACGCCGAGTCAAAGCCAGCGCTTCCTCCAAAATGCGAATATGCGTCCCCCGATCCGAAAAGAACGGAGTCGGCGCGATCATGAGCACTTTCAGCTTTTTCCCCCCAAGCGTTTCAGTCATAGCCCCTTTAGTATACTCTAGGGATATTGCTGAGGGAAAAGAAGAGATTTCGTGCCTACTCTTCTCCCAGATCGTGCTCAGTAAATGTCACTTCGGTCCCTTCCGCGAGCGTGCCTTCGAGGAGACGTTTCACGATGGTGTCTTCCACGACGTCGGCGATATATCGATTGATAGAGCGGGCGCCATATTCGCGTTCATAGCCCTTTGCCACGACCGTGCGCACCGCTTCGGGCGTAAAGGTAAGTTTCACTTTCTTCTCCTTGTACAGCTTGTCGGCAAAGGCCTGCAGTTTCAAGGCCGTAACTTGTTCCATTTCCTCGGACGTCAGGGAATTGAACAAGATGACACCATCGAAACGATTGAGGAATTCCGGACGGAAAGTGCCTTTGGCAATAATCGCATCCATCAGCTCGTCTTTGATATCGACCATCGAGCGGCCAGCATTCGTCGCGACATGGATGAGATCGGCGCCGGCATTGGACGTCGCGATGACGATCGTGTTCCGGAAGTTCACCTTGTGGCCGAAGCCATCGGTCACATAGCCTTCATCGAGAATCTGCAAGAAAAGATCAAGTGCCCGCGGATACGCCTTTTCAAGTTCGTCGAGGAGCAATATGGAGTACGGTCGTTCTTTGATGAGGGACGTCATGCGTCCCTGGACATTCATCTCAGCCGAGCCGATGAGCTCGTCGATCGACTGCGGCGTCTGGAATTCACTCATATCAAGCCGCACCATCCGGTCTTCGTCACCGAAATAGACCGCCGCGAGGGCTTTGGCCGTCTCCGTCTTGCCCACACCGGTGGGACCGAGGAAGAGAAAAGAGCCGATCGGTTTCTTGTCATTCCCCAGTCCTGTGCGCGCCTTGCGAAAGGCCTCGGACATTTGTTTAATTGCCTCCGCTTGACCGATGACGCGTTCATGGAGGAGTGCTTCGAGATGGAGCAGTTTCTGCCGTTCCTCTTCGTTCGCTTCGCCCATCGGTATCCCGGACTTCGCTTCGAGGAAATCCTCGACGACCGTCCGTTCGATGAAGGCGAGATCGGGGTGCTTCTCCCAATAAATGAGGACTTCCTGTGCGAGATCGACGGCTCGCTCCGGAAATGGCATCTCCCAATTGTAGCGCTCAGCGCCGTCGATGATCGCGTGCAGGGCCTGAATCGTGAAGACCGGGCGATTCCGCTCGAGCGGTTTGAATGTATCAACGAGGATAGCGATGACTTCGTCTTTCGTCGGCTCGGGCACTTGAATGGCCTCAAAGTACTTGAGCGCGGGAATCTGTCGCTGACCGAGCGTGTGATAAGCCTCTCCGGTCATGAGTCCGATGATGCGACACGTTGGCAGTGACAGATAATCATTCAGTACATCCCCGACCGCCATATCGCTTTCGGGATCGAGGAACAGATTGATGTTTTCGATAACCAAGACAACATTACCGGCATAGACCGTGCCATTCAAGAGGTCACGCAGGAGCCCTTTGGGATCGATCCCCTGCGATCGAGCGTCCGAGATGACTTGGCCCAGGTCAAAGATGGCGACGCGGGCCTCATCGATGACCGTATCAGTGAAACGGTTTTCGCGGATGCAGCGGGCGAAGGCATGGACGATCGAGCGTTTGCCGATACCGGGGTCCCCGATGAGGAGCGCGCTATTGTCATTTGGCCGCGACAAGGTGAGCGTGAGCATCTCCATCACTGATTCGCGCCCGATCAATTCCTGCCGCGCATAATTACTGAAATCATGTTCTGAGAGATCCATGATGTAGTGATCGAGACGCGGCGTGTAGGCATAAGCCCAATACTTCCCGATTCTCGGGTCCCGACGAAGCTGTTCCCACTCCCAAAACCGGCTGAGCCGGTCCTTCGCGGCGTAGACTGCACCTTCGATGGCCCAGGCGCGGTCGAAGTGCTCGGGTGCGATTCGCTTCTCCGTCAGGAAAGCAGCCCGTTTTTCGGGAACGCCGATCGTTTCAGCAGTGACAGATTTCGGCGACAGCCCGAGGCGCATCAGAGCCCGGTCACGCCACGGTGCATGCTCGGGCAAGAGGGCGTAGTCGATACGGCCGCGCTCGTACTCATGCCAAGTCAAGACTGCGACGATCGTCAAAATGATAGCCATGACGAAAGCAGCCATGCCGGCGATGGTCCCAAAGACCGCCCCGATGATGACACTTCCGCCGATGAGGACGAGCGGGGCGACCGCGGCGAAGAGCGACAACAAGATGACCAGTACCGCCATGAGGGCGATCGCTCCGAAACCAGACATGAGGACGACGGAGCGGACGATGGCCCCGAGAAGTCGAGTGATGATATTGTTCACCAGTGCCTGTGCGAAGAGGATCGGGTGCAATCCTCGCCAGGTATGGAAACTGATGTCACGTTTCCAGGGCGAGATGAGTGTACGAAACAAACCGACGATATTGAAGCGGTGCAAGACGTATCGGATATAATTGCCCGCGATCCGCGAAATCGAGAGAATGCCGATGGTATAGTACCAGAGAAAGAAGTTCATGCTAGACGCTTTGTGTGTTGAGCTGTAGAGGCTGCTCCTATTGTACCGTTTCGACATCCTTTCGTAAATTGAAGCGCGACCCGTTTTTGCGTATAATAGAGCCACTATGAATCCATCCCGTCTCTGGACCCGCTCGCCTTGGCTCATCGCCCTCTCTGGTTTCGTCCTCGCCCTCATCCTCGCGCTCGCGCTCGCGCTGTTCGGCTGGTTCTATCCGGCACTGACCTGGGTGGCTGGTGGACTGCTCTTGGGCGGTTTTGGTCTGGCATTATTCGTGCTGTATCAGGAATGTGACTGGGCACGACTCGGTCTCATCGGTGCGCTGGTGCTCTTCGCCCTACTCATCGCCCTTCGAACCGAGCCAACTGTCTTCACCGGCCGCGATCAAGGATCAATCGCTCTCGCCGCCTGGGAACTCGCGCACGGTCATGAGCTCGCCTTCCGGACACCTGTCTCTGACGCTTTCTTTGCCATCTATGGTCCTGGTCGCGCACTCAACTTCCCCGGCTTCTCCTACACCGAAAGCGGGGCACTCATCACTCAATTCCCACTCGGCTACATCTCATACCTCGCGCTCTTTGTGCAGTGGTTCGGCCCGACCGGTCTCCTTATCGCCAACGCGCTGCTCTTCATTCTCTCCAGTTGGACATTCTTCGATCTCGGCTCCCTCTTCGTGACCCGCCACACCGCGCTCTTTGGGACAGCTCTCTTCTCGACATCCTTCTTCACGGTCTGGCTCACCCAGATGACGCTGACGGAAAATCTCGCGCTCCTCCTCTTTCTCACGCTCACGGTCGCACTCATCCGCCTCGCGCGCGAAGATGATCGACGAGTCCTCCCTTGTCTTCTCATCACCGGGTTTCTCCTCGCCCTGACGCGCATCGAGGGCTTCGTCATCGCGCCGCTCGCGCTCGGGTTTATCCTCTGGCATCCCAAACTGCGCGCCCACCTCTTCGCCCTCCCCAAGGTCTGGGCCATCCCCGTCCTCCTCTTCCTCGGCTTTCTCTTCCTCCGCGATCTTTTCATGAATCTGCCGTTCTACACCATGATCGGCAAAGCGGCCCTAAAATATTGGCACACCCTCGGCATCGCCGGCACAGGGAGCGGAGAGCCACGACTCGGACCGATCCTCATTTCCTACGGGCTGTTTCCTGTCTTCATTCTCGGCTTGGCATCGCTTGCCTTCGGTATCATGCGACGCCGTTTCGCACTTCTCATCCCGGTGCTGCTCGCACTCCCGACCTTCGTCTATCTCTTCGATGGTCATATCTCCGACGATCACCCGTGGCTCTTGCGCCGCTATGTCTTTACGCTCTTCCCACTTTTCTTGCTCGCGACCATTGTATTGTGGCAGTCGATGATCGAGAGAATCCACACTCCTCGGAAACACACTATCGCCCTCATCGGCTTCGGCTTGCTCTTTGTCCTCCAGTGCTGGCCAGCCTACCAGGCCCTCTCAGTGATCGAGTACCAGACCCTCCGCGCTCAGGCGGAAAACTTCGGTGACCAATTCACCGCCCGTGATCTCATCCTCATCGATCGTGAATCCTCCGGTGACCCCTTTGCGATGATCGCCGGACCGCTCATGAGCCTCGATGGGAAATCCGCAGCCTATTTCTTCAATCCCGAAGATTATGCCCGACTCGATCGGAACGCCTTTGACCGCGTCTATCTGTTGACGACCGAGGACACCGTCGGTCAATTCGCTGCCACCTTCGGAGACCGCCTACTCCCCGTCGAAGTACTCTCGTTCGTCTGGCCGACACTCACCGCCCCGAGACCTTTCGCCCGGCCCATCAGACAGACCGTCACGCGAGACGCCATCCTCTTTGAGATAACTGACTGATCCCCCTTTATGCAACCGCCCTTCGCCCCCATTCCCGAACCCCTCCGGCCGCTCTACATCAAACTCCGCATCACACTCGCGGTCGGTTTCGCGCTCGCCGGTATCGCACTCGCCTATACCTTCCTATTTCCGACGATGACAACCAGCTTTGACTTCCGGAATCCGAAATCCAGCCGCAATCAGATCTTCGACCCGCGCGCCGAAACCGGTACACCACGAACGAATGGCAAGCTCGAAACCGGCGGTCAACTCGTCGCCAACACCAGCCCGCTCGGTGATTTCTCGCATCTCGCACTCAGCGTCGATCTCGAGAAACAATCCGAGACACCCAACCACATCGAAGCAACCATCCAGAAAGGCTATCGTGCCTACCTCTTCCCTGTCGGAGCGACCCTCACGGATTTCCCCGCCGCAGAACTCTACCGTATCGCTGGGACATACTACGCGCTGAGAGACGGCCAGCTGCATCCCTATATCAGCGACGCGGCTTTCCTCTCCCGCTATCCTGCTGCTGCCGCCCGCGAAGAATCAATTGCTTGGCGAGACGGCTTCACTATCGCTTCGGACTTTCTCGGGTTCCGACTTGGGTCGCTCCTCTCGTTCGCCGATGGTGTCTATATCGTCACGAGCGAGACAGAAATCCGTCCGATCGGCAGCGCTGAGATTTTCCTCGCGTTGGGTTACCATTTCGAAGACGTGCTCCCGGTAAACGAAGAAGATTTGGGAATTTACAAACGCGGCCGCATCTTCCTCATGGGTGCTGTTCATCCCGATGGTACACTCTTCGAAGATCAAGACTCCAAGACTCTCTCCCTCATCGAAGGAGGTCATCGTCTACCTGTCAGTCCTGGCCCCTACCATGATTTCCTCACGGCACGGACTCACCCGATCCTCGTCAGTGAATCCGGCAGTCGATTGACCGCCCGCTGCGACGCGACTGCTGGTCTCCTCCCGCGTGCGCTCGACTGCACTGCCTCGCTCGACAGCCTTGATGGAGTCGTTGGATCGGACTATACCATCACCCTTTCGGACCACGACACCGATATCGATATCGCAACCCTGACTCTCAGTTTTGAAACCCGCCTCAATGCTGACAACTTCACCACCCTCCTCTCTAAAATAAAACAGCGTATCCTCGCGCGTTTTGGATTCGTCACACCCTAATCCCTATGACTCTCTCATTCAAAAAATCTCTCGAGACCTACGCGACTGATGGTCATCTCGCCATCGCCGCCAATCTCCTCTTCGATGCCGTCTTCGTCGGCTGGATCGCCTTTGCCGGACTGTACGCGATTGAAGTTGTCCTCCCCACCTTCGTCACCGCCCGTTTGTCACTCGTCAAATGTGCGCTCTTGCTCCTCCTCGGTACCAGTCTCTTGGTCTGGCTCAGCCGCTTCCTCGAGCCATCGCACGAACAAACCGAACAGCCATATCCTCGCATATTGCTTGTCGGTGCAGGGCTCGTCGGACTGAGTGTCATCACATTGGCTCACTACCGGTTCCCCTGGTGGAGTATCCCGATTATCGTCGCCGGCTACGGACTCGCAGTGTGGCTATTCTTCAAATCCTCCCCGGCTGACCACTAAGAGCCTGTTCAATATCTCAACGCGGAAAAAAAGCAGAAACCGACCGCTTGTCTCATAAAATAACCAGCTTTCGGCTGAAAACCTCTCAAAGCTCGTCGGATTATCTCGATAGTCCTCCTCACTTCTCAAGGTTTTCATCTCGTAATCTGAATATTTTCTCGAGACATGAGATCTTGAACAGGCTCTAACGGAGAATCACATCAAGTGTCGCACATGCGGTCCGATCCCAAGAAAATCGAGCAAGTTCAGCATTCGCTTTCACCCGGAGCGCATCACGGAGCTCTACATCACTCCACAACTGGCTGAGTTTTTCGGCGATATCAGCCTCATTCCTAGCATCGACATAGAGCGCACCGTCACCCGCTACTTCGCGCAGGCTGGAATTATCGGCAGTCAATACCGGCACGCCAGACGCGAAAGCTTCAAGGAGCGGGAGACCGAATCCCTCATAGAGTGACGGGAAAGCGAAGAGACGTGCACCCTGGTAGAGCGCGCGCAGATTCTCAAACGAAACACGTCCCGTCAAGATGATATCGTCTTTGAAAGGGCTCGCTGCTCTCGCCGCAAGAATACTTTCGGAAAGCCAGGCCGGTTCACCAGCGAGCACAAGTTGCATCTCCGGGCAGGTTTTTTTCGCCTGCTCAAAAGCCTGGATGAGGCGAACGAGGTTCTTGCGTGGCTGCAGGGCTCCGACATACAGGAGATAGCTGGTAGGTTGTAGCTGGTAGGTTGTGAGGATGGCAGAAAGTGTCTCAGCTGAAAGCTGCTGACCGAAAAACTCGCGATCGAAGCCGTGGTGAATCACCTGAACTTTGCTAGCATCGAGCGTTGGAAAGAACTCGAGCAAGTCACGTTTCGTAGACTCAGAGACCGCGATCAGCCGATCTGCCTGCCTCACAACCGTGTCGAGCATGAAGTTCAGTTTGCGGAGATGGCTCGGTGGGAAGGTTTCGGGAAAACGCCGGAAAGCGAGGTCGTGAATGGTCGCTGTCACCGTCAAGCCACGAGGCAAGATCACTGGAGCCGCCTGAATCGGCAGAAACAACCGATCGGGTCGGGACCGGAACATCTCCCACGCGAATCGCGTCTGCATCCAGGCGTACGGAAACGGGAGCGTTTTGACGTGGTAATTGAGGAGATCTGGTGGGGCAAGCAAAGGATTGAAGGTCCCCCGATGGTAGATGTCATACTCTGTTTCTGGCGAAAAAGTACCAAAACGCCTGAGTAATTCACGGACATAGACCCGGGTCCCATCGATCCGGGCATGGTCGAGATCGCTCGCTTGAATAGCCAGTTTCATACCTTCGCTGCTCTCTCTCGACGGATCTGCATGAGTTCCACCGGTTCCGCGAAGAACATCTTTTCTTCCTTCACCGAGAATCGTTCGGCGACCGCCCCTTGTCCGGTGAAGTAGTCGATCACAGTCTGGATCCGATCCTCGGGTGCACTCGCCCCACCAGTCACGCCAACTATTGAAACGCCATCAAACCACGCGGCTTCAAGGTCGCTCGCATCATCAACCAGGTAGGCCCGGGCACCGGCTTGCTCGGCCGTCTCGCGTAAACGATTGGAGTTGGACGAGGTCACCGATCCGACGACGATCACGACGGGGACGGTCTTTGCGAGTGCTTTGGCTGCCTCCTGGCGATTGGTTGTCGCATAGCAGATATCTTCAAGCGGCGGAGCGACGATCTGGGGATATTTCTTTCGGAGTGCCGCGATGACGTCTTGGGTCTCATCGATAGAGAGGGTCGTCTGCGTGAGATAGACCATCTTTTCACTTTCAGGGAGCGTCAAAGCTTCAGCATCTGCGACCGTCTCAACCACCGGAATACTGACACCTGGCGCTTCACCGAGCACCCCGACACCCTCGATATGACCGCGGTGGCCGATGTACACGACCCCATAGCCTTCCTTGATGAAACGCAACACTTCGAGGTGAACTTTGGTCACCAGCGGACAGGTCGCATCGATGAGATGGAGCTGGCGCTCTCGGGCTACCTCATAATGAGCGCGCGGCGAACCGTGGGCGGAGAAGATGACCACCGAACCCTCCGGCACTTCCTCGAGTGTTTCGACCGTGATCGCGCCTTGCTTCGTGATCGCATCGACCACATGCTTGTTGTGGACGATCTCATGCTTCACATACACCGGCGCACCGAATATCGCCAGCGTATCCTCCACCGCCTTCACCGCTCGAGCGACCCCCGCACAAAACCCGTGCGGCTGTGCAATGAGGACTTTCTTGATAGAATTCATAGAGATTCACTATCCTAATGTCAGGATTTCATTACTCATTGACAAAAGCGAGGATCAACAATACTCTCTGCCTCAAACTACAGTATACCATTCTGGTATATTAGAATAATCCGGAATGAGAAACACTATGCCCCAAAAATCCCGCCCCTGTAAACTCGGTATGGTCTTCGGTGTCTTTGATGGACTCCATCCCGGACATCAGAATTTCCTTCTCGAAGCGGCTCAATCCTGCGAGAAGCTCGTTGTGGTAGTCGCTCGGACAAGTATCGTCCGGAAGCTCAAGGGACATGCTCCCCGGCACGGTACCCGCGTCCGGATGAATGCCATTCGAGGTTTCCTGGATCATGCCCACATCGTCCCGAGCGATCGAACTATCGGAAAGTGGCGCGTCCTCCGAGACCACTCACCAGACATAGTCTTCCTTGGCTATGACCAGGAGCGGATGGCCGAAAGCCTCACTCAAATCAAACAGCCCTTCCAATTCCTCAGTCCCCATCAACCGAAGAGATTCAAGTCTAGTCTGCTACACAAGTCCGATGAAAAGAAGAGGATCTCCCGATAGAGCTAGAGGAGTGCTGCTTCAAGCGCGGCCGCCGTCGCTTCCCGACCCTTGTTATTCCCCGGTGTCGATCGGGCTTTCGCCTGTTCGAGTGTGTTGACCGTCAACACGCCGAGCGTAATCGGGATCTCATACTTGATCGTCAGGTCGACGAGCCCTTGGGCCACTGCCTGAGCGATGATCTGGTCATGGTTGGTCTCACCCTTCACAACACAACCAAGCGTGACAATTACATCCGGCCGATGCTGCTTCATCAGTGAGACACAACCATAAGGGATTTCGAAGCTTCCCGAAACTTGCATCACAAAGATATTCTTCTTCTCCACCCTCCACTCTCCGAGCTCCGCCAATGCACCCCGAAGGAGCTTTTTTGCGATTGCCTCATAGTAAGGCGAGACAACAATTCCGACTCTGAGCCGCGAGGCATCCCTCCTGTTGGTGCGACTGACACTGCGTTTCCTTTGCATAGGATTGATTCGTCAATGATTACTCTTTCCGAGGGCGTTCACCACATAGCGGGCCAAGAGATCCACCTCGAGATTCACCACACTCCCCTCTTCCAATAATTGCAGGTTCGAATGCCGCAGAGTATATGGAATGAGCGCCACTGTAAACGTCCGCTCCGTTTTACGCGCCACAGTGAGGCTGACACCATTGACGGTAATCGCACCGTGTGAAGCGATATACGGTTTCAATGCCGGCGGAATGTTCACGGTCACTTCATGTTTCCCATGGACTTTCACAATTGATACGACCTCACTCGAACTATCGACGTGCCCCTGAATGAGATGGCCATCCAAGGGTGATCGCAGCGTCACAGACCGCTCCAGATTGAGCTCCGTTCCGCGCTCGACAAACTGCATAGTCGTCTTGGACAATGTTTCCGGCATATACTCGACATTGAAAGCGACCGGGCTCTGACTCACTACCGTCGTACAAACTCCATCGATCGAGACGCTCTGCCCTTTCCGAAGTTTCCAATTCCTCGGCTTCCCGATCCGGACGTGACGAGAGCCGTCTTTGTCCTGAACCGAGAGCACGGGTTTTACTGCTTCGATGATGCCAGTGAACATAAAAAATGGGTCTCTAGATCTGAAAATAATCCTTCACTTTCTGCACAACCTGAATAATGAATTCTCGGGCATCAGTTTCCGGTGTGAATTCAGCAGCTTCCGCGACTTTCGCCAGGAGGGTGATGCGAATTTCTTCGCCATACAGATCACCCGAGAACCCGAAGAGATGAGCCTCGAGCAGTCCCCGCTTGGGGTCGGCATACACAGCCGCTTTATAGACTGCCCCATGTACCGTTACTTGTCCAGCATAGGTGCCCGCGATATCCTCCCGTTCGTAAGGGATATTGGCGGTCGGAAACCCGAGTGTCTTCGCCTGTCTACTGCCCCTGAGTACTTTCCCAGTCTGAGTGAAAATCGGTTCCTTCCCGCTCACATGCATCGTTTGTTCCTTAGCTCGCTCAATCACCCGCACCACTCCTCGATCCGCATCCACTTCCACCAAGTCCCCCAAGGACGCCCCTTTCCCGCCCGCGAGAGCGCTATCGTCTTTCCCAAGCTCGCCAAAGATACGCGCGAACATAGTCTCTAATCCTTAATGAGCGTGCCGACAAATTTCTTCCCAGCAATATAGCGCGTGACATTATCGAGGTCGCCACCGTTCATAATCGCAACTTCCATTTCCTCCTTCTCCGCCATGGCCGACGCGATCGGGTCGAACGGGACATTCATGCCTGGATTCCATTTCGAGCCGACAATTTTCCGGAATTCCTTCCAATGCAACGAGTCGAACGATCGAGCATCACTATGGGTACGTGGGTCTTTGTCGTACACTCGCTCGATGTTGGAGAGATTGATGATGCGCTTCACCCCGAGGTATTTGCCGAGGACCACAGCGTCAAAGTCCGTCGAAAATCCCGGCCGCCACCCAGCCGCCACCAGGATCGGCTCCGAGGCCCGGTAGAAATCCTCGAGATCGTGCGGGTTCGTGTTGATCCGCGGATGGGCATACTCTCGGAAAATCGTCCGGACGAGATGAGCGTTCATCCGCGTCGCATGGATGCCGAGCCAGTCTTTGTCTTCATCATTGATTTTGGTTACCGTCGCCGCCGATTCGATATAGTTACGCGCCGTCTTGCCACCTCCCGTCACGAGGATAAACCGATAGCCTTTCTTGATATGGCTCACGATGAACTTTTTGAAACTTGCCACAAAGACATCATCAATCGATTCGGGGACGAGGAGTGATCCTCCGAGTGAGATGATGATAAGCTCCTTGGTCGAAGACGGTTTATTCCCCGGATTTTTGGTCGGCATAATGTTGATGGATGACAGCGGATAACTGGTCAAATGGCACGGTTTCAATGGTCTCATCCGTGCGGCTTTTCAATTCTGCTTCACCGCTCTCGATGGAACGCTTCCCGATAACCACCCGGTACGGGATGCCGAGCAGGTCGGCTTCGGCGAATTTCTCACCCGCCCGCATATCCCGATCGTCATACAGCACCTCGATACCACTTTGAGTGAGCGCTTCATAGATTTCAGCGGCTTTCTCATCCGCCCCGAGCGAGAGGAGATGGACCTGGGACGGAGCAACGGATTTCGGCCAGACCAACCCATTCGCATCAGCGAACTTTTCAACGATGACACCCATCACTCGCGTGATACCGATGCCGTATGAAGCCAGGTAGAGCGGTCGTGGCTTCCCCTCGGCATCCTTGTAGGTCACATGCATCTGGTCACTCTTTTCGGTACCGAACTTGAAGATATTTCCAGTCTCTGCGCTCTTCATCGGCAACAACGATGCCTTGTCGACACCAATTTCTCGGGATGCGTCATCGAGCACCTCTTCATTGACCGCCACGGTCCGGTCGGCATTCACATACAACGTGTCCTCGCCCGCCTCGCAAATAGTCTGGAATTCATGGCTAAACTTTGTGAAAGCGCCGCCACTCGCAAATGTGACATACGTCTCATCGCCGATACCGAGCCGCTGGTAGACTTTCTTGTACGCTTCAATCACTTTTTCGTAGTACTGATCCATATCCGCCTCGGTCGCATGGAGCGAGTACATGTCTTTCATCACAAACTCGCGACCGCGCATGATTCCACTCTTGGCGCGCAGCTCATTCCGAAGTTTGGTCTGAAACTGATACACACTGACCGGCAAGTCACGATAGCTTTGGATAAACTGCCGCATCATCTCCATGATGGCCTCTTCGTGGCTCCAGGCGAGCCCGAGCTCCGTACCGTCCTGCAATTTGGTCTTGAACCAGACATCCACTGCCTCCTCACTCCATCGGCCCGTCGCCTCCCAGGTGTCCTTGTGCTGCAGATTGGTCATGATCAGCTCCTGTCCACCGATCGCGTCCATCTCTTCCCGGACGATGCGCTTGATATTTTCAAGTACTCGAAAACCCAGCGGTGTATACGCGTACACGCCCGCCATCACCTTGTAGATGTAGCCCGCCTGGATGAGGAGCGAGGCGTTGCGGCTCACCTCGTCCGCTGGGGCGGTTTTGGATGTTCTCGTGAAGAGGGCCGATTGGCGCATAGGCAGAGGATATAATTTCCTTCATTGTACGGAATGCCCACGGCCATGTCAAAGAAAAAAGGCCTTTTCAAGCCTTAAAGAAATGTCCGAAACAAGGGTTAACGAGACAGCGTGAGAGTCACTTCATTGCCGCTCCGGAGTACGGTCAGAGAGGCATCGGCATCCGTCGCCGCCTCATAGAGTGCCACCGAAAATGGCCGATCAAGTGTGATGGCCTGTCCATTCACAGCGGTGACGATATCGCCATAGCGTAGCCCCGCGCGCTCGGCCGCTGACCCCGAGAGGACAGCCAGGCCGGACCGCTCCGATGGGGTGTAGATGAGGGCGCCCTGGTCTCGTGAAATCCGAAGCGAGAGCGCCGTCTCCTTGGTGAGCGAGACATAATACGCTCCGATATTGGCTCGCGCCGGCAACCCGCCACCAATCACGCGTCCAAGCGACTGTCGAAGTGCATTCGCCGGGAGGATGAACGCTCGTTCAGTCGCATCCACTGTGAGCGTACCGATGAGCCCGATCAATTCGCCGTTCATCGCCACCGCCGCTCCGCCGATAAATCCAGGGTCGATCGGCCGATCCGGGAGGAACACTCCTTCCCACTCATCGGCTGAACTGACTGTCTTCGCCGACAGATTGAACGTCCGCGCTCGCTCGCCGATATAGCCAGTTGTCAGTCGTCCTTCATCCGGGTCCTCGGTCCCGGCCAATACCATGAAGCGTCGGCCCGGTCGGGTATCCGAAGAATTGGTGAAGGCCAGCGCCGGTGTATCAGCGCGCTCGGTTCGAAAATAGGCGACATGGACCACTGGATCGTACGCGACAAACTGCGCTCCCGAGACGTTCCCATCAGCGAAGAACACGGTGAACCGTCGATTTTCAGAGAGTGGTGCCTGGGCCGAATAGGTCGCCACCAGTCCGTCATTGGTGACCAAGACTCCCGACATCTCACGAGCCGGAGTGCCCGCGAGTGTCCGCGCCATCGGCTCAACCGAAACCGAGACAATACTGACGATCGAAGCCCGCGGAGCACCGATGAACCGTTCAAGACCTTCCTCCTGGGAGAGCACAACCTGTTCGGTCCGCTCGATAATCGTAGGTGCTGTGTCAGACAAACCGGGCCACCGGATGCCGGCCGTCCACGACCACGTCGAAAGTCTCGGAGCAATCGCAGAATACAAGAACGCCCCGGACACACCCGCCACGAGGACGAGGAGGACGAAGAGACCGGCCAAGCGGAGAAACCGCCAGAATTGAGGAGGGGTAACCATAGTGAATCGACGAGATTGTAGCACGCTTCTCCTCTTTCGGCAATGCAGCATCTCAGGCCTGCATCCGCCAAGGTGATGTGACCAAGAGCAGTATGAGGAGGAGTACGAGGATGACCCCTTGGCCCAAGAGTCGCCTCCAGACTAAACCCTCTCGCAAGAGGTCCAGGATGAGGCGCCAGAGCAAGAAGAAAAATATCAGCATCGCGGAACCGATGGTGAGGTAGCCGAAAGGCCAAAAATGGATCGCCCAGATGAGTTCCCCCATCACGGTTCCGAGAGCAAGCGACGTCAACAACACCTCACGGCTATCGTCCCGACCCGCCCAATACAGGGTCTGGAATGCGACGATCGATGCCGCCAGAAAAAAGACGAGCATGAGGAGCGTCAAGGGCACGTCATAATTGAGATACAGGCCGTACGCCGCCGCATAGGTGAAGAAGAGACTGGCCAAGGCCGCCGTCTTGAGCAGTGCTCGAGCAGTCTCATCCGTCGGGATGAGCTTCAACCGATAAATGCCGAGGAGCGAAGCATAAAACAGAATCGTCGCCACCCAGATGAATACCTGCTGTTCGAAGGCCACGTCGATAAGTGAAATGAGAAGGAGCGTACTGAACGCTACCACGCCCGGCAAGAAGGCCGGGTACCACTTGCCGGTAAGTTTCCGCGAGGCCGCCATGGACAGCATCACGAACACCAAGAGTGAGAGGCTGTACCACGGCCAAGACGGGATAATCGGATCGCGCACGAGATACGTGAGCATGCCGAAAAAAACGAGTGAAAACCCAAATACCGTGAAGTGGAAAATCATAGACGGGATGGATACTTCGGGTTACTGGATCTTTCGCTCCTCTAACTTGACGGATCGGGTTTCCTCATCGCCTTGATGGAGAATCTTCAGTTCCACTGTGTCACCAACCTGATGGCTGCCGATGATATTCGCGAGCGGATGCTCGCTGTCGATCTTCTTCCCATCGATTTCGAGGATGATGTCATTCTCTAGGAGGCCAGCCTTGTCCGCCGGCGATCCCGGGACGACAGCGAGATCCGTGATCGTCTGTCCCCGCTGGATCAGCGCACCATACGTGACCGGCAGACCAGCCGCCTTCGCGATCCCCTCATCCAGGAGGATGTAGCGTACCCCCAGATACGGAACGGCGATCTTCCCCGTCCGCTTCACCTCGTCCACGGCCCGCTTGATTTGGTTCACGGGAATCGCGAAACCGATATTCTCCGCCCCCTGCGCGACCGCGACATTGACGCCGATCACTTCGCCCGCGAGGTTGAGGAGTGGACCGCCGGAATTCCCCGGATTGATGGCTGCGTCCGTCTGGATGATATCGCGGAGGACTTCCTCTTGGCCGAATGTCACACCAGCCGTGACTTGCCGCTTGAGACCGGAAATGATACCGCGCGAGACCGAGTTCGCAAATTCCCCCAGCGGATTGCCGATCGCGATCGCTGTCTGTCCCACCCGGATCGTATCCGAATCACCGAGTAAGAGGGCCGGGAACGCATCGCCGTTCACCTTGATCACCGCAACATCATTCACGGGATCGAGCGCGAGGACCGTCGCCGGGTATTCCTTCTTGTCGCTCGTGATGACCGTGTACTCCGCCTTCGCATCCGAGACGACATGCTTGTTCGTGACGATATAGCCATCCGAACTCACGAGAAAACCCGATCCGTTCCCGACCGTCTGTTTGGTAGAGGCTCCGCTGCCATCATCCGCTGGGTCGGAGGGATTACTGAAAAACGGGAGGCCAAATGGAGAGCGGAAAGAGTTTCGCACCTTCGGCACATCCTTGGTGATGACAATGCTCACCACCGCTGGCGACCCGCGCTCCACGACTCCGACGATTGCTCGGTCCTCGAGTGGCACGGATTCGAGCGACGGTACCTGACTGACCGTCTTGGATGGCCCTTCGGAACGGAAGTATTTCACGAGACTCACGAGCGCATCGGGACGCGAGAGCATCCCACCGGTCAGTCCGAAGACAAATGAAAGTAGCAGTATCCGCAGCCACGGCGTTTGCTCTCGCCGCGTCACCGGTCGAGCGATCCGTTCCTCGGACGCCCCCGCAGGGACAGAAAAATCGCGCTGTTCATCAGACATAGGGTTGATGATGAATGATTAGAAAATAAGCGAAGGATCGCTCTTGGCATTCTCGCGCAGTTTTACTTCAAAGGCCCGCATCTCGGCCGAGCGGAATTCGATCCGCGCCGCATCACGTTGCCACTCATAGTCATCGGAAATGACACTCACGGGCAACTGGCGTAACTCTCCTGCGAGCCAATCAGCGAAACTCAGCTTGCGCGTGAAGATCTGCCGGATATGATAGCGGCGTACATCATCTTCGAGCTTCGTGTCCTCCACGAGCAGGATATGATAGCCGAGCGGACTCTCGACGATGTCCGTCGGGATCTTGAGCTGGGCATTGTCGACCGGGCTCCGGAGCTCTGGGGCGAGATCCTCGAGCCGGAACCAGCCAAGGTCACCGCCGGCGGCCCTCGTCTCACCTTGTGAGAAACTCCGCGCGACCTCATCAAACGGCTTCTTTGTCTTGAGAGCCTTTTCTGCTGCCTCTATTTTGTCCTTGGCCGCGGTTTGATCGACTTCAGACTGGTACGTCTGGAAAAGCGCCGCTTCATACATCGCCGGACGGACGACCTGAGTTTGGAAATCAGCGATGGTCCAGCCATACAGCCGAGCGAGCGTCTCCTCGACTTTGTCCGTCGTGCCGAGTTCTTTCATCTTCACGGTCGTCTCACTGGCGACTTGATCGCTGGTCACTGCGATGCCCCGTCTCCCAGCGAGGAGTTCGATCGCCTTGTCCTCGAGCATTTTATTGATCAGATCCTTCTCGCGGATCTTCAACCGTTTCTTGCCATCGTCGGTCGTGAAATCAACCCGCATCCCGAGACCGGCGAAATCCTGCGATTCATAGAAATTCCGAAGCGCCTCGCGGTTTTCAGCCAGCCCCTCGGTCGTCACCGCCACGCCCTGGCCGATCAGGACCAATGGGAAAGGGAAGCGGTTCGCCAGCATCGCTCCGATTGCGCTTTCCGGCTTTTTGTAGACCAAAACCAGGACACCGATCGCGAGCACCACCGCCAGTACAAACACCGCGAGCACGATTTTCGGCCATTGGGGCTTGAACGGTTTGATCGGCAGTTCGACTTCGGCCATAGGGATTGGTTTTTATTGCGCGCTGTGATTGAAGAAACGATTCCACCACTTCCGGTAGTTGGGTGTCTGCCACCCCACTCGTTCGATCGTGCCCGCGGCTTGGAGCTCTGGTTCTGGGACGAGTCGCACATCGCCATCGATCGCGATCACCTGTTCCTCTTGCCGCCTGAGTCCGAGCTTCTCTTTCGCTTCTTCTTCCTTGAAATCAGGCGATGCGAAGTACTGGATCTTTTGCGACAGGGTTTCATTCTCCCGCGCGACGCGCTCCGCCTCGCGTTTCAAGACATCGATCTCCTGCTGGATTCGGACGCTGCGCTCATACTGCTGGAAACTGGCCCAGCCGGCCCAGGCCGTGATCCCGAGCATCACGCTAATCCCCAGGCGGACCCACGGCGAGCGCCAGCTCATAGCTAGTAGAGAAAAAACGGCGCCACCAGGAACAGCACCATGGACAAGGCGACGAGGGCCGAAATGATGACCCAGGCAAAATAAATCTTCTTGTGCCGCGCTTTGAAACTCATAGGTTATTCCTGAGACAGTATACCATAGGACTGTCCGTCGATTCAACGCGCCATCTGCCCCCTGCGCGCACAATTGACACCCTCTCCCGAGCTGATACAATGCCGCCAATCCTCGACGCTGAGGATATACCCTCTTTGACAACTGAACACATAAGGAAGGAGCACCTGATGGATCCTCAACCATTCTTCTTCGGCAACGCCGGAGGTACTTGCAAGACCCTGGAAGACGTCAAAAAGCTCGCGACCAGGACTGACGTGACTCACATTGAAGTTGGCTCGATCACATGGGAAGATCGCCCCGGTAATGTCGGCGACATCCTCTGGCTACGAACTGACGGTACCTCGGTGAATGCGCTAGGAATGAACAATGGTGGCGCACAGTATTACCGACGTGTTCTGCCTGAGATGATCGAAATTGCTCATGCTCACGGCAAGAAACTCGGCGTAAACATTGCGGCGATCGATCAGGGCGACACCGAAAAGCTCTGCCAACTCTGCGTCGAAGCTCGCGTTGACTTCATCACCTTCAACGGTGGCTGTCCGAACGTGTGGGTACAAGGGCGACAGAAGAAGATCATCTCCCACGATCCTCGTGGCCTCGAACGCGAACTGAAAGACATCTTCGCCGTTGTAGGCTACAGGATCATTGATGTCCACATGAAACTCACTCTCTTTGCAGAAAAGCACGAGCTGCGCCGAGAGGTCGCTTCTGTTCTGAAACCCTGGGTAGTGACACTCCTCACCACGAACACGAAACCGAGTACCAGTCTCATCCGTGAGGATGGCAAACCAGCCATCTCGTTCAGATCTGATGATCAGGTAATCAATGTCGGCGGCATGGGTGGTACTGAACTCCGCCCGTACGCTGAACAAGAGCTCAGGGAATTCCACACTCTACTGCCTCATCACCCGATCATCTCAGTGGGTGCCATCTCGGAAGGTCAACATCTCTACGACCGTCTCAAGATGGGCGCCATCGGCGGACAAGTAGGCACCGCCTATTTCTTCACCGAAGACCCGCACGTATTCGGTCATATCCTGACTGGGTACGCCAACCTCATCTGAACCCCGCAACATCCCACCACCCGAAAGGAGTATCACCATGGCAATGAAAGTCTACGATCCAACGACTCTCACCATCACCCGGCCCGATGATTGGCACCTGCACCTCCGCGACGGCCTCGCCTTGGCCGCAGTGCTGCCGGATACGGCGCGCCGCTTCGGTCGGGCTATCATCATGCCCAACCTGAGGCCGCCGGTCACGACCGTCGAACAGGCGCTCGCATACGGGAGACGCATCATCTCAGCGCTCCCCAACGGCAGCACCTTCAATCCGCTCATGACGCTCTATCTAACCGATCGGACGCCGGCGAGCATCATCCGACCAGCATTGGCAGCGGGTATCGTTGCCTGTAAGCTCTACCCTGCTGGTGCGACTACCAATAGCGAGAATGGAGTCACGGATATCAAAAACATCTATCCGGTGCTCCGGGCAATGGAACGTGAAGATATGGTGCTCTGTGTGCACGGTGAAGTCACCGATCCCACAGTCGATATCTTCGACCGGGAAAACGTGTTCATTGATCGTGTACTGGCACCGCTCCTCAAGCGCTTCCCAGGTCTGCGTATTGTCTTCGAACACATCACGACAAGCGAGGCAGCGCAGTTCGTAACCGACGCTGGTCCGAACATCGCCGCGACCATCACGGCGCACCACCTGCTGCTGAATCGCAACGCCATCTTTGCTGGCGGGGTGCGGCCGCATCACTACTGCCTGCCGGTCCTCAAGCGAGAAGAACACCGCCGGGCACTCCTTCGCGCCGCGACTTCGGGCAATCCGAAGTTCTTCCTCGGTACCGACTCCGCGCCGCATGCGGTGGGAACCAAGGAAGCAGCTTGTGGCTGTGCTGGCTGCTACACGGCTCACGCGGCCATCGAGCTCTATGCCGAAGCCTTCGAACAAGCCAACGCGCTCGATAAACTGGAAGGCTTCGCCAGCATCTACGGCGCGAGATTCTACGGCCTGCCGAGGAATATCGATACGGTCACGCTCCGCCGTGAACCGTGGCAAGTGCCTGACTCGCTCCCCTTCGGCGACAGCGTCGTTGTTCCCTTCCGAGCCGGCGAGATCATCCCCTGGCAGCTCGCTGCCTAACCGGTCCCACGCGACCGAGGCCAAGTCCCCTGAGTGCGCAATGCACCAGGGGCATTTCTTTACCGTTGAACGGAATGAGGACTGTCTATTGTTTCACTCGCGATATCAGGATGCTCTCGGAGGAACACCGCGATCACCGCCTCTACCTCGCCGACGCTGTGACACTCCATGAGTGCGACCCGCAATTCTTTGGCGAGCGGGAAATGGTTGATATACGCCTGATAGTGTTTCTTCATGAGCTCGAAACTCTTCGTCTCGCCCCACACGTCGACAAAGAGCCGCGTGTGTTCGAGGGCGGAGCGTACTTTCTCCCCGACCGTTACTTCCTTGGCCTCATCAAAGAGCCAGGGGTTACCGAATATCGCCCGACCGAGCATCACGCCATCGCACCCCGTCTCCCTGGCCTTGGCCCGCGCCTCGGTGAGATCGTGGACATCGCCATTCCCCACGATAAGCGTCCCGCTTCCCGCCGCGATTTCCACCGCCCGTTTCACTCGTTCCCAACGCGCCGGCACTTGGGATAGCTCTTTTTTCGTCCGCGCATGGACCGTGATGAGTGCTGGCTTCGCTTCGAGCAACACCGGGAGCCACTCTTCGAGCACATCATCATTGAACCCAAGCCGGGTCTTGACCGAGATCGGGAGCGCCGTCCCGCTAGCGGCACACCCTTCCCGAGCGGCGATGATGAGTTGCTGCGCCAGCTTCGGGTCCTGCATACACATGGCTCCGGCACCCTGCTTCATCACGTTTTTGTCCGGACAACCCATATTGATATCGAGCCCATCAAACCCAAGCGTGGCGATAAGCTTGGCCGCCTCAAACATCTTTTCAGGGTGCGCGGTAAAGAGTTGCGCGACGATGGGCCGCTCATTCTCATCAAACCGTAAATCTCGTAACAGCGCTTCGCGACCCTTGGGATGACACAACCCGTCGGCCGAGACGAATTCCGTCCACAACACATCGGGCCGACTGTGCCGGATGATATGCTGCCGAAAGACCGCGTCCGTCACATTGGCGAGCGGGGCCAAGGCGAAAAATGGCCGCGGCATTGTCTGCCAAAAAAATTTTTCCATAACGTGGCCAGCTTAGCACCCCCATCAGTCCGACCGCAAACCAAGACAAAATTAAAGGGGAACGTACGTTCACGTCCCCCAATGTTCGGGATGATTCCCCTACTCACTTGATCTTGTCGATCTCGTCCAACATCCGGTCAAGTGCTGCCTCCGCCGAAGGACATCTCAAGATATTACTCCAGCGGATAAGCGCCTCTCCGTAATGGTACCCGTCGGCCCATGGCTTGAGTCGTCGGATAGATTCGTTTGTCACGACCTTCCCCTTATGATTGAGTTCAAGGCCGACAACTACGTCCGAGTCCACTTCCTCGGACAAACCCACTAGGAAGTCCCCCAGCCATTCCGGGCCAACATCCTCTGCGAACTTGCGGAGTTGCTTCTCGTCCAACACCTTATTCCCGTGCGCGACTTTCATCTTGTTCTCCTGAGAAACAATCGAAGAAAACCGATGGCCGCTGCCATCGATCACCAGTCCAGACCCAGAAACAGACGCTACGAAAAAACTGCCTCCACTATCGCACCAATCCAGTTTCTGTCAATACCCGATGCTGCGAGTACCCTTGACAAGAGGTCGCCCGCTCCCTATAGTGGACCTAATTAGTCCGCATTATGAATCCCGTTAGAAACGGGTTCGTTTTCACGAAATACCCTCTATAACTCGTGTTTTTCTAACGGGATGAAAGTATCAAAAAAGGCTTACTACGGCCTCCGAGCCGCGATCGCCTTGGTGCAGGCTGGTCGGCCGCTCTCTATCCACGCCCTGGCAGAGTCCGAGCATCTCCCCGAAGACTACCTCGAGAAAATCCTCCAGGCGCTCCGGAAGGCCGGCATCGTCGAGGCAACCAAAGGTGTCGCCGGCGGCTATCTGCTCGCTCGATCCGCTCGGGCGACAAACGTCTGGGACATCCTCCGCGTCCTTGATGGTCCGATTGAGATGTTCACTCCGCCGATCAAAGGCTCTCTCCCCTGCCTCCAGGTCAGCCACTGCCAGACCAATCAAGTCTGGCGCACGCTCGAAGAAAAGATCGAGGAAACGCTCTCGGGTATTTCACTCGAACATTTGTCTCATACCACTCGCTAACGCTATGCTCACCATCCAAAATCTCTCCGTCTCCGTCGAGGACAAGAAGATCCTCCATGATTTCTCTTTCGATTTCAAAGCGGGCAAGACGTATGCGCTCATGGGCCCGAACGGCTCCGGCAAATCGACTCTAGCCAGCGCTATCATGGGACACCCGAAGTATCTTATTTCCCGGAATGCCAAGTTGCTTGTCGGCAAGCCCGCTCGCCCGACTGGCAAGAAGAACCTGAAGAATCTCTCCCCCGATGAACGCGCCCGGCTCGGTGTCTTCCTCTCCTTTCAGACGCCAATGGAACTCGCCGGGGTGACCGTCTTCGAGTTGCTGCGACTCGCGCTCGAGAAGCGGATCGAACCGGTGGAGCTCCACCAGCTCGTCGCCGAGTATGCCCAGGAACTCCATATCAAGGATGAGCTTTTGAAGCGTTCACTCAATGCTGGATTCTCGGGCGGTGAGAAGAAAAAGCTCGAAGCCCTCCAGGCGGTCCTCCTCGCTCCCCGCTTCGCCATTTTCGATGAGCTCGATACCGGTGTCGATGTCGATGCTCTGAAAACGATCACGAAATTTCTGAACCGACATTTCCCCAAAGAAACGACGCGTGTTTTCATCACGCACTCGACCCGGCTCCTGAAGACGATCGCTCCCGATGAAGTCCTGGTACTGCGTGATGGCCGACTCATAAAGACCGGCCGTAGCGCACTCGCGAAACAGATCGAAGAAAAGGGTTTCGAAAATCTCTCCTAAACCAATTTATAACGGCCATTATTGCGAGTTCCGCTGAAGTCCGCTTCACAGGAACGAGGAGAGATGGCCGGACTTATCCTCATAAGCAGATCGTGCGTTTTCTTTTTGAAGACCGCTGAGGTATTCCTCACAGGTTTGAAGAAAGAAAATCAACGATCGAACGAAATGTCCAAGAAAACGAGCCAAAAAAATATCGACCTCGGAGATTACCAGTTCGGTTTCTCCATGCCCGAGCGCTCCGTCCACAAGACGAGCCTAGGCCTCGATGCTGCGACGGTCAGCGAGATTTCCGGTGTCAAAGGCGAAGGAAAATGGATGCGCGACTTCCGACTCAAGAGCTATCAGACTTTCCTGGCTAAGCCGATGCCTGACTGGGGTGCTGATCTCTCGGGTATCGACTTTGACGCCATCACGTATTACCTGAAAGCGGTCGACCAGCAGTCGCAAACTTGGGAAGACCTGCCGAAAGAGATCAAGGATACGTATGACAAAATCGGCGTGCCCGAAGCAGAGAAGAATTTCCTCGCCGGTGTCTCCGCCCAGTACGAGTCCGAAGTCGTCTATGAAAGTGTCCACAAAGAACTGACTAAGCTCGGCGTCATTTTCTGTGACATGGATACCGCCGTGAAAAAATATCCGAAAATTGTGAAGGAGTATTTGGGTAAACTCATCCCACCCAACGATAACAAATTTGCCGCCCTCAATTCGGCGGTCTGGTCGGGTGGCTCCTTTGTCTATGTCCCAAAAGGTGTCAAAGTTGATCTGCCGCTCCAGGCCTATTTCCGCATCAATGCCGAATCGTTTGGCCAATTCGAGCGCACTCTCATCATCGCCGAGGAAGGCAGCTCGGTCCACTACATCGAAGGCTGCACCGCGCCGATCTACCGGTCGAGCTCGCTCCACTCGGCAGTCGTAGAAATCTTCGTGAAAAAAAATGCTCGGGTTCGCTACACGACCGTTCAGAACTGGTCGAAGAACATTTACAACCTCGTGACCAAACGGGCTCGGGCCGAAGAGAATGCCGTCATGGAGTGGATCGACTGCAATATTGGTAGTGGCGTCACGATGAAATACCCGGCCGTGTACCTCGCTGGCCGCGGCGCCCGGGGCGAGGTGCTCTCCATCGCCTATGCCGGTGCTGGCCAACACCAGGATGCGGGAGCGAAAATGGTCCACCTCGCGCCCGACACCACTTCGCGTGTCGTCTCCAAGTCCATCTCCAAAGACGGCGGCCGTACCTCGTACCGCGGCCTGGTCCACATCGCCCAAGGCGCGACCAATGCCAGGGCATCTGTCGTCTGCGATGCGCTCCTCCTCGATGAACACTCGCGCTCGGATACGTACCCCACGATGCGAATCAACGAAGAGACTGCCGCGGTCGAACACGAGGCAACGGTCGAGCGTATCGGTGAGGAAAAGCTCTTCTATCTCATGTCGCGCGGTATCACCCAGAGCGATGCTGAGGGGCTCCTCGTCAACGGTTTCATCGATCCAGTGGTGAAGGAAATCCCCCTCGAATATTCGATCGAATTGAACCGATTGATTAATTTAGAGATGAAAGGCTCAATCGGCTAATATGCAATACCGAGACATTTCTCATGAAACACAAGACACTTACACACTCGGAAAAAACGAGCAGATGGTCTTCTTCATTTTGAATCGTACGGGCGACATTACCATCGAGCTCGCTGGGTCAGGCGCGACCGCTCATGTCTTCGCTCTTTATTCAGGAAAGGGTAACCTGAAACAATCGCTCACACTCACTCAAAAGCACCTCGCTCCGGATACCGTCTCATCAGTGCTCGTGAAGGCTGCACTCGCCGGATCGTCCTCGTTCGCTTATGATGGCGCTATCCTGATCGACACGGCTGCCCACCGATCAGATGCCTCGCAGGAAAGTCGCGCCCTCCTCCTCTCCGCCGACGCCCGGGCCGCCGCGCGACCGACACTCGAGATCCTCGCTCATGATGTTCGCTGTCATCACGCCGCCACGACCGCCCCGCTGAGCGAGGAAGCTCTTTTCTTCGCTCAGTCCCGAGGTCTTTCGAGACAGTCGGCTCACGGTCTGCTCATTCATGGATTTTTCCAAGAAGCCCTCGAACAAATGGAAAAACTCGGTATTGAAACCACACTTGCTCAAGAAAAACTGCTCTCATTTGGATTCTCTAATTCGCGCGAATAAGAGAATAACGGAAGTTATATATGCTTGATCCAAAAACAATCCGCCAGGACTTCCCGATCTTCGAGTCAGATCCCGAGCTCGTCTATCTCGATAGTGCCGCCACCGCACTCAAACCGAAAGTCGTCATTGACGCGATGAATGGTTACTATTTCGAGTACTCGGCCAATGTTGCCCGCGGACTCTATCCGCTGGCCGAAGGGGCGACTACGGCACTGGATGCGGCTCGGAAAACCGTCGCTCGTTTCGTCCATGCAGAGAGTGCAGAGACTGTCATCTTCACCGCCAATGCCACGCACGCCATCAATCTCGTCGCACTTGGCCTCGAGTCGAGGATCACAGAGGAAAACAATATCGTCGTCACCGCGCTCGAACATCACTCGAATTACCTCCCCTGGAAAGAACTCGCGCTACGAACCGGCGCTGAATTCCGAGTCACCCGTTTCAAGGCTGACGGCCAAATCGACCTTGATCACCTCGTTTCCCTCATCGATGAACAGACGGCTGTCGTGGCTCTCTCGGCTGTTTCCAATGTCTTCGGCATCATCAATCCGGTCGAGACAATCATCCAAAGTATCCGGAGGAAGAATCCCCACACCCGCACCCTCATCGATGCCTGCCAGGCGGCCGGACATATCCCGATCGATATCCAGGCCTGGGATACAGACTTCGTCGTTTTCTCGGGTCACAAACTCTTCGGACCGACCGGTATCGGTGTCCTCGCGGGGAAAAAGCAATCACTCGAGATACTCACCCCGATGAATGTCGGCGGCGGCACCGTGCTCGATGCCTGCAGTCCAATCACCGAATACAAGCCCGTCCCAGAAAATCTCGAGGGCGGCACACCGAACATCGCTGGTGCGATCGGTCTCGCGGCAGCGATCGACTATGTCGAATTACTCGATGTGAAAGCTATCCACGAGCATGAAAAGAGTCTCACCCGATACACCATCGAGAAACTCTTGGAAACCTTCGGTGGTACCATCCATATCTTGGGCATTCTGGATGCTGAGAAGCGGGCCGGGATCATTTCCTTCACCTTCGATGGCCTCCACCCGCATGACTTGGCCCATCTCCTCGGCGAGGAAAAAATCTGTGTCCGAGCCGGTGAACACTGTGCCTCTCCACTCCACCGGGCACTGCGTCTCTCGGCTACGACCCGAATAAGCTTTTCGATTTATAATGATACCAACGATGTTGATAAGCTTATCGAAACATTGAAAAAAATATCCCTCCTATTCAAGTGATAATTTTCAATTTCCAGTTCTCAATTTCCAATCAATTTTTAATGAATCAATTTCAAAATTGAAGACTTGAAAATTCAATGAAAATTAGAAATTGAAAACTGAAAATTTCTTATGAGCCTCTATCACGATCTCATCCTCGATCATTACCGCAACCCCCGGAATTACGGACTGCTTGAAGCGGCAACCCACCGGGCTGATGCCTTGAACCCGACCTGTGGCGACTCGCTCCATATGGACTTAAATGTCAGGCATGGTACTATTTCTGAGGTGAGATTTACCGGTTCCGGCTGCGCGATTTCCCAGGCTTCGGCCTCCCTTTTGACCGAACACGTGAAAGGGAAGCGAGTGGATGAGACCTTGGCCCTGGAGCCGAAGACGGTGCTCGATCTCCTCGGTGTCAGTCTCTCACCCGCACGGTTGAAATGCGGACTCCTCTCGCTCGAGACACTCCAGCGAGCGCTGAACCAAGCATCAGATAGTTCGGAAATCTAAAATTCATAATTCATAATTCGTAATTCTTTATTCTCAACATATGGCATGGAAAGATGAAAGTAAGCCCGCGGGTCCCGTCACCCTTCAGAATGGTTGGACGGTCGAAGTTGATACCGCCATCTGTATCGGCGCTGCCCCCTGTACCGCTATGGCTCCGAATTCATTTGCGCTCGATGACAGTGGTAAAGCCGCCATCCTCTCCACCGCTGACACCGATGATCAGGAGACTATACTGAACGCCGCGCGTGGCTGTCCCGTCGGCGCCATCCGCATCAAGGACGCTACCGGCAAGCAAATTTTCCCGGAATAGCCCTTCTGTCATTCCGAGCTTGCCGAGGAATGACAATTTTATATGACCAGAGCCATGCCAAAGCCGAGTGCGAAAAAATCGATCGAGGAATTGGTCCGCGAAAAGCTCCACCTCGTCCTCGACCCTGAGCTCGGTATCTCGATCGTCGAGCTGGGCTTGATTTATGGCGTCGCAGTCGACACCGACAGGAAATGCACGATTACGATGACTTTGACCACTATGGGCTGTCCCCTCTTCGGCCAAATCCAGAAAGAAATCGAGGACCGCGTCATGGAAGTCGATGGCATCGAGGACGTCGAGACCAGTCTCACCTTCGATCCACCCTGGACCATCGAGAAAATGACGCCCGAAGCCAAGATCCAGCTGGGGCTGGATTAACTGTATAGAAAGCAAGAACCCACCGGGAGGAGGATTCCTGCGGTGGGCTTCATAGTTTATGTTGGCACCTGCGTGATTGTCAGCTCGACGTATCGACCAAGTCTTTCACCCGCTGGCAAGGACGACGGGTCTTCGATCGGCTCAAAGCTGTGCTCACTGTCTCGCTCGTACTTTGTGATCCGGAACGAGAACTGCCAGCCGTCACGAATCACCGTGGCATCAGTATTCATCGGGCCGATGATGGATCGTGGGATCCGCATCGCTACCCCGCTGAGAAAGCGGCCTTCACTGACAGCTTCCCTGAGCATCTCGACCGAGTTACTCTCCGCGATGCCAGTACAGTCGATATGAATATAGCCAGAATATTCTTGCTCCTCGATACCGTACAGGACTGGCTCATGAAAGCTTCTGAGAAAGGCTCTGGCGAATTCCCCCTCAAGCAAGTGCTGACCTACGACCACGTAGTAGAACGTGTGGTTGTTTCGGGCAATCTCTGCCGTATCCATCGGATATCTCCTCGTAATGAGCAACAAACGTTGGCAAGAATACCAACAGTCCAAACTACCCCAAGACAAGCCCTGAGTCAATACTCCACCCCGGTGCGATCCTTAGCGAGGGAGCGGCCGCTATCGATACGTTTCGAGTAATGTTTCAAGATTTTTTTCATTCAGCTTCCGTGTATACAGTGGCTCATCGCCTTCGCGGACGATTTGTTCATAGCTCGGCCGTCCGGTCTCCTGATAGATGATGCCGAGCGCGAGGCGCTTCGTATCAAGCGCGATGCCGAGCGCCTTGGCCTTGTCGCTCCGGTCATGCTCGTCTCCGAGATAATAGGTGTGTTCCTTGAACCACTGGAACGTGTTCTGTTTGTTGAAGACGACACAGGGCTGGAAGACGTCGATGAGCGCATAACCCTGGTGCTCGATCGCGGCTTTCACGATCTCTTTGGCTTGCGGGATATCGCCCGAGAAAGCACGGGCGACAAACGTCGCTCCCGCTGAGATCGCAATCGCCATCGGATTGAAGGGTTCGAGAATGACACCGTCTGTTTGAACCGGGGTCGTCATCCCCTTTTCAGACGTCGGTGACGCTTGGCCCTTGGTCAGGCCATAGACCATATTGTTGTGGACAATGTTCGTGATATCGGGATTGCGCCGGATCGTATGCAGGAAGTGATTGCCGCCTTCGCCATAGGTGTCTCCGTCACCACTCTCAGCAATGACCGTAAGCCTAGGATTCGCTATCTTGATCGCGATCGCCGGCGGCAGCGCCCGGCCATGGAGACCATTGAAGTAGTGGACTCGGAGATAATGTGGCGTCTTGGCTGCCTGACCGATACCAGAACAAATGACTACGTCCGTCGGCGAGATATCCATCTCAGCGAGCACACCCTTCATGATATTCAGGATCGGGAAATTGCCACAGCCCGGACACCAGGCCATGTCGGTCCCATGCGGCATATCGTAGAGTTTCTTGTCGATCATAGCTTTGAGAGTCGTTTGACGAGTTCTTCCACCGAAAATGGGTTGCCATCATATTTCAGAATTCGCTCCGTGACGGTGATGCTATACTCACGCTCGAGAAGATCGGCGAATTGCCCGGCGGCATTGTTCTCGATCACGACAATGTGTTTAATCTTGGTAAGGAGTTTCTTCCCGGCAGCTGGCAAAGGGTACACCTGAGGGAAATGGATCTGCGCGAGCGTTGGATCATCGAGTTTATCGAGCGCCTCCTCGACGACACCGTGGTTTGACCCCCAGGTAACTATGACGGTCTTCGCTTTCTTCAATTTGGCGGCTGAGGCCACAGGCGGAAGCGCTTCCTTGGCGAGGGCTACCCCTTTCCGGAGCCGCTTCCCCTGCTGTTCGAGTCGGACCAGGTGACTTTCCGTGATATGTCCCGCCGTATCGTGTTCATCGCTATCCACTCCGACGAGTCCTTTGCCGTAGCCTGGGATACCTCGTGGTGATACGCCATCCTTGGTGACGGCATAGCGTTCATACTCTGCGTCTGTTTCGACGATATACGCCTGATTTGGAACCGCTTTCAGATCACCGTCGTCGACGGTCGTGACCGAGTCGAGGAAAAACTGATCTGTCAAGACGAAGGCAGGTACTTGGTACTTGTCTGCAATATAAAACGCCTGTGACATCGCATGATACGCTTCCTCGGGCGTCCCCGGTGCAAAGATCACACGGGGAAATTCCCCGTGACCCGCATAGAGCACGAGGTTCAGATCAGCCTGTTCGGTCCGAGTCGGCAGTCCCGTCGCGGGGCCAGGCCGCTGGCCGACATGGATGACGATCGGTGTCTCTATCATCCCAGCCAAACTCACTCCCTCGCACATGAGCGCAAATCCGCCACCCGACGTCGTCACGACCGCACGCGCGCCGGCATACCAAGCACCCAAGCCCTGGTTGATCGCCGCGATCTCATCCTCCGCCTGATCGACGACGATACCGAAGTCTTTATTGTGTGCGGCAAGGAAGGTGAGCAGTCCGGTCCCCGGTGACATGGGATACGAGCTGATATAATTGCATCCCGCAGCGAGCGTCCCCAGGCCCACGCTCTCCATCCCGTCCAAGAGCAATCCGTCATCAGGATTATCGGCCCGGGGTACAGATAGCTCCACCCCTTCGACAAAAGAAATGTGTGTGCCATGGAGATAGCCTTTCTTCGCCGCTTCGATATTCTTCGCAACGACTTCTTCACCCTTCCGAGCGAAATGTCCACGCAGATATTCATGGAACACACTCTCGTCAGCTCGGAGCATACCGAGAACGACCCCGACGGCGACGGTACTCGTATAGATCGGGTGTCCGAGTTCATTGGCAAACCGCGTGAAAGGGACGTCTACGACCTGACACTCCGTCTCGCAGACCTTTTCCTTCTCACCGATGATGACCGTCTTCTCTGTGATCCGATGTGCGAGATGCGGCACGACATTCTTGTCGAGGGCGAAGAGGAGGTCGATGCGGTCGACATACGCCCGCCGTTTCTTCGACGTCAGTCGGATTTCGGTCGAATTACTCCCACCACGGATCCGCGACATGTACTCTTTGGATGCGAAAACATGATAGCCCTCCTTCTTGAGCACCTGAACCAAGAGCGTTTCGACCGTCTGAATTCCCTGCCCGGCCGCCCCGCCCAAAACGATAGAGATATCTCCCGTAAACCGATGCATGTGTTTGTGTTTGAGTATTTTTCCTTCCTTACCCCTGCATCTCCTTGGTCACCTGCTCCACCATGGTCGAATCGCCGAGGCCCTCCAATAATTCTACCGCTTCTCCAAAAGCCAACTGGGCCATATCCTCCAGACCAGCTTGTCTTCTCAGGCGGGCATCTTTTAGGATAAATCGCACATTTTCTTCCATAGAGTTCCCCAAGGCATCAATCCTGTTCTCTTCTTGGCTCCGCCAGCGATGATACGGCTCACAATTCACGAGGTCCTGGCTGTTCCGCAATGCCTCAATAACCGTAGCTTCTTGGATTTCTCCCTCTGGTGTTGGCGGAGTTTCGAACATAGGACTATTGTAAGACTCGATGTATCTAGTATATCAGAGTGATTCGCCACCGAGCTCCTTCTTCACGATCTCGAATTCATTTTCGACTTCGCGCAACCGCGCCTTGCTCGCCTTGATGAGCGCAACGCCCTCCTTCACCTTTTCCAGCGCCTTCTCCACGTCGATCTCTTCCTGGTCCTCGAACCACCCCGTGATCGACTCTAGTTTCTTCAATGTATCGCCGAGCGATTCTTTCTTGGGAGTCATACTGGTTTCGTTATGCCGGTTATCTCTGATTCTATACTGCCGCGGCCGAGTTGTATATCGAGCCGCTCACCGATCGCAAGACCAGCAGTTCCGCGGATGAGCCGGCCGGATTTCCGGACCAGGGCGTAGCCGAGCTGGAGCACACGGACCGGGTCAGACTGGTGCAGCCGTTCCTCTCCAGCCGCGAGCCGATCCGCGAGTCGTACCAGGGCCGCCTCGATATGCGTCCACCAAAGCACCGGTGCCGTCGCGAGTTGCGTCCGAGTGCTGCGACAGTATTCCGGAAACAGCGCGACGGCTTCCCGGAACGCACCGTGAGCACGCGCCGTCCGTTCAGTGATCGTCCCCAAAGCGAGACGGATGGCTTCCTCGGCATCCCGGATGCGCGCCTCGAATGCCCGCTGGCATTCCTGGATGAGCCGCTCCAAAACGGCCGTGTGCTTGTCCAGACTGGCACGCGCTTCGTCCCACGAGAGCGCCAGGTACCGGGCTGTAGCTGTCGGCGTCGAGACCATCGCGTCAGCCGCCAGCGCCGCGAGCGAGACATCGCGTTCATGACCGATACCGGCCAGCACCGGTATCCGCGATGCCACGATCTCATTCACGAGCGCTTCGGTATTGAAAGCCGCGAGACTCTCCAAGCTCCCCCCGCCCCGAGTGAGCACGAGGACATCATATCGCTCGGGCGTCCGATTGAAGTACCGAATCGCCTGAATTATTTCAAAGACAGCTTTCTTTCCTTCGACGAGGGTCGGATAGAAATCCACGTGCAGGCCGGTCCGAGCGAGATTCATTGTGAAGTCTCCGATCGCTGCACCTTCGCCAGACGTGATGAGCGCGACCCGCTCAGCAAAAGGCGGGATGAGACGTTTGCGTTCCGGCGCAAAGACACCGGCACGTTCTAGCTTCTGGTACAGCGCATCATAGGCCTTCTTTAGTTCACCCTCGCCCGCATACTCGATCACACCAACCTGAAGCGAAAGCTCGCCGCGGGGTTTGTACATCTTCGGAAAACCCTCGACGACGACTTCATCCCCGATCTTCACATCGACGCCACAAACTTGATACCGTCCATACGGCATACCGCATTTCAGGACACTGCCATCCTGACTGTCTTTCAGCGAGAAGAAAACAAAAGAGTTATTCCAGATATTGAATTCCGAAACTTCTCCCCGCAGCCGCGCCGCCATGCCCGAGAGTTCAACGTTCAAGCTATCGAGAAATTGTGAAACGGTGAGGGGCTCCTCCGGGCCATGGCTTGCTTCGGACTCTTTTTCTCCTGGTGCTTGATTCGAGGTGCTCACTTCTTTCCCAAAAGGAATACTCACCTCATCACCTTCGGTAGTCCCCTCACCAAATGAAGCCAGCATACCGAGAAGCGCTTTCCCATAGCGCCGGCTCTTGGCTTCCTTGATCCCCTTCACCTCGAGGAGTTCTGCTGGAGTCGCAGGCATCCGGGCGATGAGCGCTTCGAGCGTCGCATTATTCATGACGCGATACGCCTCAACACCTTCGATCCGTGCCTGCTCGTCGCGCCACTGCTTCAGTTGTTGCAGCAATTCGTAGTTCATAATCGATAGTGAGGGACCATATGACTAATATCTCGTCGTTGTTCTGCCGCTTCGCAACCAATAGATAATAGCTAGGGCAAAGACGATACCGAGACCATCGATCGCGACATCGGTGAGCCGTGCCCCCCGGCCGAATATGAAGGCCTGGTGCAGTTCATCGAGTGCACCATAGGCAAGACCGAACGCAATGACGAGCGCGGCGATCCGGATGAACGCTTCACGTGAGTAAACTGCCGCGAAGAAGCGGAAGCTGAGGAGAGCGAGGATGGCGTACTCGAAGACATGGGCCGATTTGCGCTCGACGATATACCACGCCGTCGGTTCGATCGCTCGTCCACTCCCCGGCATCTGGGAAAACGCGAAAATGACGGCACACCACAGGATGAGGAGCCAGCGTCGGCACTGGATGTCTCTGGCGGATACGGGTTCGCTCATACTCAACGTCGCGCTCATTTTCTCCCCCTAAGCTCTGCGCCGAATTCTTTCAGGAGCGCTTGGAACGCGTAAAACGGCAACCACAGCCAAAGCGTCTTCTTCAGGAAATTATCGAGCGAACTATTGAGATTGAAGGCCATAGGGTAATGAAAACTAAAATAAGAAATCCGAAACTCTAAACAAATACTTATCCTCCGGGATGAACTTTCTTAATAATAGCACCGAGGATTTTCATGAGTTCTGTACATTCCAGAATCAGTGCTTCTTTTTCGGTCTCCCGTTCTTTCTTGGGTTGGCTAAGTTCCATCCAATACAAACTCTCCTTCGCTTCTTTTTTTGAAATTTTTACTCTCATCAGGAAATCTTTGCGACTCAATCCTTCGTTCGCCTCGATGTAATTAGCTCCCACAGAACCAGCCGAACGGACAAGCTGCTTCCCATTTTCGATATTCGAGATAGTGCGCGGCAGTCCGTTTACATAGGCATTGACTCGGCGCGCGAAGGCCAGTGTTCGCTCTTCCAAATCATATTTTTTCTCTGTGCTGTCCATAGGGATATCTAGCAGTTGTAGCGCGTATCCGTTTAGAATTTCTGGTTTCGAGCTTCGGATTTTGAGCCTATCTCATAGATCACATCTTTCTTCTCGATGACGATGCGCCAGCCCTCGGTGTCGGCCATCGCTTTCAGGTTCTGATTGGGATTGAAGGCGATCGGATGCGTCACCATCCGGAGAAAGCTCGCGTCGCTTTCGGTATCCCCGACACCGTAGGAATCCTCCAGTGAGAGTCCGTGCTCATAGGCATACTGTTGAAGCACTTCACCCTTGTTCCGCGACGGCTCAAACTCCGCCACGCCCGTGTATATTCTGTCAGCATCCAGCGAGTAGATGCTCCCGAAGACTCGATCGAAGTGGAGGTAGTGTTCATTGTACTCCTCGACGATCTCGATGGGCGAACCGGAAATCGCGAGCAGGTGATAGTTCTTGGCGCGGAGATCCTTGAGCAACGCCTCCGAGAAGAGATAGGTCCGCTTGGCATGGAACGGCACGACGATGTGCGCCGCCTCACGGACGGACGCCTCCGACACTCCAGCGATATGCTCGGCATAGATGCGGACGATGGCCTTGCGGTACTCTTCGTACGTACCGGAATGCTCGAGCCAATGACTGTACACCTCGGTCAACTCATGCCGGACCGAATTCGGAAAAACCTTCAACCACGCGAGTTCGTTGATGAGTTCGAAGTGGAGGTTCTTCCGGAAAATCGTGCCATCGATATCAAAGATGGCGATTTTCTTCGGTTTGTTTTCTTTTTTCATTATTCCAGAAGTTATGAGTGACTTGAGCAGAAAGAGTGACTAGAGTAAGCGCGTTTCTTAAACACTAGTAACTAGTCACTAGCTACTATCCCCTAGTCACGAGAGACTCTCATTTCCATTGTAGCCGAGAGGTGGTACATAGCAATACTACCCGCCACGGACACATTGAGCGAATGTTTCATCCCCCGCATCGGCAGATGGAGGAGGGTGTCCGCACACGCGAGTGCTTTCTCATCCAGACCGGTGACTTCATTGCCGACGATCAAGGCCGGCTCATACCCGCGCTTGGGACGCCAAGCCCGATAGTCGAGACTCGCTCTGGCCGATCCTTCCTCGAGTGCGATGATCTCATACCCGTCACGTTTGAGCCGAGCGATGAGACGGGCGAGGGATTTCACGCTCGACCACGGTATGACCGACTCGGCACCGAGCGCCGTCTTTTGCAATGCTTTCTCGGCCGCAGAGAGAAAGAGCTGCCCCTTCTTGGGTGGGACAGGCGTAATCCCGACCAGATAGACATGCGTCACACCCACGCCATCCGCCGACCGGAACAGGGCCCCGACATTGTACGCACTCCGGAGATTGTCGAGGATGAGGATCATGCATGGTTACGGATACCGCTGGAATAACTCTCTCCCCTTCTCCCAAACAGCTGGATACTCTTTCTTGGTTTTCAGCCAATACCACCACTCGCCGCCCCAGAGGTAGATATCCTCGAATCCGACGCGCCTCGCATAGGTGACATTGTCCTCGAGACGCTTTTCATTCATCGTGATGAACTGTTCCTCGAGCGGCACATTGGCGACCCAGCCGCTCGCCCACGGCTCAGCCTGGAGTTCGATGACTGAAAAATGTTTTTGATCGGTGAGCAGTCGGACGAGCAATTCTTTGGCACAGAAGAAATTGGGCCCGACCGGATACGTGAAATAACCGCCGGCATGTTTGCTGTAAATATCCCGGTACAGTGTCGTACCGAATTCATCGCCACGGCTCGCGGCCCCGAACCAGACGGACAACTCGCCGCTATCGGTCAGGAGTACCGGTCGCGTTCGGTCCAGCGTCTTCACGAGCGCGACTTCTTGCTCGAGAAAGGAAACATCAAAAGCAGGACAGACGCCGAAACTGAGAAATGGCTCGTTCTCAACCTGCCACTTCACGACGGTCGGATCGTCCCGGTATCGAGCGATAGTCTCGCGGATGAAACGGAGTATCCCCGCCTGGCGCAGTGCCGTATCGTCCCGAGCCCACGGTGGGATATGACACTCCGGCCAGCGGGGTACTTTGATACCCACCGTCAGGATCACAGTGACACCATTTTTTTTGGCTTCAGCTAACTGCCAGTCGAGATCAGTAAAATCATATACCCCTTTTTCTTTCTCGGTGAGATCCCAATAGACTGGCAGCCGAAGTTTCTTCACCCCGATGTCATTGAGGAGGGCAAGATAGGTTTCGTGCCAATCCAAACCCAGATCAGTCGCATAGCGCGATGAAAAAGTCATGCCAAGATGGATGTCTTCGCGCGGCGCCGGTCCGGGCAGATTGAAGTACCCAAAGAGAAGCACGACCAGGAGAATACATCCGAGGAGCGTGTACCCGATCACTTTGATCACGCCGCGCCACAGTGAACGAATGGGGGCTGGAGGTAGATTTTTCATTTCACTATCCATTCGTTTAGAGAAAGAGGAAATCGGCCCCCTGGGTCACGGCCAGCCACATCCCAAGCGCGATAAGGATGACGGCCAACCCCTTTTGGAACCAATCCCAGAAGTAGAGCTTCTCCTCGAAGACCTTCGGGTAGCGGAACGCGAGCGGGATCGCGAGGACAAGCACAAAGGCATACTGGACGCCGTTCAACGCCTGGATAAAGGTCACCGGCCCGAGGAAGGCCGCGTAAGTCAGGAAAAAAGTCGCAATCCCGCCGAAGATCTTGTTGAGGACAAAGAGAATCCCGGTTGAGACGTCGCGCCGATTGGATGAAGAGAGGCCACGCGTGTTCTCCAGGATAACGCGGCGATAGTCGGGAATGATGAAGAGACTGAAGCCACCAATGATGAATCCCAGCCGCGACCAGAGGAGGCCGTTCACGAAATCCGCATTCCGATAACCGGTCTTCAAGAAGAGGAGCGAGAGCGCCATGAGTGCCCCGGCCAAGAGGGTCGACTTCATGAGCGCATCATTCTTCTTCAGGGGGAGGTCAAACGCGATGAGGAAAGCCCCAGCCAGGATCAGCAGCAGCGAGAAGAAGTGGCCGGGAGACAGCGTGACATAGGCCGCCGGACCGAACGCGAGCGAGGCGACACCCGCGATGACGGAAACCGTGATACCGACCAGCGGTGCAACACGCGAGATTTCACTGCGCTGCACGGCATTATAAAACGCCACCAAGCCGTAGAGGAACAGCATACCGGAGATCACGAACACGACCACTGTCTGCCACGGGATCGGTTGAAAACCGAATGGTACGAGAACAATCGCGAAGAGCGACAGGATAGAAACGAAAAAGGCATACACTACCGGCTCCTTGATCCGGCCAGCCAGGAGAAACTTATCGAAGAGAACGGTGACCGCATTGAAAAAATAGCCCGCAAGCGCGAAAGTAAGCCAGTGCATGGGATTTTCTTTTGTCTCTAGTATACCACCCCACCAATGTAACCGTGGAGCACCCTACCCGATCGTCACCGCGGCCACCTCAACCTCATCCGGCCCCAGGACTCGACACTGTCATTTCCGAGCGATGGCGCGGAAATACAAGTCGACATCCGAGATCCACTTCCGGACGCTTTCAGGCGAATGACTCGCGCAAGACGAACCACATTTCCAGATGGTCAAATTGGCTGGTTCGCTCGTCTGCCGAAGTCGCGTGAGCTCTTGTAATCGACCACCGATCGCGTGCACCGCCTCCGCTGATTCGCCGAAACAGCCATGCCCCATCGCGACACCGCGCGCGCCTGCCCCTTTGTACCCCCAATAATTGAAACAGTCGTCCCCGCCGGATGTCCGCGGGACGCGTTTGCCCCAATTACTCTCTTTCTTGGCGATACCGACGATGAGACCCGCGATGTCCCGATCATACTCCGCAATCACAGGGACCATCACTTCGATCGGGTAGCCCTTGACGATGGCTCGGAGCTCGGCCTCGAACGCTTTTTTTTCATGGCTCACTGTCTTCTCCTGTGACGAGTCGGCACTCCTGGATCCCGCCGACTGAGGGAATACTTGTTCGCAGGGTGACGACTCGACTTTCTCTGTCTTCGCCGTATCGGTGAAGAAGTCATAGTCCCGCTGCCAATCACAGAGACTCACCTGACGACTCGCGGAATTCGGCTGCACGTCCGTGTCTGGATTACTTGACCCGACTGCTACCGGACTAAAGGAAAGAAACAACAGACCAACGAGGCTGAGGGCCTGGCAAGGTTGGAGTATTCGACCTTGATTCTTGCGCTGCCAGACGACCGAAACTCCCCGGAAAATACGCATAGAAAAACGTTAAGAATACATCTTTTTCTGGCGAATCCCACTTGGGACACAAACCTGAGGATAGCATTTTCAGCTCGCTCGGTCAAAGGTTTTTTGCCAAAAAAATACGACTTTCTGGCTTATACAAGCAATAAAACTGCCCGCTAAGGCAGTCGATACTACGACATATAAAATCAGTAAGTCAAGACTCCAGGATTTTGACCGAGCTAATCGATCGGACCACCCTCAGCTTGGTTCAACTCCTTGAAATACATGTCCACGTCGGCAATCCATTTCCGGACGCTCTCTCGAGAGTGGCCGTCACAGCTGTAGCCGCACTTCCAGATAATCATCTTGGCCGGGGTGTCGATTTTGGACGAGTAGATGAGCGACTCGATCCGAAGTGCGACCGTATCGACCGCGTCTTTGCGGCTATTGAAACAGGTATGCCCACCTGTTCCCATCAATCGCCGCACCCCCCGATAGCCCCAGTAATTGAAGCAGTCCTGACCATCGAGCACCGGGACCCGTTTCCCCCAATTGCTCTCTTTCTTGCCGATACCGATGAGGAAAGCTGCCACGATCCGGTCTTTCTCGAGGATGTACGGCAGCATGTCTTCGATCGGATAGCCTTTGACGAGCTCCTGGATCTGATCGCGGTATTCCTCCTTCTCAGCCTCGCTGAAGAACTGGAGAAAGAGATCGTCATTCGGATCATACTTCTTCTTCTCTTCGGAGAGTTCTTTGGCGATTTTCGAGGTTTCATCCGACTCAGCCACGGCCGCCACCGGTGCCGGCGAACCCGCATTGGCTTCATCTCCGCTCACATCCTGGATGACCGACATCGACACCATGCCGAAACTCACCCCCGCGAAGAGCGAGGCATAGAGCGCTTTTTTCGGCGACAGATTCCCTGGCGCTGGCAATAGCCGTCCGACACGACGACTGATGCGACGCGAAATCACGAACACCCGCCGAAAGAGCATCCATTTCTTCCACCGACGCTGGAACCCGAAAAAACGGCTGTGAGAAGCAGTTGATTCTCTCAACAACACCGCATCCAATTGACGCCTCGCCCGAATCATCGCCGGTGAAACAAGTGGACGTGGTGCCGAACCCGGCCGCGGTGAGCAGTATTCGCGACCATGCGCTACGCCATCGAAGAGCATCTTGGCGTGCGATATAGGCTTCGCTTTGGGCGGGACGATTTCGCGCATGAGTTCAGATACCGGCTTTTTGTTTGAAAAATTCGATGACTTTGGGCGTCCCGACCAGGCACTGGCCGGCTGAAAAAACAAACGGCACAGCGATCTCTTGGCTATTCAAGGCACAGATGCCGGCCGCCTCGCGCATCAGCGCCGCATTGGACCGGTTGCTCCACACTTCACGCTTCACGAAACTGAACTTTTCCGCGACTTTATTCTCATCGAGGAATTTCTGAACATCGAGACAATGCGGACAGGTCTCGCCATAAAAATAGGTCGTGACGGACTGATCGAGTGACGCTTTTGTTCCGTCTTCATGCAGCCCCCACCAGATGAGACCGCCAACGATAACGACGAGACCAACCGCGAGCATGATGCCGTGTTTCTTTTCCATAGAGTGTTGTTTTCAGTATACCACGCGTTTCCGGGTCGCCAGGAGGATGACCGCTCCAGAGAGCGCCAACGCCACGGAAAGGGCTTGGCCGGTCGTGAATATACCAAAGACCAGTGTGTGTGGAACGGCACGGAAATATTCCATCAGGTAACGGATACCCGCATAGAGGAACAGAAAGACCACCGTCATGCGCCCCGGCGCCATCTGGAGCGGCTTCAGGGCCGCCAGCACCAGGAACAAAATCACCCCTTCGGTTGCCGCCTCATAGAGTACGACGGGATGGAGCAGCGACCCCGAGCCTGGGAAATACATCCCCCACGGCAGACTGGTCGAACGCCCAAGTATCTCCTGATTGAGGAAGTTTCCGATTCGGCCGAAAATGATGGCCAACGGCACAGCCTGAACGAGGGAATCCGAGAACGGGAGGAATCCGCGCCTTCGCTCGCGAGTGAACATGAAGAGCCCCACTGCGCCACCAATGAGGCCGCCGTGGAAACTCATTCCCCGGATGCCGACCCACCGGTCTTGGTCGAAATCATACGGCAAGATGATCCTCCACGGCTCGCTGATAAAGTCTGGCCCGCCATAAAATGCAATATACCCGAGTCGGGCGCCGATGAGCACGCCCCACAGGACACTGACGATCACTTCGACCGTCGCATCGGCATCGGCGAGCAACCCTGCCCGACGAGCGAGCCACACGAAATAGACTGCGGCGACAAACACCCCCGCAATATAAAATATCGCATACCAGGTCACCGGCAGACCGCCAACCATCAAGGCGACCGGATCAATCGAGAGTGGGAACGACTGCCACGCAGTGGGCATAACTTAGTCGTTGTTGTATTCCGCCAACTGATTTTTGAATTCGATGGAGTAAATCTCACCGAGCGCCATGAAAAGCGAGACGATAATCGGTCCGATGATGAAACCCGGCAAACCAAAGAGTGAAATACCGCCCAAGGTCGCAAAGAACACCATCAGCGGGTGCATCTGCGTGTCTTTGCCGACAAGCTTCGGCCGGAGGATATTGTCGATGAGTGAAATGACACCCGAACCCACGACGAGGATAAAGGCCCCTTGCCAGACTTGTCCCAAGAGGAGCAGGATGATGCCTGCCGGTAGCCAGACCAGAGCCGAACCGACGAGCGGTATGATGGAGAGGAGAATCATGAGCAGTCCCCAGATCGCGGGTGAAGGCACGCCGACAATCCAAAATGCGAGACCGCCGAGGAGCCCCTGAATCGCACCGACTACCATGGTCCCTTTCAGGGTCGCCCGGCTGATGGAGATAAACTTGGCCGCGAGCAGAGTCTCATGTTCGGTCTTGAGCGGAGACAGCTGGATCAGCCGACGGAAGGCCCGATCGCCATCGATGAGGAAATAAAAGAGGGTGAAGAACATCACGAAGACCCAGAAAACAAAGTGCGTCACGCTCTGATAGGCCGCCTGGAGCAACCCCAGGGCATTTTGGCTAAACTGCCGGATATCCTCCATGATGCTCTCGGTCGTGAACGCGGAATCCTTGAACACGATCTGACCCAGCGACGTCTCTTGGATCGACTGCACCCCGACTTCTACCACCGAGATGAATGAACGCTCCTCAGCGATCGTATGGTAGAGATGATTCGCCTCTGCGATCGCGAGCGAGAGCACCGAAAGTACCGGCGTGACGATGATGACCCCAACCAAGAGACAAGTGAGGAATGAGGCGCTGCCTGGTCGTCCCGGCGATATCCGGAGGAGTGCCTGGTACGTCGGCCGAAAGAGTACTGAGAGGATCGCGGCGGCGACGATCGCGGTGAGGAATGGCTGAAAAATGAAAAACACCGTCACACCCACCAGGAGCATGATCAGAAAGAAAAAGTAGACATTGAGATGGCGGACTTGCATACGTTTCGTTTTGCGCCTATCACCCACAGTATAGCGGAGAATAGCGCCCAAGAAAACTGGTGCGGATGATTCAATGTTTCCCCGTGATTTCAGCGGCGGCGAAAGCGCGAAAAGTCGGCTGACCGAGCAAGATCTGAGCGTGGACGAAGATCTTCGGCTGCTGACCCTCGACGCGTTTCGCATGCGGCGGCCGGACAGCCAGAGTCAACCCATAATGCTTCAGGAAAAAGGCTTTGATGTCGGCCCGCGTATTGTAACCTGCTGAAAGGACAAATGGCGCATATACCGTCCGCTTCGAGGAATAGTAGACCCGGTGTTTATCATGCAGGATGACGACCGCTTCCGCTCTTGCCCAATCCTGCCGGGGTAACATTTTCCCTGCCATCTTTCTCTTCTCTTGTTTTCCGCCTTCTCGAGTGTAGAGACAACGGGATCGCAAGGGACATGCTTCACACTTTGGTCGAGCAACACAGAGCGCGCTGCCAAAGTCCATCAGTGCCGCATTCAACGATTTTCTCGAACTGGTAAACTTTGACTCAAAGTAGTCCGTATCAATCACCGCATTCCTATTTCCAAGAAAGAATCGCCCCACGACACGTTTCAGATTCGTGTCCCAAGCCAAATGCCGATCGCCATACGCGAAGCTCATGATTGCCGCCGCCGTATATGGTCCGATACCTGGAAGTCCTCGCAAGACTTCGACATCCCGAGGGAATTTCCCTTGATGCTTAGCGACGACTTCTTTGGCCGCGGAAAGCATGTTCCGGCCGCGGGCATAATAGCCCAGGCCCTCATAATACGGGAGGAATTCTTCCCAACTCGTCTGCGCCAATGATTCAATGGTCGGAAAGCGCTCAAGGAAACGCGTGTAGTAGCCGATGACGCGCGACACCTGCGTCTGCTGGAGCATGATCTCCGACACCCAGACTTCATACGCGGTGATCTTTGGGCGACGCCACGGCAAATGCTCCCGCCCAGCTTTCCGGAAGAAATCAAGCAGTACTCGCTCAAAGAATGCAATTTTCTCTCGCCGGATTGACATAGTGTTCATGTCATTGTAGACTTTTTCTTCATGCCGAACCAGGCATGAATGACCCAGCACCTTCCCATCAACTGCAGTCAAGGAGAAAGACATGCGCTACCTTCAGCTTGAAACAGCCGTACATCCCATATACGACAGTGGGGAACAGAGATGGTGCAGCAGACTTGCCGTGCCAATGTACTCAGGTTCGAACCCGCTCCCTGATAGGGCATTATTACCTGTAGTCTTCGACCAGAGTCCTGCTCACATTACCATATCGGTAGCGTTTGGCGATGTCATGAAAAGATTATCGCTAACCGAATTCCATTCCATCATACAACGCGTGAGCGAAATCACTCATGGATGCTTCGATGCACCGACTCGAAACCCACACCTTTTGCTCGTATCCGTGTCTGGGGAAACAGTCTTCGTGGGACATCGTCTGTTCGATCAACATTCCTTGCCCGAAATGCTTTCTTTTTCTCTTTCATCGCTTTGCATTTTTCTAGATGAGGATACCCTCCTCGCATCATCTGTAATTTCGACCTCAGAAGACGAAACTGGACTGAAGAATGACCTTCTCGCCGCATCCAAACGGGTGAGGCAGGTCATCCTCAACCTGATCAAATGATCACTCCCCCGCCCAAACAATAGTCACCACGGTAAAATACCGCATACTGCCCCGACGCCACCCCGGTGTCGGTTTCTTTTTGGAGAAATACTTCCAGCGTCTTTGCGTCTCGCCACTGTACCTGGCACTCGTATTCTTTCGGTCCATGACGAGGCTTCACCGAAAGCTCGGCGCCATCTTCTGGCAATTCACCAAACCAATTCAGATCAGTTACAGTGAAACTCGCCCGCGCCCGTTCTTCACGGTGTTCGGCATGAGAAATGAAAATAGTATTCGTTGCTGTGTCCTTGGCCACGACATACCAGGGTCCACCCGACAGTCCGATCCCCTCGCGCTGTCCGATCGTGAAGTACCAAAACCCACTGTGCTCACCCAAGACCTTCCCCGTCTCGAACTCGACGAGCGGGCCTTTTTTTATTCCGAGATGATGGCGAAGGAATTCATCGAACGGAATTTTTCCGAGGAAGCAAATTCCCTGACTGTCACGACGCTTGGCATTCGGCAGGGCGAATTTCTCCGCGAGCGCCCGGACCTCTGGCTTGGTATATTGACCGATCGGAAACAGCGCCCGGGACAGCTGTGACTTCGACAGCTGAGAGAGAAAATAGGTCTGATCTTTTACTGGATCGATGGCGCGTTTCAGAAATCGTGGCGCCATCAATTCCAGCGGCACAGTTTTGAACGACCGCGAGCGTAAACGATCAGGGAGAGAAAACTGCGTGTCGAAATTGACCGATGCATCCGTCTGAGCATAATGCCCCGTTGCAACCTTAGTGTACCCGTCCCCAATCGCATCATAAAAAGCACCGAACTTGATCCGGGCATTACAGAGCATATCAGGATTCGGCGTCCGCCCAGCTTTCACCTCGTCGATCGCGACGGCGACCACTCGTTCCCAGTACTCTTTCTGGAGCGATACAATTTCAAGCGGCACACCGAGCTTTTCCGCCACGGCGCGGACATACGCCAGGTCTTCTTCCCACGGGCAATCCCCCAGAAAAGCCAGTTCCTCCTCGAGCCAGATCTTGATGTAAAACGCCGTCACATCAAAACCCGCCGCCTTGAGGAGCGCGAGGGTGACAGAGCTATCCACTCCGCCCGAGACGAGGACGGCGATCTTTTCCGCTTTGTGATCCATCGAATACCAATTACCGGCAAGAAGGGTTATCAAACAGACGCCGAAATCCTGGGGTTGATCAGACTATCAGAATCAGAGAGCCTGTTCAAGATCTCATGTCTCGAGAAAATATTCAGATTGTGAGATGAAAAAATCGAAAAGTGAGCCCGCCTGCAACGGTATGCGTAGCATTTCGGGCAGGGTGGGCTATCACGATAACCCAACGAGCCCTGAGATGTTTTCAACAAAAATCTGGATATTTTATGAGACAAGCGCTTGTTTCTGCCCTTTATTAGCGTTGAGAAATTGAATCGGCTCTCAGGGAATCAAGCCTCCTCGTCTTTTCCCTGCCGTGCCTCGTCGATGAGCGCACGCACAGCGCTCACATTGATATCGGGCTTACGGCGGAGCGATTTGAATTTCTTGGGTTCGATGTATTGCGCCTGGGAAAGCCGCAGAGGATATTGGGCAGGGACGTAGGAACGGTGTTCCGTCGTGCGTCGGGGCTGCTCGTGTATCGGCTCAGCCGATGAAGCACCAGCAACCACAGGTTTCCCAGCTATCTGGTTTCGTTCCCGTGCGACAGCCCGCTGGTAGTCGCGCAGACAATCCTTACAAAAAGTCGGACGCGAAGCATCGGGTACAAAAGGGACTTCGATCTCTAGGCTACAGGTCGCGCAAACAGCGGGATACAATACTTTCTCAGGGATCTCGACCGGCGCCTCGGTTGCGAGCGTTCCCTCTGCAGCTTCAAACGTCTCAATCGCTGGTACGACCGCTGGCTTCGGAGATGGCGCCATCACCACCGGTACCACCTCGGGTGCTGGAGATTTACTGACGGACGGTTTTTCAAATTGAGCAGTGACCAAGGGAGCGGTTGGTGTTGAGATGGCTTCAGTGATCGCCTTTGGTTTCGTTACCACGTCTGGAGATTGGGGTTCTTTCACTCTGATCGGCTGCGGCGCGATCGGCTGGGTGACAGGCTGCGGCGTCGCGACATCAGTCGCCCGGTCACGACTCTTTACAATACTCTCGGTCCCATGCGCCGGGACCCGTTCACGGACAGCTGGACGGGTAACGACTGTGGCGGTACGTTGAGTCGGCCGGGCAGACGACGGTCGCGGAGCTGAGGAAACTGGCACGGGGGCACGGAGAGCTTGTTTCTCTTCGTCCGTAAGCATGCCCGTCCAACGCCGGATCTTTTCCTCCACTTCTTCTCGCGAGGATGCATAGCGTTCGCGGGTCACTGCGATCACTTTCTCATCGATACCTTCTGTTTCGACGAGAATTGGCGGTAAAGTCGTCGCCGAAAACGCATCCCCGGCAATCCCATCAATCATGAGCTTCAGATAAATCTGATATTTGGGCAGGTTGACCATATCATTCAACATGAACACAGGCTCAAATTCCTTCTCGAGAAACTCTGCATCCATGGCCCCGACTCGAAAAGATATAATCGTCCCAGCGTTACCAAAAATTGCATCACGAATCTCTTCTTCGAACTGGGTGATGTACTGATTTGCGAGAATAAGAGAGAGTCGGTACTTGCGCGCCTCCGACAGGATATTCGCAAATGAAAGAGTAGCGAAATTCTGAAACTCGTCGATATAGAGATAAAAATCCTTCCGGTCTTCTTCGACAGTATCGACTCGGCTCATCGCGGCCTGCTGGATCTTCGTGACCATCATGGCACCGAGGAGTGCGGTCGAGTCCTCGCCGATCTTGCCCTTGGCGAGATTCATAATCAGGATCTTCCGCTCGTCCATGATTTTCCGCACGTCAAACGCACTTGTCGGCTGTCCGATGATATTTCTGATCAAACTATTGGACGTGAACTGTCCGACCTTGTTCTGAATCGGTGAGATGACTTCTTGAAGCACACGCTCATTCCATCCAGCGAATTCGACGGTCCAGAATTGTTTCACGACTGGATCCGTCACCTTTTCCATCACACGCTCACGATACGATTTATCGACGAGGATGCGCATCACGCCGAGCAGTGTCGCACCAGGATATTCGAGCAATGCAAGAATGGCATTGCGGAGGATATATTCAAGTCGCGGACCCCACGAATCCGCCCAGATTTTCTTAAAAACACTGACAAGGCCGGATGCGACGACTGAACGCTGGTCGGCACCCACCTGCTCGAGCACATTAAAAGCAATCGGAAAATGCTGGTCTGCCGGGTCGAAATAAATCACGTCGTTGATACGTTCCGGTGGGATCGCCTTGATGAGTTTCAGAGCGACATCACCGTGCGGATCGATGAAACAGATTCCATGCCCCTGCTGGATATCCTGGATAGCCAGATTCTCGAGCAAGTTCGTCTTGCCCATACCCGTCTTTCCCAGGATATACATATGCCGACGGCGATCATCCGCCTTGATTCCGAAAACTCGCTCCTGATTTCGGAAATTAGTCTTGGCAAAGACGGTGATCGGATTGGTATCGAGCTCTGACATATTTCTCTGATAAATAAGATGCGTTGATCTTTATAACCCGCAAACCCTCCCGAGCAGGACGACTGGAGTGTTCATCATTGTACCGGTAAATTGCCCGGCGCGCCACCTCGCTTCGTCATCACGCGAGAGAGCGACGGAGCGAGTACCTGCATGTCGGGGAGGTGGTAGATCGTCGCCATTTCCTCAGACGAAAACATAAAACGGTTCTCCTGAGGATCAGTATCGCGTGTGATGTACCGCCGGAAAAGCCGCCGCTGCCGATACCGGAGGCGCGGTTCGACCATGACATAGCTCGCATAGGTCTTCGTCATATCATCCGGGATCATACTGTTCATCGAGAGATCATTGAACTGTTTGATCGCCCCGATGAACGCCGACACGCCGGTCGCTTTAGAAAAATGTTCTTTCTTCCCGAGATAAATATGACGCATCTTGATTTTGAACATCGGTTTTCCGATATTACTCTCGAGTGCTTTCAGGATATCCTTCTGTCCGGGGGTGAGCCGGAATTCGACGGGTTGCTCTTCGGCTTTGGCCGCTTCCTCCTGACTGGTCCACGTCAACTCGCTCCCCATCAGGCCGGAGAAGAGATTATGAAAGACATCCGCCAAGTCATGCCAAACACGCGCGAAAATCCCCGGGCTCTCCACTTCCTCATGACCGAGAAATTCTTCGATGGTCAACGCACCTTTCTTGGGCCCCCAGTCTTCTTTCACCGGTGTCGCGAGGAATTGTAGCCAGAGATGCTGGCCCGGACCGAGCTTGCCCATGGTTTCAATCAACCCCGCCATCGGGTCGAGCATTTTCCCGGTCACCGATTCTTCGAAAAATTTATAGGTCCGTATCGGATAGAGATCGGGCTTGAGGAGTTTGAACTCCGTCCCCCACAAATCCCAGTCCTTGTTGGGAACCGTCCGCGGCACCTGTTTCGCATAATCCTCCGCTTCGACAATCTCGACATCCGGGTACTGCGCGTAAAAATGAGCTTCGACGAGATTGCGGAAGGCTTTCTGCGTCCGGATGTACATGTGTACTTTCCCCTCAGTACTCACGAGTTCGAGTGAAAACGTGACCGGTAATTCTCCCAGGATGAATTCCTCATACGCGGATGACGTCTTGATCACTCCAGCAAACCCGGAATAAATCAGCTCCATCGGGTGTGGACTCTTCTCCAACAATTTCGGCGCGATGATCTCGAGCAGCACCCACTCGATCTTGCTGCCAAATATATCATTCCGACTGTCCATCCAGAGGAACATGAAAACCGGATAGAAGACGAATGGGATGATATAGAACCACACATCACTCGCCACGGAAGCGATCGTGAACAGGTTGTAAAAAAATTCGGCCATGCCGGGATATCACTCGTTATGGAGAACGCTGTCTCCTCTCCCAATAGTATAAAGAGTTTTCACTCGGGAGCAAAATGTCCGAACTACATCGGTCCGAAAGAAAATCCTATCCCCTCGCACAAATTACCTAGCCGACAGACGCAGACGCAAACAAATCAGCGTTGTTTGTCTGAAAGCGAATAGATGTTCTTCCCGACCTTCGTGAAAAAGCTATTGAGGTTGATGATGACCGTCGAACGTTTCACCTGGCGGACTTTCATGACGGCCTTCAGCAGCTCTTCCCGTGTCATCGGTGCCGCATGTTCCTTCAAGATAGACGAGAGCACTTCGCGGACTGTCCCTGGCTGGAAGCCCCAATCCGAAAGCGCATAGGTCCCGCGACCGACCAAAACAAAACGCTGATCTTTGATGAGTTCATTGTGGACTGTTTGCGGATGTGTTTTCTTCCCGGCTTTGTACAGGCCATGCTCGTCGATGAGCCGGGCAATCTCACGGAAATGGAGCGGCTTTTTCATCACCTGGAGGATGAGGTGGGCACGCTCACGAGTCCCGCGCGGACGCACAGCGCTCCAATGGTTCAAACCATAACGACCGAAGGCGTTCTTCTCAATCTCTGCCGATGGCGCGATGAACGCTTCGAAAACGTCTTTGGTCAGCTCTGTGTCACCGGTCTGTTTCACATACAGCGCATAGAAATTCTCCGGCGACTGTACTTCATCGGCCGTCTGGAGCAATTTGACCGCCATCGCATGCAACGCTTCCCATTTGTCCATCGAAAATCCTTTGACCGTGACAATCGACTTGCGCTTGGCAGTTTCCTTGTCGATCTGAAGTCCAGGGAAGGTCGGGAGGAGCGAGAGGAGCGCTTTCTCTTCCGAAGTCTTGCCGCCACCGAGGCGACTCAGCAGTTCATGCACCGGCATGATACCGCCCGCAGCCGCGACCGTCTCGATCACCTGCTTCACCAGCCGATGATCATCGGCACGGACCATGATTTCCTTTATCCGCTTCATGATGACATCGACGATTTGGCGAACTCGCTCGCGGGTGATGCCGTGCACGGTACCGATTTCCTCTAGCGTCTTTTCTTGGCCATCAGTGACCCCATAACGCAGACGAGTGATGACACCCGAACGCTCCGGAAAAGACGAAAGCAGCATCCCCAACAGCTCTTCGGCAGAGCGGGCGCTTGACAGGTGGACGAGATCGATCGGTTTCCTTCTTTCAGCCATAAAAAGCATTGATAATTATCAGATTTGAAGACGCCTCATATTAACGCATATTACCATATTTTGTCAAGGGTGGTGCTGAGTTGTTGAATAATCCAGTCGACTCCCAGACTCAGAGTTGTTTGCAGTTGACAAATATGTCTTGTATAATTTTAGACAGGAAAACGAAGTAGAAAGTTTCCCGATAAAAACAAAGAAAATATAAAACGTATGGTTGACGTTTCCACTGAACCGAACTCATCATCTGCGCCGGACCAAGGCAATAAAATCCAGGCTCTCCGGGATATGATTTTGAATGCCGAGCGCACTATCCAGGGTGCCAAGGCGATGTTGCTCCAGATCGAAGGCAAGAAAAAGACCGGTCGCCCGAAGAAGTCCGACGATGACGCTCTCGGGACGGTGATCGAGGGGACATTCGACGGTCAAATAATGCTCGGTACCGACGGCAAGCAGTATCCGGTCCCGGCCAATTATGCATCCAAGTCCAAGCTCGTCGAAGGTGACATGTTGAAGCTCACCATCACCCCAGACGGCTCATTCATCTATAAACAGATCGGGCCCATCGATCGGCGCCATGCGTTGGGTATCGTCAGTCAAGACGAGAATGGCAACTATCATATCGTCGTCGAGGGTGAACCATTCCGCGTACTCCTCGCTTCGATCACCTACTTCCGCGCCGAACCAGGTGATGAAGTCGCCGTCACGATGCCGCGCGATCTCACATCCTCTTGGGTCGCAATTGAGAACATCCTCCAGAAAGGTGCCCTCGGTGCTCCCGCCCCGGTCGTGAAACCAGCGAGCAAGCGTCACCTTAATACTGACTGGAAAAAAGATCTCGCCGCCCCGGCTTCGGATCCTGTGATTGAAACACCTGTTGCGCCTGTCGTTGCCCCGAGCACTGAACCCTCCCCGCTCGATGCCTGGGTGAAGGATATGGAAGCCATCGAGAAAGAAATCGCTGAGGGCCGCTAATCAACAATCGTAATTCTCATCATGGACGTTCCTGTCGTACCCGCGGAAACGGTTTCAGTTTGGCCGAAGGATCGAATCATCCGTCTCGTGAAGCAATTCTCGAAATTCGTCATCGTCGGTGGCATCAACACCGGGATAGATTTTGCTGTCCTCTACGGGCTGGTCACCGTGACTGGGATTACGCACGGTTATGAGCTCTTCATCCTCAATGCAATTTCTTTTTCGGTCGCTGTGATCAACAGCTATTTCATGAACAAGTACTGGACTTTTGAGGACAAGACCAAGACTCAGCAGGAACCGTTCAAGTTCTCCCAATTCCTCATCATCAGTGTCATCGGTATCGGCATCAACGGCGGCATCCTCACGCTCATCACCGGGAATGTCATTCCCCTCTTCGGCCTGAGCGAACGACTGTGGGTGCTTTTCGCGAAGCTCATGGCCACCGGCGTATCGCTCGTCTGGAACTTCGTCGGTTACAAGCTCTTCGTCTTCAAGAAATGATTTTCTCTTGAAAATCACCCTGAGTGTATCGAAGGGTTCACTCCTAAAAAAGTTAGCGTTCCGGCGTTGACTTTTTCCCCGCCCAAAAGCGGGGTTTTGTTTCACCCTCAGGAAAGGTATAATGAGAGTCACTGCTGACAAACCCAAGAACTATGTCCGAAACCTTTTACCGTAAATACCGCCCGCTCCGTTTCAAAGACGTCATCGGCCAAGATACCGCGGTCACCGTCCTCACCCAGAGTCTCCTCACCGACAAGCTCGCCCATGCGTTTCTCTTCACTGGCCCGCGCGGCACCGGCAAGACGACTTTGGCGCGCCTCTTCGCCAAGGCCCTCAACTGTTCGAATCGGAACAGTTTCGAGCCCTGCGGCGAGTGTCCGCATTGCCTCGCGTTCACTGACGGTCGATCGCTCGACATCATCGAGATCGATGCCGCCTCACATACCGGTGTCGACAATATCCGCGAACTCCGCGAAACCGTCACCAGTGCACCCGTCCTCGGGAGCCACAAAGTCTATATCATTGATGAGGCCCACATGCTCTCCATCGGTGCTTGGAATGCCCTCTTGAAGACACTTGAAGAACCGCCGGACCATGTCGTCTTTGTCCTCGCCACCACCAACGCCGCCAAAGTCCCAGAGACCATCCTCTCCCGCACGCTCCGCCTCGATCTCCGACGCTTCCCCGTGGAGATGATCGTGCAGAAACTCGAGAAAATTGCCAAGGCTGAAAAACTTAAGGTTGAAAAGGACGCCCTCACCTTGATCGCCCGCACCGCCCAAGGTGGTATGCGCGATGCCGAGGTGCTCTTCACTCAGATCGCGACGCTCGAAGAGTCCCCGATCGATGCGGCCCGCGTCGCCCTCCTCCTCGGGACGACGACCCTGGCTGCCAATCATGCGCTCATCAGTGCTATCGCCACGCGCGATCTGACACGTGCCTTCGCGACCGTCGCAGAATTGAGAGACACGGGGGCCCAGCTCGCCGGATTCACCCTGTCGCTGCTTGAATACTGCCGCAAGCTCCTCTTCGCATCCGTCGATAGGGCAACAGCGGAGAAACTCATCGATGATTTCACGAAAGAAGAAAAGGCCGAGCTCTTCACACTCGCCACGACCCTCGGTTCCAGCCGTATCGTCGAGTGCCTCGAGCGTTTCCAGGAAGCGGATCGCCTCATCAAGGTCTCCCCTCTCCCCGAACTCCCGATCGAGATCGCACTCGTCAAGCTCATCCAAAGCGAACAGCCGCCCGTTATAGCTTCAGCTGCACCGAAAGTCACGCCTCTGGCGGCGCCCGTGAGCCAGCCGAAAGTAGTCACTCCCGAGCGATCACCGTCCGTTCTAGCTGCTCCCGCCGCACCCAAGAAGTCAGCTTTGACCCCCACCTCAGTGCTGTCCTCTGCCGAGGAAAAACTGGCCGAGACTGATGCTACAGTCGATCTCGGCCTCGCACTCCGTCAGTGGCCGACCATCATGACGCATGCGCTCCGGCTCAATGCCTCCCTCGGCGTCGCGCTCTCGACCGCCACACCTATCATCAAAAACGAGAAGCTCATGCTCCAAGTGAAGTATCCCTTTCACAAGGAACGACTCGAACAGAAGACGAATCGATTGACACTCGACCAGGCCTTTGTTACGATTTTGGGGTTTCATACGCCGTGGAGCATCACCACGGAGAAAGATGCCGCGACTGAGGCACCTGTCGCCTCAGCTGAACGCCCCGCCATCATCGACGAGGCGATCCACATGCTCGGCGGCCAGCTCGTTCAAGAGAGTTCCTAGAGGCAATAGAACTGGGGTTTGGTCTAGAAAGAGAGCATATTAGTTGTTCTCTCTAATACTTACACCCTAATCGCTCGTGCCTGCATTTCATTGGGGAGTAGCCAAGCGGTAAGGCAGGGGCCTTTGAAGCCTCCATGCGATGGTTCGATCCCATCCTCCCCAGCTATCGTTTTGAATGTATGAAAAAAGTTATCCTCTTTGATTTTGACGGAGTATTCATTGACTCGTTTCCATTTATACTGGGAATCCTCCAACGTTTACACCAAGAGCATGGGATGCCACCTATAACAGCCGAACAGCTCAAGGAACTTTCTGAAGGCAACGTATGGAAAAATTATGAGGCTTTTGGTGTTCGAGGTGAACGCAAGCAGATATTCCAGAAAGCCATTGTTAAGGCCTATTTGGAAAATCAAAAAGATATCAACTTTTTCTTAGGAATGAAACAATGCGTAACTGAAATAGCCGAGGATGCTACTCTCATTATCATTTCATCGAACTTTACTGCAGTGATTCAACAACTCCTTGAGCGTGAGCACATGGAAACCTATTTTAGAGAAATATTAGGTGCTGAGATAGAAGGGCATAAGGAAGAAAAAATTCAGAAGTTTATGCGAGAAAATGGCATCCAGCCACAGGATATGTATCTTGTCACAGATACTACGGGCGATATTCTGGAGGTCAAAAGCCTAGGGATTCATACGATAGCAGTAACGTGGGGGTTTCATGAGTCAGAGCGCTTCAAAAAATCAAATGCCACTGCAATACTTCATTCACCTGAGGAATTAGCACAGTATCTAAAGAAAGTAATACAATAAAAGCGTTCGACACCCTTCATTTCCTGAGCAATCTTCTTCCAGTCAACCGTTCCGAACACGTCCAATAAGCCCAGCTTTTGTAAGTAAAGATACCCCTTGCGGGTGTTTTTGTTTATAATGGGACGGATGGGATCGAACGGGAAAGGGGGTCGGGAAAACGAAAGTTTTCCTGTTGCGGAGAGCAGCGAGTCAGCGAGTGTTGAGAACCGAGGGGTTCTCAAAGAGCGAAGCGAGTAAGATTCCCATCCTCCCCAGCAAATTATTTTATGAAAAATGCAATCATACTCCACGGTACTGGAAAAAAAAGGATGCGTTCTGGTTTTCGTATCTGAAAGATGAATTAGAAAAATTTGGATACGAGGTGTGGCTTCCTCAGCTACCCAATGATGAGCACCCAAATCTCAAAGAATGGATTCCTTTCATTCTCTCTGGAGGTACGTTCACTGAGGAAACCGTACTCATTGGTCATTCTGCTGGCGCTCAAGTGATCCTCAGTATTCTTGAGAATATTGATATCAAGATTAAGAAAGCACTCCTCGTCTCAGGACATGCCAAACTACTCAGGGAAGACGCGGGAGGTAAGAATGAAAAAGAGCCAAACTGGGATGTCATTAAAGCCCATGCGGAAGAGTTTATCTTCATCAATTCCGATAATGATCCATGGGGTTGTGATGCTACTCAGGGGAAGATACTGGCAGATAACCTCGGCGGTAGGCTCATCATACGTCATGATGGTCATATGGGATCAACCACATACAATCAGCCCTACACCGAGTTCCCGCTACTCATCGAACTGATCAAATAAGTTCCAACATCGTCCCAGAGCCTCAGTAAATCCAATCCTATGGTAGAAAACATCTCACACGATAGCGAAACACCAGCCCGGGGTCAGCAAGTTATCACGGCTTGTGCCTTTATTCATCACAACTTTGATGGGATTGAAAAAGTATTCCTCCCCAAACGGTCTGATACCAAAAAATTCTTGCCCGGAGTCTATGAGCTTCCAGGCGGACATATTGATTACGGTGAGGATATCGTCAAGGGACTTGAGCGTGAGATTATGGAGGAGTTCGGCAAGAGGGCAACCATCGGAGACCCCTTTGCTACTTTTACCTATCTCAACGAAATAAAAGGCTCCCACTCTGTAGAAATTATCTACTATGCAGCATTTGCCGATTCTCTAGAAAATGTCACTCTCCATCCTGAAGATCACTCTCAATTCGAATGGGTTGCAGAAGACGAGCTGCAAAAAGTCTTTACCGAACACAAAAAAGGCGACGATCCAGAAATACAAGCTATAGAGAAAGGCTTTTCTCTTCTAAGAGGAGAATCATTAGCCTTTCACTAAAGAAACTTCATTCAAGAAAGGTTCCAGTCTCTCCGCGTCTGGCATGCTATCCTGAAAATATATGAACAAGACCGTCATCTTCGACCTGGATGGCACGCTGGTGGATATTGAGCCGGTTTTTCTCCGCATCTACAATACGCTGGCGGCGCAGTTCGGGTTCGCACCGATCCGACCGGACGAAGTACCTGCCTTGCGCAAGCTCCATCTGAAACAGGTGATGTTCCGGCGTCTCGGCTGGCGCGTCTTGCTTCTCCCGAGGATTCTGAAGCGGGGTCATGCGGAGTATCGGTTGCTCGTCCCCGAGGTCGAGCTCTTTCCTGGTATCCATGAAACCCTCATCGCTCTCCGTGCCCTCGGCTACCGGATCGGCATCATTTCTTCGAGCGAACGCGGGACAGTCCTCGCGCTCATCGAGAAATTCGGCCTCACTATCGATTTTGTGTATCAGAGCTCACTCTTCGGCAAGGCAAAGACGATCGAAAAAACCCTCACGAAAGAGGGTCTCGAAAAGACAGCTGTCATATATATCGGTGATGAGATACGCGATATCGATGCCTGCCAAAAAGCCGGCCTAAAGATCATCGCCGTCACCTGGGGCTTGAACGATCGCTCGGCCTTGATCGCGACTGGTGTCCCGACGGCCAACACACCCACCGAGCTCGAGGCCAAGATACGCGAACTTCTCCCTCTTACCAACTCTTCCCATCAAATGGTGTCAGCGTGAGCTTCGCAAGATCGACATCCGTGAGTGTCCGAACATTGATAGCCACCGTCTCAGTACCTGCGTTTGGGTCTTTCCCTCGCGCAAATGGTTGGACGCCGCAGACTCGGCAGAAGAGATGCTGCAGTGTTTTCTTGTTGAAGCGATACTCCACCAAATCATCCGCCCCAGAGAGTAATCGGAACTGAGCGCCTGGAACAAAGGCGAGGAGCAGACCTTTCATGCTGCAATGAGAACAATTGCACTCGAGTACCGAAGCAAGGTCGGTTTCAACCTCGAAGGAGACCTTCCCGCAATGGCATTTCCCCTGGTATTGATTGGACATAAGTATACATTAGTACCCCTACTATAGCATGGACAAGCTCAAAACGGGGCTTGCTTTTTCCAGAGAAAGCTGTTAGTATGGACGCATAGAAGTCGAGGAATATAGTCGAGTTTCCCGCTTTCTAGACTAATTGAACATAGAGCAGCACCATTATGACTGGTACTATCAAGACGCTCACGGATCGTGGATTCGGTTTCATCGCTCGCGAAGGCGAAGTGAAGGACCTGTTCTTCCACTCCAAGGAGCTCTCCGGCGTGACGTTCGATGAGCTCAAGGTTGGCGATGTCGTCAGCTTCGAGGTCGTCGACGGCGAGAAGGGCCCGGCCGCGGTCAATGTGACCCGCGCCTAAGGCGTTCTCCCACCGAGCAAAACTCCGTCCCTCTGGGGCGGTTTTTTGTTGCTTCGTATTGGCAACATGAGTATGAGTGAGAGATGACGGCGCGCCACGTATCGATTGATAAAAGAAATCGGCATCAGTCTAATTGACCTGATGCCGTATCGTTCGATACGAGCCTAACTTCAATCGCCCCACATCCGGAAAGAGATGCGGAGGAGGAGACGTATCTGCTCCGTGAAGTAGCCGGCCCCGCCCCCAAGTGGCACGTACATAAGGCCATCCCCGACCCGGACAATCTCTGATGGGTCCACAATCCCATCGGCCGGAGTGAGGACTGGCGGCAATGCGTCAGACTTCGGTTCTGTTTGGAGAGCCATAGCAAACCGCCAACGCGCTCCGCCAACGCTGGTGGCAGGCGCACAAAGAACCTTACCCATTTTACTACCCCCTTCGTTGAGCTGTGGTAGATGGCAATAGTTTAGCGCATTTACCAAATAATGGAAGTCCTAAGAGCCTCTCCCCATAGGAACTTTCCGACTGCGACCAGTCAGAGACCACCGAGCCGGTGTCACCAGGAATGATGATCCAGACCGACCTCTCTCGTCGGTTATTTTCGAAGCGACTGTGGTCTATGACTGACGCAAAGCCTGACGTCGGTCGCGCCAATATTCGAACACACCAGGCAAGACCGATAGGAATATGATCAGGATGACAATCGGGAGGAGGAATCGATCGATATCCTCGATCAAGCTCCCGAGATAGTAGGCCAAAGTCGTCAAGCCCACCGACCACAGAAGTGCCCCGATGAAATTGAAAAAAGCGAATGTGCCATAGTGCATACGTCCGACACCAGCGACGATCGGGGCAAAGGTTCGGACGATCGGAATGAAACGAGCCAAGACGATGGTCTTGCCGCCATAGCGTTCATAGAAAGCCTGTGCTTTCAGGATATGGGATTTCCGAAACAAGAGCGAATCTTCGCGCGAGAAAATTTTCGGACCGACCAAAGCCCCGAACCAGTAACCGACCATGTTCCCCGTGAACGCCGCGACAAACAGGATCACGAGGAGCAGCGGGAGCGAGAAGAACCCCTGCGCCGCGAGCACCCCCGCGACGAAGAGCAAGCTGTCACCCGGGAAGAAGAACCCGAGGAAAAGGCCTGTCTCAGCGAAGACAATCGCGAAGAGACCAATATACCCGATCGTCTTGATTGCCTCCACCATGTCGATGCCGAAGAAATCCATAGAGTATTGTCGTTTAGCTAAATCGAGTAGGCTTCGTCCTTCAGCTCATTATAGAGCATATTCCCCACTTTGCGCGGAAGCATGGCATTTTCCAAGAGTTCCTCGAGCATCCATTCTTCGGTCTTAAAAAGCGCATAGCGACCGAATGACTCGTTCAAATACGCGAGCTCCGTCCCAATTTTTGCTGCTACGGCGTCGCGCTTTTTTTCTGCATCCACCCGGAGTCCCTCATACAGTGCGATGACGGCTGTTGTCGATGCCTCATCTCCGTAGAGCCCTGGAAAGCGTTCCGAGAGTGACTTTAGACGCCGGAGCACCTTGGCCAGCACCACTTCCTGGGCGCGATAGTAACGGTATTCCTCGAGCATTTCCTGTTTGACTGGTTTTGGACGGAACTTCTTCCGCAGCCACATGACAAGTGTCTCGAACCAGTCCTGACGGAAGCGCTCCGCATGATGCGATACTTGCTCCCTTCCCTCCTCAACTCGCGACGTCTGAATCGCGATCTTGTTCAAAATCTCCTTGTATTCCGATTCGGAAATCTCCTGATAGACGTAGAGCTCGCGGAGAAAGCGCTTTTCCATGCCGAGAGCATACATCTGCAGTGCTCGGTTCATGTCGCTCGGGGTCGCCGTAAAGAGCGACTGACAGGCCGCTACCGACTTCTCGTAACGCTCCGTGTATTCTTGTTTGAGTCGGGCAAACACATCGCTCTTCACGTATCCTTTCTCATGGAAATCGGCGAGCTTCTCGAGCGCCTCCTGATAGACCAGGGCCGAGCACTCATGGTACTCCACGGTCTCGAGAGATGTCAGATCCGACAGTTTCATCTTCTTGATCATCGCTCCGATCGAGGTCGCTTTGATGAGGAGAGTGAAGTAGATACAGCCAATCGTGATGGCCGCGATGAATTCCTTCACGGTAAAGTCATAATTCCAACCTGGAAGTGTAAGTGTATCCGGGATGAGAAGCACCATCGTGACCGCCAGCGCTCCGCGGAGACTCCCCCACGCGAGCAGATGCTGCCACGACATCGGAATCTGATCTTCTTTCTTCAGTCGATTCACCATAGCCACGACTGGATAAATGGACAGTCCTCGGCCAATCATCACCACCACAACCGTCATGAGCATCGGCACGATAAATTGATCAAAATGAATCGGAAGATCAGCAAAGAGTAGTCCCATCAGAATGAAAACGAGCGAGTTTGCCACGAAGGCGAAGTACCCCCAGAACTTCTCCATGTATTCCTCGACGCGCGGCGAAATCTTGAACCGACCATAGTTGCCGATGACCATCGACGCCATCACGGTCGCGATAATCGACGAAAATCTGATTTCTTGGCCGAAGAGGACGAGATGATGCGAAATGAGTTCGGAGAGTATGAAGGTGAGATGCGCCACGAGCATGGTGAGCGTGATTTCAACGTGCTCATTATCCTGCACTTTACCGATGATCTTGGAAAATACGAACCCCATCAAGAGCCCGAAAATGCCACCACCAAGCACCATCGTCGTAAACATGAATACACCCTCGAGTATGCTCCCGAGTCCCGAGAACCCGGCCATCGCTACATCAAGGACGATGAGAAAGAGAGCAAGCGAAGTACCATCATTGAACAAGCTCTCCCCCTCAAAGATGAGTGAGAGACGGCGCGGCACGCCGAATTCCTTGAACAATGCGAGCACCGCCACCGGATCCGTCGCCGAGATGAGCGCCCCGAAAACGAGCGTCGCCATGAACGGCACCGGGAAACCGATAAGCTTGAGTCCCCAGAAAAGCGCGAACGCCACGAAAAAGGCAGAAACGACAAGACTCACAACTGACAGCCACGAGATCGATCGGACATTTTCGGCCATCTCACGCATGTTCATGTTGTAGGCCGACTCAAAGATGAGCACCGGCAGAAAGACAAAGAAGAGGAGCTCGGGAGTCAGTTCGAAACTTTTGATGAAATGAAAGAATGCAAAATGCGTGAGTGGCACCAGGATAGAGCCGACGATGACGAGCAGCACTGTATACGGCAATTTCAAGCGGCCGGCGACAAAATACGTGCCAATACAGATGAGCATGAGTACGGCGACCGCGAGCACGACTTCGAGTGACATAGGCGTTATTTTTAGCAAACAAACAAAAGAGGCTCTTCTGAGCCATCGTTTCTATCGGCTCCATTCTACGCCCTCCCCTCCATTTGGTCAAAGCGAAGACTCCTCAAGCAATTTCTTACGTACAGTTGACTCTGTGAGAAAAATATGCTAGTATGTTGTGCCAGCAAGGGGTTCCTACTGACAAGCTCTTTAACAGGGCATTGCAGCCATTTCGGAGGTAGCATCATGATGCGCACTATCGTTCCTCTGTTGCTGGTCATGCTGGTGACCAGCGCCTGCAGCAAAAAGGAGGTAGCCTCTTCCCTCCCGACCCAGACGGAGACCACCTACGTGGTGGCGGATGAAATCAAGGCCCTCAAGGCCTTCTCCATCCTCGATGGAGAAATCCGGGAAATCTACTCCGGCGATGCGGGCCCTGGCCACAACGTGATGGTTACGAGGGTCGACGTCTTCGAGGACCGTTATGTTCTCCAAGTTGAAGACCTCCACCCAGATGACAATGAGAAGTGGCGTCATAGGACCGTCACGATACTCAAGGCAGAAGCCGAACGAGCTCTCCAAAACCAACGCTAAGAGTGGTTGGTTCTTTCTAGGAGAGATGACCCCTTCGGCGGACTCCGGGCACAAAAGCCGCATACCCACAAGGAATATCATTCACGGGTATGCGGCTTTCCATTTATTGTCTTATTTTTCCCCATCAAATACCGCCGCTCGCAATATATTTACTTCTTGTAACGGCCGTCACGGGATGTAAATATTGAAGTAACACAAAAACAATCCAAAGCAAAAGACCCCTTTGTATGGGGCCTTTTTGAAACCTCTTGAAGAGCGAGATTATTTAAGGGTCACGGTCGCACCGGCTTCCTCGAGTTTCTTCTTCATCACTTCGGCATCGGCCTTGGCGACTTTCTCCTTGATGACCTTCGGAGCGGCGTCGACGAGATCCTTGGCTTCCTTCAAGCCGAGACCGGTCACTTCACGGACGGCCTTGATGGCATTGATCTTCTGCTGACCCGCGGCGGTGAGCTCGACATCGAAATCTGTCTTTTCTTCGACTTCTTCAGCAGCGGCAGCTGGCGCGGCACCCATCATCATCGGGGCAGCAGCTGACACGCCGAACTTTTCCTCGAGTACACCCACGAGCTCGGACAGGTCGAGTACGCTCATCTTCTCGATCTCAGCGACGAGCTTCTCGAACTTCTCCGGCACAACGACTTCCTTCTTTTCCTCTGACATATGCGTACTGATTACGTGATTACAAATTGATTAGGCACCCTTGACATCTCGCACCGCACCGAGCACTCGGACCAATCCCGTGAGATTACCCGAGAGGGTCCGGACGAATCCAGCGATCGGCGCTTGGAGTGTCCCGACAAGCTTTGCCCGGAGCTCATCCTTGGATGGCAATTTAGCCAGTGCCTTCACTGCTTCCACAGACAACGCCTCAGATCCGAGCGAGCCCCCGACGATCGAGAGGGTCGAGTCCTTGTGCGCCTTGATGAAATCGGCAATTGTTTTGGCGGCCGCAACTTCGTCCACAGAGAACGCGACGCCGACCTGGCCGTCGAGAACACGAGCGTCCACCTTCACACCGACCTCATCCAGCGCGCGATTGAGGAGGGTTTTCTTCAACACCTGCCAACTCGAGCCCGTCTCGCGAAGATTCCGACGCAGCGTCGTGATATCCTTCACCGAAACGCCCTTGAAGTTGGCAAACACCAGTGCCTTTGAACTCTTGGCCTTGGCTGCGACTTCGGCGATGAGCTGAGACTTCTCTGATTTATTCTGCATATTGCTCTAACTGACAACAAACAACTGACAACCAACAACTTTTTTCAGGATTCAGAAATTATTCCTCTGGTTTTCGGCTGTCGGCTATCGAGTAGTCGGTTGTGAAATTAACAAAAAATCTCCCTTTCCAGGAGACCGAAACATGTGGCCACATGGCCAAACATCGTTCCTGCTAAGGATTTATCTGTCTTGTGACATCACCTTAGGTCTCTGGACTTTCCCGCCAAAGCTCGTGAGAGAGGAGGCAGGGTATTCAGTTGTAGCACCATCGTAGCCTGAGAAACGAGCCGCTGTCAACCCCGATTACTCAGACTTTCGGGGCCTCGGTTGGAGCGACTTCAGCGGGGGTCGTCGCCTCAGCGGGAGCGCTCGCCACGACTGGGGCGGCTTCGGTGGCCGCCTCTTCCACCTTCAAAGCTTTTTCCTCCTTTTTACCTGCCTGAGCTTCGGCAGGCTTTTCCTCAGCCGGCTTCTCCTCAACTGGAGGCTCCTCCTTTTTCACTGGACGTGGCATGCGCTTGGGCGTGATCTTGCCCTCGATGACGCCTTCCTTCACGAGCATATTGTGGACGCGATCAGACGGCTGGGCACCCTGGCCGATCCAGTACAGAATGCGGTCTTTCTTGAAAATCGTCACTTTGGAGTGTGGGTTGTGGCTGCCGAGCATCTCGACATGACGATGTCCCGGGGCTTTGGTCTTCTCTTGGAGGACGACGCGGAATTGAGCCTGGTTTCTCTTGCCAAAACGGTTGAGGCGGATGACGAGCATAATTTCCTAAATAAGCGTAAAATCGACACCAATCCACCGAAAGGAGGATACGAAAGCCATTCTAGACTGATTACCATTCCCTGTCAATAAAGCAAAAAAGGGCCCGGTTGAGATTCGCTCTCTCCCGGGCTATATCTACCTGTGCGACATTGTGCGGTCAGGCCAAGAACGCCGAACCAATGACCTTGTTCACGAGCTCCTGCTCGATCGGAAAATCCCCGAACTGTGCGAGGATGGCGACCGCCTTGCCTTCCTCGACATACACGATCGGATCGAGCCTCGAATTCGCGATGCGTTCCGCCTCCTGCTCCGTGTGTATCGCGAACACTTTGTCCACGAGATTCTCCGCGAACGCGATGGCCTCCGGTACGGCAGCGGTATGCAGCACCAAACCAGAACGCTGAGCCCGAATGATCGTTTCCTGCACGTCGGCCGGTGGTTGGGGCAGACAGATCCGGATCTTGACGATGCTCTTTGAGTTGGCTCCCTCATGCGTGGGTTCGACGCCCCCTGGAAACAACTCATTGTAGAGTGTTCCATCCGCTTCGTGCTTCTTAATCCACGCCTCCACGTGGTCTCGTTGGACAAGATCCCGCTGATGCCTTTCCGTTTCGCTTGTTAGCTCACTCGTAGCGACACCCACACCGATCGTCCCCATGTAGCTGATAACGAGTACTATCGGGAGAAATTGCGGGGTGTGGTAGTACCAAACTAAACCGAGACAACAGACAACAAGAAATATCACGACGCTCACAGCCCTCCAGAACCTTGCACCCTGTGCCTTCTTTCGAGCCTCGTCCTGAGACGCAGACGCGGATCGCAGGGGACCAGAAAGATTGACGGCGACGGTATCCCCGACAGGAGTCATCTGGATGAGACCCGACTCCCGAGAGAGACGCTCCCATGCCCGAGACGGCAAGGTCGCAATCGGATTCACGCCCACGCGCGCTAGCTTTTGTTCGAGGATTTGCCTGTGCCCCCGATACTCGATCAGGTGATTTTGCAACTGTGCAGCCGCCGGATCCACCCACGCGTCGCGTGCCGCATGGCTCACGACACTAAGGTCGGCCACCGTCCGCGTGCGCGTAACGGATATGCCAAGTCTCTTCATTTTCTCTTCGGCGCCTTCCTCACCGAGTTCGTTAGCTACTGCGGTGTTCACCGCTTCGTCGAGCGCTCTCAGAGCCGTGTTCATGATTTCCTCCTTACATTGATACGTTGATGTAGCGAGAAAAACCCATTCCTATCTGTTTATTGAGACAGGATCACTCCCAAAGTCACCCGCGCTCAGGGAAGGAGCCTGCCTCAATGACCGCTTTTAAAGAACAGCTGGTAAATATACCTCGTTTTTCGCTTTTGTCAAAGATATACCCTGTTATTTTTCCAGTATCTTCCCCTTTTCGCCGATCTGATCGAGCCGGATGGAGAGGAGTTTCGAGACGCCGTCTTTGGCCATCGTGACGCCGTAGAGGAGTCCCGCCTGCGCCATGGTCTCCCGATTGTGCGTGATGGCGATGAACTGTGTGTGTTCGGAGAGCTCGGCGAGCATTTTGGAGAAACGCCGGGAATTCGCCTCGTCGAGGGCCGCTTCCACTTCGTCGAGCACCGCAAACGGCGGCGGATTGTGCGAGATGATCGCAAAGAGGAGTGCGAGGGAGGTAAGCGAGCGTTCGCCGCCCGAGAGCATCGACAGATTGTGAATGCGCTTCCCCGGTGGACAGGCCGCGATCTCGATACCGACTTCATACGCCTCCGGCGCAGATTCGACGTCCCCGAGCTCATCCTCGTTCTCTATCGTTTCATCCGATGATTGCCGCGTCTTCACTCTGACGATTTCGAGACCGGCCTTGCCGCCGCCGAAGATGATTTTGAAATATTCCGCGAAACGCTTGTCAATTTCCTTGAAAGCCTCCTTGAAGGCGGCATCGATCTTGTGGTCCATCTCCTTGATCACTTCCTTGAGCGACTGGGCGGCCTTTTTCAGATCCTCGGATTCCGTCGAGAGGAATGTGAATCTCTTTTCTGTCTCCTGGTATTCATCCATGACCAATGGATCAATCGTCCCGACATGCTCCACTTCCACCTTCAGCCGGGCGACTTCGCGCTCCAGCCCCGTGCGCTCGACGGGAGTCCCGTCGTACTGGAGCGCTTCCGGCGCGAGCGAGAGCTCTTCGCGGATGAGCGCGGTCAGGTCTTCCTCGCGGACTTCGACCCGAGCGAGGCCGACCTTCAAATCGTTCAGCTCATCTTTCTTCCGCTGGAGGAGATGTTCTTTTTCCCGAAACTCTTTCTCAGCCTGGAAATAGGCATCGCGTTCGGCTTTCCCCGATTCCCGGACAGTAGCGAGTTCGGCGTTCTTTTCAGACACGCGCTGCTCAAAGGATCGGGCTTGTTCATGCAACGTCGCAAGTTGCGACTCGATCTCGGCCAGACGCGCCGCCGCGGCTTCACGCTCCGAATCCGAGATGGCCATGACCTTCTTCATCTTCACACTCCCCTCGCCAGCCTGGGCGCGCAGATCAGCGATCCGCTGACGGACGACCGTCGCGAACTCGCGGATGTCCTGCAAATCTTCAAGTTGCTCGATATGCGCTAATTTATCGATGAGTTCAGCCTGGAGTTTCGCTATTTCTTCGAGCCGGGCCTGGACGAATGGAAGATCGACTGGGATGATTTCGATTTCTTCACGTTCCCGCTGCTTCTCCCTCTCCGCTTCTTGACGACCCTCGAGGACGCTCGTCTCGCGGATTATCACATTGAGTTCTGCACGCAGTTTCCCAAGCTCGGTCTCTATAGCTTCCTCGCGGTCATTCGTCTCCATCGCAGTGGCGGCCCGTTTCGATTGCGCCTCAAGTGTCACCGTCTCGTGTTCAAGAGCAGCAATCGCCTCCTCAATCGCTGTTCGTCGGACGATAAGACTGCCCCGCTCTTCGCTCTGGGTATGCCAGAGAAAACTGTAGAGGAGCTCCTGTTTCGCTCGGAGTTTCAAGGCGATGTCTTTGGCCTGAGACGCTTTTTCGGCTTGGCGGCGGAGGTTCTTCAAATGCGGCTCAATCTCCACGGTCAGCGAATCGACCCGGACGAGGTTTTCCCGCGTGCTTTCAAGCTTCCGAAGGGCGCGCTCTTTCTCGATCTGATATGGCTTCACTCCTGCCGCGTCCTCGAAGATGGCGCGACGCTCCAGGGGTGTCGCATTGAGTACGGCGTCGCTCATCCCCTGGGTGATGACGCAATAGCTATCACGGCCGACCCCGGCCTTGGCGAGGAGATCGACGACATCGAGGAGCCGAACCCGTGAACCATTGATGAAGTATTCACCCTCGCCACTCCGGTGCACCTTGCGCGTGATCGCGACCTCCGAAAACTCTATCGGGATACGTTTGTCGGTATTGTCAAAGTAGAGCGTGACTGACGCCGTCCCAAGCCGCGCTTTGCCCTCGGTCCCAGCAAAGATGACGTCTTCGGACTTCTTGCCACGCAAGTTCTTCGATGATTGCTCGCCGATCGCCCAACGGATGGCATCGGCCACATTCGACTTGCCCGAGCCATTGGGTCCGACGATCGCAGTGATGCCGCATTTCCCGCCCCCAGCGATATCACAATCTGGTAGAAAATCAAAAGCTGTCTTGGTGGCGAAAGACTTGAAACCGTTCAGTTCGAGCTTCTTCAGATACATTGCGGAAGGAGTAAGAGGAAGGGGGTACGGAGTAAGAATAAAAACTTAACAGAAAAAGAGAGAATTTGGGAGACCCATTACTCCTTTCTCCGTACTTCTTTATTCTTCTCCAAGTATAGCTTTTCCAGAGGTAAACCACCACACCAATTCTGCATCACGCTGTAGAAAATAACTCCCCGCGATACTCACGGAAAGCCCTAAGAAATGTACTCTCTAAACAAGTATCAGAATATTCAAATATGCAGGATTGGTGTGGCGGCAAAAGAAAAAGGCCGGGATACAAGGTACCCAAGCCTCCAATGCTCCACGGTACAGGTATTCAGTCGTAATAAGCGCATTTGCCCGACAAGACAGGCCATTCACTTTCCGCCGGTGGTCCTGCGAAGAGCTGCTCCACGACTTTCTCCAGGAGACCATCTGCCCGCGCCTCGAAACTTTCCAACGTCTCGTCATGGTCGAGCGCTATGCCCCCCCTCCCCTTAACTAACCGTTGAGTTGTTTCATCGTGACGGAGAGCATAGGCAAGTGCTTTCGGCGAACTCACATGATCAGGATACTCACCCTTCACAACCTGAGCATACATTAACCGCCCGTAGACACACAGCCGGTTATGGACGGCCAGCCCCAATTCATTCGGGGTCAATACGCCGAGCTTCAAAATCCCGGACAATACACTCTGGTCCTCTCGACTCGCGGGAGTGGCATACAGATGCTCCCCGAGGCTTACCCTTCCTGCATGGTCAACCCGGAGCTGTTCGACGATTTCCCTCAATACCACGTCTTTCAGTGCTTCACTAAAAACCCACATGATGATTCCTTTCTGCGCGTATCTACGGTAAATGGGAAATAACCACAGCCCCACGCTACCTCCAGACGACTACTGGTGTCAAGAAAGAAGCCCTCTCAGGCTTCTACTACAAGCTACCAGCTCGAGGCTACAGTCCACCCTCATCCCGTGTGTTACCACCCTTTTTTCACCAGCCCCTCCTTGGCGGCATTGCGCTGGGCCTCTTGCTTGGACAGGCCCTCGCCCTCGGCGATGAGTTCGTCCCCGATATAGACCCCCGCGATGAAACGCCGGTCATGGTCCGGCCCCGACTCGCGGAGCACGCGGTACTGCGGCGTCACCCCATGCTTCTCCTGGGCCAACTCCTGGAAACGACTCTTCGGATCTGTGTACAGTTTAGCATCGAGCACTTCCTGTATCCGTGTCAGCACTTGCGCCTGGATGAAGGCCTGGGCCGCCGTGTATCCCTGGTCGAGATAGAGTGCGCCGATCACGGCTTCGACTGCATTGGCGACGAGGAATTGCCGGGCTCGACCCGTGTCTTTTGACTCACCTCGGCTCATGAGGAGAAATTGCTCGACTCCCAAGTCAGAACCGACCTTGGCGAGCATATCGCTATTCACCAGGGCGGCTCGGAGCGCGGTCAGTTCACCCTCCGGTCGCTCGGGAAAATCCGCGTACAGCCGCTCCGTCACCACGAGTTCCAGCACCGCGTCACCGAGGAATTCCAGCCGCTCATTGTGTGGAACCGGGTGCGACTTGTGCTCGTTCAGATACGACCGGTGCGTCACAGCCTCTTGGAAGAGCGCCGTGTTGCCGATCTTGATGCCGAGTGTCTTGGCGATTTTCTTCGCATCAAATGCCATAGGTCATACCATACATAACGTTTCAAGAAAAGCACCTATTCGGCGCTTTTCACAGTTTTTTTCGTTAGCTTTTTTGCGTCTCTGCCATCCGCTGGTTCGGCTTCCAGCTCTTCGGTCCGCTTGGCCTTGTGTTTTTCACTGGTATCGTCTTTCATCGGCTCCCCCATCTCGCGATAAATCGTCCCGAGGACACCATTGACGAAGCGTGGCGTCGCATCACTCCCGAAACTTTTTCCCAATTCAATCGCCTCATTGATCGCGACCTTGGGCGGCACTTCCTCATAGTCGCCAAACATGAGCTCAGCGATCCCGAGACGGAGGATATTGCGATCGACGACCGTCACCTGCTCGAGTGGCCACTCGGGCGCGCATTTTTCGATGAGCTGATCGATCGTGGTCCGCTCTTTCAAGACACTCTCCATCAGATGACGAGCGAAGGCATAGTCCTCGAGCCCGGGTGCGAATTCGTCCATGTTCTTGCGGAGGACGGCGAGCGCTCTTTCATCATGACGCCCCTGGAAGTCCCATTCGAAGAGAGACTGCATGACGACCGAACGCTGGAGGTGTCTATTGGCCATGGCGGCAAGGAACTACTTGATTATGTTTAGGTTCAGTATAGCATTTCTCCCTCTGACGTACAGCAGGACCTCGATACTTGTACCTTTTGCCGCGCCAGTTGGCGGATTGAATATAATCTTCTGACTCAAGATTCCTCATTCGATATTCTCCATTCTAAAGCAAAAGACTGCCCTTAGGCAGCTTTTGCGGTTTTCAGTTTGGGAGTAGTCTTCACGACCTCGCGTCCCTTGTAGTGGCCGCACTCCTTGCAGGCGTGATGCGGGAGGATATCAGCCGTACACTTGGGGCACTTGGCCGTGACGACGGGCGTGAGTTCGAGGAACTTGCGCGCCCGGTCGCGACGATGACGGGTATGTCGTTGTTTGGGGAGAGCCATAGGTGAGCGTGAGCGAACCTACCCTGAGCAAGTCGAAGGGTGGGCCAGCTGGGATTCATTACAAAAAAGCCTCTGCAAGGCTCTGCTAGAGTATCAGATAGGCCGTTTCTTGGCAATACTGGACCGTTTCTTGGGCTGGAGATCCCGAGAAAATCGCTCATTTACCTGGTTCGGATCAGTCAATTGGACTGGACGGAAGCTTTTGCGATGAATCGGAGTCGGCCCGTACTTTCGCAAGGCCTCCATATGCTCACGGGTCCCGTAGCCTTTGTGCCGAGCGAAGCCATACGCCGGATATTTGTGGTCAGCGAGGATGATGAGCCGGTCGCGCGTCACTTTGGCGATGATGGACGCGGCGGCAATCGACTTCACCAGTCCGTCGCCATCGACGATTGCTTCCTGCTGCAGAGAAACGTTGGGTATCTCTTGATTCCCATCAATCAGAAGCTTCCATGGCTTCATGGCTATATTGTTTAATTGCCGTAGGTTGTTGGTTGTTTGTTGTAGGTTAGTTATAGCCGCCTTCATCGCCAGGAACGTCGCCTGGAGGATATTCACCCGGTCGATCGTCTCCGCCGAAATAACCCCCACCCCGACATGAAAGAATTCCTGGACAAGTGCGAACACCGTCTCGCGCTGCGTTTCTGAGAGCTTCTTCGAATCACGAATCAGGGTAAATTCCTTTTCTCGCCCCTCAGGAATCTCGAAATCAGCCGACTTGAAGAGGACCGCTGCCGCTACCACCGGCCCAGCCAATGGCCCCCGTCCGGCCTCATCGATGCCGATCAGAATGAAACCCTGACCGGCAAGCCTATTTTCATATTCAAAAGTCGGGAGTTGCATATACCCCTTTATACCATCGAAAAGTACTTACCTTAGTCCGCTCTTATATCGTTCGGTTGACAGGAGACTCCTTTTTCGCTATAATAGTACGTTCCTTGAATTCTCAAGAAACCGCTCAAATGGGCGTCGACTGTATCTTAAAAAGGAGATAGTCATGGGTGGAGGAACTGGATCCGGAGTTCTCCCGAGAATGAGAGTCGGTGTTTCTGTTATCACACTTTTCGCCGTACCGCGGCTCGTCTGTTTCCCAGGCTGGCCTGAGCGACTCAATCGCTTCTGCGAAAAAACAGGTTTCACGGTTCAACTGGTGCCTTTCTGGTGGTGGACCGCCAATGAAATCGCTCGAGTCGATCCTCGACACGTCGTGTCATTCGAAGGACCGTGGAATCCGGGAGAAACTTTCCAGAAACTCTGGCATCGAATAACGCACGGTGATCCAGCAGCCGTCCTCGGAGGAGCCTTCTTTGGCTTTGAGAAACGGCACACCATACAGGTCGAGCGCTTCAAGCGACTCTTCCCAAACGCCTGGGCTATCGACGCCGGGATGCATAACAAGATGCTTATCGAGTTTGCGCCCAATCAGCCAGACTGGGAAAGCTACGATAGTGTCGTTCTCGACACTTGGCATGTCCGCGAAGTGATACCGGGGGGAATCGAAGGCCTACAGATGATCGATCGGATCATCAATAGCCAAAAGATACGGCTCCTTCACTTCCAAACCAGGAACCGCCGAGAGTTGGCAGATTTCCTGGAGGGAAGATCGAGCTACCTGCACGCTGTCCTCACCGCTCTAAAGGAGAGCGGGTACCATGATGACGTCATCATCGAGCTACCGCCTCAGTGGCTCCTCGGAAAAGTTGAGTCCACTCTAGGATCGGTCCGCTCCGAAATCCAACGAAGTCTCGGCTGGGCCTAAACCAGACCCCCTCTATTCCCGCTTGCGCGCTGCGCTTACGGGACCCGCCCGCACCGATTCGTTCCACTCACGGAGCGATTCGGGCGGGCTTTTTTTATCCAACACAAAGAGTTATACTGGAGATAGTTAACTTCCCTGCAAAGTCCAGAGCGCGAGCCGGATGTTTGAGGGAACTCTACCGCTATGATGGAACTCTTCCACAATCGTCGCTGCACCCATCAAGTTTGATTGGTGTTTTTATTTTCTGAAATTTTCAATTTACAATTCTCAATTTTCAAACAATGACGCAATTTTTGGATTCTCCAATTGAACACTTGATCTATTTGGAAATTGATTGAAAATTAGAAATTGATAATTGGAAATTGCATTCCTATGTCCTTCACCCATCTCCACGTCCACTCACACTACACGCTCCTCACCGCGCTCCCGACACCGGATCAGCTCATTCATCGTGCAAAGGAGCTCGGGATGACATCGCTCGCGCTCACCGATACCTCGGCGCTCTATGCCGCCGTCGAATTTTACAGTCATGCGAAGGAACTCGGGATTAAGCCCATCCTCGGCGCCGAGATCTGGGTGTCCAAAGACCTCCACAGCAAGAACAACACCGCCGAAGACCGCCGCCGCAATCAACTCGTCCTCCTGGTGAAAAATGAGACGGGGTACAAGAACCTGATGAAAATCATCTCGATCGCGCAGCTCGAGGGCTTCTACTACAAGGCGCGTGCGGACAAGGACCTCCTCCGGCAGCACCATGAAGGCCTCATCGCGCTCTCTGGGTCGCTCCAGGGCGAAGTGCCAGCCGAGACGATTTATGGCAATGCGGAACGCGCCAAGACAATCGCACTCGAGTATCAGGAAATCTTTGGTCCCGGCAATTTCTACCTGGAAATCCAACCGCACCTCGACTATGAAAACCAGATGGTCGCGAACCAAGGTCTGATCCAGATCGCGCGCGAGACTGGCATCCCCTTGGTCGCGACGAACGATGTCCACTATATCCACCCCGAGGACGCCGAGACTCAGGACGTTCTCCTCGCCATCCGTGACAACAAACGTGTGACCGATACCGAGCGCTTCAGCATGAAGACGTTCGATCTCTCGTTCCGCAGCGAATCCGAGATGCGTGAACTCTTTCACGACATCCCCGAGGCCATCGACAACACAGAAGTGATCGCCGCACAGTGTGACTTCACACTGAAAATGGGCGAGAACCAGCTCCCCTCTTTCCCTCTGCCTGCCGGCACCAGCGCGGACGCCTACCTCCGTGAACTCTGCAAGGCTGGACTGATCAAACGCTATCCCGACGAAACGATCACGCCAGAGCAAGAGGAACGTATGAACTATGAATTGTCCGTCATCGAAAAGACTGGCTTCGCGTCTTACTTCCTCATCGTGGCTGACTTCGTGAACTGGGCCAAAGACAACGGCGTCGTCGTCGGCCCGGGCCGCGGTTCGGCCGCTGGTTCGTTCGTCGCCTACCTCACGGGTATCACCAACCTCGACCCGATCCGATACAATCTCCTCTTCGAACGCTTTCTCAATCCCGAGCGCATCTCCATGCCGGACGTCGACATGGACTTCGCCGACACCCGCCGCGAAGACGTGCTCGATTATGTCCGGCGGAAATATGGCGCCGATCATGTCGCTCAGATCATCACCTTTGGGACCATGGCCGCGCGTGGCAGTATCCGCGATGTCGGCCGGGCACTCGGCATCCCGCTCGAGCTCTGTGACCGAACCGCCAAGATGATTCCGATGTTCACCTCGATCGAAGAAGCGCTCGAAGGTGTGCCGGAATTCCAAGCCCACTACAACGGCTCGGCGGAAGTGAAGCGACTGGTCGACGCCGCGAAAAAAATTGAAGGTCTGGCACGCCACGCTTCGATGCATGCCTGCGGTGTCGTCATCACCAAAGACCCCGTCACTGAGTACACGCCGCTCCAACGCGTGGCAGGCGGTGTCGATGCCGTCGTCACCCAATACGCCGCTTCAACCAAAGCTAACGCCGTCGAAAAAATCGGCCTCCTGAAGATGGACTTTCTGGGACTCAAAAACCTGACCATCATCGAGAACACACTCAAGATCGCAAAAAAGATCGGCAAGGAAGTACCCGATATTGAAAAGCTCCCCCTCGATGATGCGGCCAGTTACAAAGTTTTGCAGGATGCGCATACCACAGGCGTCTTCCAGCTCGAATCGACTGGCATGAAGCGTTATCTGAAGCAGCTGAAACCCACGGTCTTCGAAGATATCATCGCGATGGTCGCGCTTTACCGCCCCGGTCCGATGGAATATATCCCCGACTTCATCGCCGGCAAACACGGCACGCGTGAGGTGAAGTACCTGCACCCCTTGCTCGAGCCGATCCTGAAGAACACCTACGGCGTCGCTGTCTACCAAGAGCAGCTCATGCAGATCGCGCGTGATCTCGCCGGTTTCACCCTCGGCGAGGCGGACGTGCTCCGGAAAGCGGTCGGCAAGAAAATCAAGGAGCTCGTCGATGGTCAACGCGTGAAGTTCGTCGAAGGCTGCGAGAAAACTGGCGTCGGCCGCGCGATCGGCGAAAAAGTCTTTGCCTTCATCGAACCATTCGCGGGCTACGGTTTCAATCGCTCCCACGCCGCCTGCTACGCACTCATCGGCTATCAGACCGCGTACTTGAAGGCCCACTTCCCGGCTGAATTCATGGCTGCGCTCCTCACCAGCGACCAGGGCGATACCGACCGTATCGCCATCGAGGTCCGTGAGGCACGCGAAATCGGCATCGATGTCCTTCCACCAGATGTTAATGAGAGCTTTGACACCTTCGCTGTCATCAAGAGCGACGACCCAGCCTCGACTCGCATCGAAGCGGGTCTCGGCGAGGTGGGTGGGAAGGAGCATATCCGCTTCGGATTGAATGCGATCAAAAATGTTGGCACCCTCGCCGCCGAAGAGATCGTCGCCGAACGCAAACGTGGTGGCAAGTACACCTCGCTCGAAAACTTCATGGAGCGGGTCCAAACCAAAGATCTCAACAAGCGTACAATCGAAGCCCTGGCCAAAGTCGGCGCCTTTGATTCACTCTCGGAACGCCGAACCGTGCTCGATAATCTCGACGCCATCCTCACTCATGGTCGTGAGCTCCGCACACTGAAAGCCACCCATGGTCAAAGTCTCTTCGGCGATATGCCGCTCCCAGAGATGAAAATCCCCTTGAAAGAGACTATTCACTCGACGAAGCGTGAACGACTCACCTGGGAAAAAGAACTCCTCGGCCTCTACGTCACCGATCATCCGATGACTGAATATGCTGAGTACCTGAAAAAAGCTGCTACCGAGATTGGCCGTCTCGAAAAAACACCGGACGGCAAGCGGGTCACGGTGGGCGGCGTCATCACGAGCGCCCGAAAATCGCTTTCAAAATCAGGTCAACCGCTCTACTTCGTCACTATTGAAGACATGACCGGCCGCATCGATATCCTCGTCTTTGGCAAGACAGCCGAACGCGTCGCAGGACTCTTGAACGAAGACGAGATCGTCATAATTGACCTGAAAGTCGCACGCAAAGACGGGTTGCTCCGGCTCGCCGCCGATGATGTGCGCCGCATGGATATGGAGACGGTCGCCGGCTTCGA
>JBATNG010000044.1:0-16815 GCA_049290235.1 Candidatus Moraniibacteriota bacterium | reverse complement strand
CAGCTCCTCATCGGGCATGATGCGAACAACAACTTCTCCCTCGCGGCCTTGACCCAAGGGAGTGGGATCACCGTCACCAATGGGGCGGGGAGTATCACGGTGGCGAGTACGTTGGGAACGAGTGTCGCCGCCACTGAAATCGATGCCAACTCCCTCGACTTCACCGAATTTCAGGACACCCTCGATCTCGATGCTGCGCTCACTCTCAATCAGACCACCAATACTTGGAGCCAGTCCTTCACCGGCACCACAACTACAGGCTTCAGCTATGCGGCGGACTCTCTCACGAGCGGTACCGGCCTGGCTGTGAGTTCGGCTGCTACCGCCTTCACCGGTGCCCTCCAGACCATCACCCTCTCGGGTTCCAATGCCGCCAACACTGGTTCCCTCCTCTCTCTCCAGAACACTGGGACGAGCAATGCCAACACCTCGCTCCTCATCCAGCACAATGCCACCGGCACCAACAACCTCGCCTTCCGCGTGAACGATGTCGCTTCTGACACCACCCCCTTCGTTATTGATGGGGCAGGGAATGTGGGAATTGGTGTGGCGGTGCCGGGGAACAAACTGGATGTTGATGGTACCGGACGCTTCAACTCCACCGGATCTTGGATAGATATCAATCAAGGCATCACAGCCCAGTATAGTCTGACGTTGGATGCGGGAGGTGGCCAGGATATCATTCTTCGTCCCGATAGCGGAACCGAGGCGATGAGAATTGACAACACCGGCTATGTCGGTATCGGTGATGCCACTCCTGACGGTCTCCTCGATTTTGATTTGCTTTCTGCTTCTACCACCGCGGCTACCGAGTATGGTGGCAACTTCACTATTTCGGACACCGGTATCGTCACGACCGGCACTGACACGACCTACGGCGACTACACCTCTCTCGCTCGCACCGGCGCCACCGGCGGTACGATCAACTCCTATGGTAACTACGTCCTGCTTTCAACCGACAATGCCGGCGCTGGTACGAGTACGGCTTATGGTTCCTATATCGACACGGGTGTCGCCGGTGCTACCAATGCTGATACCGTCTACGGCCAGTACATCACTACTGAAGCCAACGCTGGTACTGCCTACGGTCTCTACGTTGATGCCGGTGCGGGAGCGGGAACTGAGTATGCCGGCGTCTTCCTGAATGGGAATGTGGGGATCGGCACCGCCACCCCCGCCGCCAAACTCGATGTCTACAGTACTGAAGGCTCGGATGGCCTGCGCATCAACTACAACGATTCCATCTCCGCCTCGGACCGCTACCTCAATATCACCCCGCCCGCGGCCGAAGGCATCGGCAGTCCCTTCATCTTCAACACGATCAATGCGATGACCTTCCAGACGGACAGCGTCGACCGGCTGGTCGTTCATGAGCTGGGGAACATCGGTATCCGCGATCTGACTCCGGACGCTCTCCTTGACCTCGACTTCAACCAGACTTCCGGCACACTCTTCGGTATCGCTGCTCCGTCCTCGGTGACCCTCGCTGGCGCTCTCACCGGCCAGTCCCTCAACCTCTCGACCAACGTCACGGCCACGGGGCAAAGCGTCACTGGTTCTTCTATTACCCTTCCCACCGTCACCAATACCGGGGCTTCTACGTACAACTACACCGGTCTCTCGGTTACCGGTAACGCACTCACGCAGAACAACGCGAGCGGGACCACGGCCTTCACCGGTCTCTCTGTCACTAATGCCAACATCACTCAAACGGCTGGCACTAGTACCAGTACTGGTCTTTCGGTCACCACCGGCTCCATCACGACCGGCGGGACCCAGACCGGTCTTGCTGTGACAGCTGCCGGTGTGGGAGTGGGCAACCTCTATGCCGTGAATGTTTCGAACATCACCGGGGGAGGCGGGACGGAGAGGGCTATCAATATCGGGACGGGCTGGGATTACGGGATCTATAGCGCCACCACGGGAGCATCGTACTTTGCCGGCAATGTCGGCATCGGTGATACCAGCGCGGATTATCTCCTCGACGTCCTCTCCTCCGGTGCCGCTGACACCGTCTTCACCCTGGCCAACACCAACGCCGGGGACTATGACCCCGTCATGAAGTTCGAACTGACCGAAGGGACCCCGCTTTTCACCCTCGGTATCGACGACTCTGACTCCGACAAGTTCAAGATCTTCTCTGGGGATGGTCTCAGCTCTGGAGATGAATTTGTCATTGATGCCAATGGCACCACCACCATCGCCAACCTCAACCTGGGAGCGACAACCTTCGATGAGAATGCGGGAGCGGTGACGTGGATCGATATGTCGGTGACCTCGGCCGCCGCGGTCGATACCGTCGAGAGCTACACGGCCGCTATCGATGGCAACAGCCTGCTTACCGTGTATGCGGAGAGCGACGGAGCGGGGGGCATCCAGAACAGGGCGATCAATCTCTTCGACACCACGAGTTTGGTAGAATTCAAGTCGCTCAGTACTAATTTCGGTACGGTAGCGTACGGTGGGACGTTCATCAGTAACAACTCGACATATAATCAGGAGTTTGCCTCGGATGCGGTAGCGGCAACGACAGCTGATTCCGCGGCGGCCGGTGATGACAGCAAGTGGTACTTCGATACTACCGGCACCACGGTGACATTCACGCAGGCGGATAGCGCTAATGGTCTGGCGAGCATGGCGATGGGTACTACGACTGGCGTCGGGGGTATGATCGGCTATGGTGATGGTCAGAATAATCTGAGCCTCATCTTCGCTAAGGCGAATTTGCCAGTGTTGCAGATGAAGGTCCGTACTAATATAAACAATGCGACGAACGACATCTTCTGGGGATTCATGGATCAGGCTACTGCTCCGACGACGAACGATACCAAACCGGCGAACGGCATATACTTCTGGAACAACAACGCGTCTGGCGCGTGGCAGGGCGTGGTGCGAAGCGGGAGCGCTGATGTTGGCACAGTCACGTGTCCTGGTTCAATCAGCACGACTCAGTTCGCTGTGGGTCGTATCGAAGTTATTTCGAGCACATCCGTCAAATTTTCCATTGATAACGATGTTTCAGATGGTGTGAGTCTCACGTCCTGTGGCACGGTGTCCGGTGCCAACCCTACTGCCGCACTCGGCATCGCAATGTACGATATACACACTGAGACGACGACTCGCACCATCGATCTTGACTATGTCCGGGTGTCGCAGGATGATGCTGCGCCTGGTAGTGTTGTCGCGAAAGCAAAACCGGCCAAATCTCTCTCTATACCTGATTACGGCGAACTTGGAAATCTTTTGCTTGTTACTGATCCGAATGCTTCCAAACAGTCCATCGATGCCAACCTCACGGTTATTGGTGATGCTCTGGATGTGCTGTACGACGACAGCCAGGCGATGTCTGACAGATTGACCCAGAACGAGACGTATCTCACCAATGACAAGGTCCGTCTCGATACGCAAGACACTCTCCTGGCGCAGATGACGCTCGATATGAACACACAGGTGAACAAGACTGCGGCCCTGGAATCCCAGATGCAGACCCTCACTGATCAGATGGCGACGCTCACTGATTTCTTCACAACGCTCGACCTGGGGAACGTGATGATCAAGGACATCGATGGTAACGTCGATCTTTTGGGTGGCAAGCTGAAAGCGTCGATCGTCGAGACGGGGGGGCTCGTGATCGAAGTGGTGGACGAGGACGCCCCGACCATCGGCACGGCGGAGATCCTGCCAGTTTCGAAAGACGAAGACGGCGATGGCAAGGACGACGAGACTGGATCGGACGGACGGAGCGTCGAGATCCGTACAAAGGCAATGATTCCAATGGTGAATGGCTCACGCATCTTCACGAGCTTCAAGGGGAACCCGAACGCGTTCAGCTGGGTTGAAAAGGTGCGCGATGAGGCCGGTGACTATGTCGGATTCAAGATTCGGCTTTCAGATCCAGTCACCGATGTGGTGAAAGTCGATTGGTGGCTCATCGAACAGAAAGACACATTTCCAACGACACCCTAACCCTATGGATCGCACAGATTCACCCTAAAAAAAGAAATCCGGATCGAAATCCGGCAGGTGACAAAAAAAGCAGGAAATCTGGTCATGTCCCTGGAGGAGGCGGAAGCGCGGACGCTTCTCCTCTCTCGGGACAGGATCATACCACCTGTCGATACTCCCAGAAGGCTATATAATTAACCCTTTCTGGGCGAGGACATTCCGCAGGAGGCGCTTTTTCGAGAAGCGCTTTTTGCGTTACTTTGTATCTTAGAGGAGTCCTCCGCCATCTGGCAAACGGGCAGGGAGTTCCCAAGGGCGAACAGGTGATTCGGGAAGGACTAAAGGGAGGGAGGGCGAGGATGGTCCTTGCTGACAGACGCTTCGGGTGCTTTGGCTTTCTTGCGCCGTCATTTAGGGTAAAGTATAATAGGCCTATTACTGAAATAATGTAATTTCTTTCGTATGCAGGAATCAGAAAAGCCGTCCTTCGCGCGTTTCGGAAGTCAGTCGAATTTTCTCAATACTCATGAAAGACAGAACGATGTCGCACCTCGCACCGAGGCACTGAACCGATCTGATACTGTCGGCGGGCAAGCCTCGAAGGCACGCACTTCGAAAGCGTTTGATCTCATCATCACTGCTGTCCTCGGCCTTCTCTTTTTGGGCGTGCCAGTTTTTTTCACCGGGCTCACGTTTCAGGGAATTGCATTTGAGAAACAAATTTTCTTCTACTTCTGTCTTCTCGTCGGGCTCGTCGCTTGGGTGTCCAAGGGCGTCATGACTGGCGAGATGCGAGTCCGTCGTACCCCGCTCGATATCCCGATTCTCCTTTTTTGGGCCTTCTCGATCGTCGCGACCGTCTTCTCGGTCGATCGCTGGCATAGTTTCTGGGGCTTCTTTGGTGACCCATCTCGTGGTTTTATCAGCCTGACCGCGCTCGTCTTAGCCTACTTCTTCATCCTCAGTCACTTCAATGAAAGGCGGCGGAACCTCATGCTGGCGGCTTTCTTAGCGTCAGGTGTCCTCGTCATCGTCTGGAGTTTCCTCGTAGTCATGAAGATTCACTTCATCCCAGCCAGTCTCGAGGCGATCGCCCCGCTTTCTCTGATTGGTTCCATGTCGACTTTGACACTCTATCTCGCGCTCCTCATACCGCTCATGGTGACAGCTCTGTTTCTCCTCTTCCGAGACGGTTCTGGCGCCTCACGCGGACTGAGGATGTCGGGTGCGATCATCCTTGGCGTAGCGCTCCTCTTGGATCTCTTCCTCCTCCTCGCGCTCTATCCGTTCGTGACGTGGGCGGTCGTGCTCGGTGGATTGGGTTTCTTCCTCATCTATATTCTCGCCCAGATCGTCCGACCCACCCAGGAGCTGACGTGGATGCCGATGGTGATTTTCGTCATTGTACTCGCTTTTCTCATGATTGGTCGTAATGAGCTCGCCCAGGCGACACTGCCGGTCGAGGTGACGCCGAATATGAAACTCTCCTGGCAGATTGTCAAAGAATCGCTCAGCGCCAATTTCCTCTCGGGTTCGGGTTTGGCGACCTATGGCTATGACTTCTCCCTTTTCCGTCCGCAGGAATTCAATGGCAACGCACTCTACACCCTCCGGTTCTACCAGGGGACGGGTCTCGTGGCCGAAGCCCTCGCCACCATCGGTGTCGTCGGGACGATTCTCATGCTCATTGTCTGGTTCTCTTTCCTCTCGATCGGTCTCTACCTCTTGACCATGGACAAAGCCAAGAATAAGATCGCTTCGCTGGGCTTGTGGTCGGTCGCAGTGATGATATTCATCGCGGGTTTCGTCGCGCCGATCAATGCGACGATACTCATTCTCGGAGTCATCCTTTCCGCTCTCGCCCTCGCGACCTTGCTCCAAGAAAGTGGTTCAGAGGAACGTTATTGGGAACTCTCCTTCCGGGCGACGCCGAAATTTGCCCTCGCCCTTGCGTTCGTCTTCATGGTGGTCTCGGCCGGCGTGGCCTTCATCTTCGTCTTCATGGGCAAGGTCTTTCTAGCGGATGTCTCGGCCGGGATGGCGACTCGGCAGCCGGCCTCTATCGATGGCACGATACCGAAGTATGTGAAGGCGATTCGACTCTATCCGCAAGAAGGTCGTTATCTGACGCGTATCGCCCAAGAATACATGGCCGTCGCCAATGCTGAAGGCGGCAAGAATGCCGATGAACGCGACGTGAATCAGATCGCCTTTACGGTCCGTGAAGGAGTCGCTGCCGGACTTCGGGCCAAGGACCTGATGCCGAACGATGTACTCGCGACCGAGGCGCTTGGTCTCGTCTACGAAAATGCGAGTATCTTTGCGACCGATGCTTTGCCGAAAGCCGAGGAGATGTATACGCGGGCCCTTGAGCTCGAACCGCAGAATCCACTCTTTGCGATCAAACTTGGTCAGATAAAACGGCTCGCTGCCGACGGGAAGCCCGAGGGTGCCGAAAAGACCGCACTTCTGAATGAGGCGAAGGGCTTCTTCGAGCAGGCTATCGCGCAGAAGGCTGATCTCGCCATCGGTCACTACAACCTCGCTGTCATCCAGTCACGACTGAAGGACTATGATGCGGCGATCCGCTCGACTTCCCAAGCGATCCGGCTGGCTCCGACCAATCTCTCCTTCCGGTACAATCTCGGGCTGCTCTATCAGGAACGCAATGCCGAAGGGGATCGAGCGGAAGCTGAGAAACTCTACAAGCAGGTGCTCGATGCAAATGATCGGCTCATTGACGTCCGTCTCTCGCTCGGCCTCCTCTATGAGGCACAGAACAAGCGTGAAGCCGCGATGGCCGAATACGAGAAAATCCTCTCGCTCATCCCGGATGATGAACGAACTTCGGCCAATGTGAAGCAGACGCGGACGCAGATCACTCAAGTGATCGACAATCTCCGCTCTGGCAAGGGCAATATCCCGACGGGCAATAGTCTCTCCGAACCTGGACCAGTCACGCCGGCGACCGTCGCCCCCGCCAATCCGGCTGCCAGCCAGGGCGAGTCGCTTTTGAACGGCCCGACACTATAAGGCAGGGTAAAGCGGAGAGGGGAAAGTGAGGAAAATGCTATGCCACCAATAGCCTCTTTCAAAGAACTTATCGTATGGCAACGATCGATGGAACTTGCCAGGGCTGTTTATTTGAGTACAGAAGCGCTGCCAAAATCGGAACAGTATGGTCTGATGAGTCAGATGCGCCGTTCTGCGGTTTCTATTCCTTCCAATATTGCGGAAGGCTATAAAAGGAAAGGACTGGGTGAGTATGTCTACTTCTTGTCTGTCGCCGATGCTTCGGCAGCGGAACTCGAAACCCAAGTACTTCTGGTCTGAGGTATTTATCCGGATATGAGTTTGAAGCGATCCCTTGCCCTTCTGGATGAACTGCAGAAAATGTTAACAGTTATGATCAAAAAGCTAAAAGCGAAATCAGCTCACCCCTAAACGCTCGCCGCTCTGCGCTTTCCGACCAATATGTTCAGACTTATCATAGGCAGCATTATTCTCAGTGGCGCTCTCTTTCCACGGAGTATCTTCGCCGGCGTGATCGATGAAGCACAGCCGCTGTCAGTTGGGCTCACCAATATCCTTGACTTCTTATTGTCAATCATTGGTGTAGTTGCTATCATTGGATTAGTGATAGCGGGCGGTATGTATTTCTTCGCGGCTGGCGATATGCGCCAGATAGAACTCGCCAAGAAGGCGACACTCGCCGCCATCACGGGTATCGTCATCGCACTCGGGGGCTATGTCCTCATCCGGACGATTGCAGGGTTTGTCGCTGGTTGAACACACAAATAAAAATACCCGTCAGTCAGACTGGCGAGCAAAAGAAAGGAGGTGAGAGGTTATGCAAAAACTCAAAAAAATAGCTTTCGGTGCTGCGAACGGACTCTTGTTGCTCGCTCCGGCCATGGCGTCAGCTCAGTTGACGAATGGTAACTGGACCGATCGAGGGACAACGAACTATCAGTCATCAGGTCTGCCGACAGGATCGATCTATCAGATTATTTCATCGACCCTATCTTGGCTCCTCGCCATCCTCGGTTTCATCGCCGTTATCGGCTTCGTGATTTCGGGCATTCTCTATCTCACCGCCGCTGGCAATGAGACACAAATCGAGAAGGCCAAGAGTGCGATGACGTACTCCATCATCGGTGTCATTGTCGCCCTCATGGGCTATGTGATTATCCAGGCGGTCAACGCTTGGCTCGGAACGTCAGCGAACTTCTAGTGCTATTTTTCGGTCGAAAAGAGGAAGCAACCTTACTCCTCGGGGTGGGGTTGTTTTCTTTTTTAGTAACGCTCTCATATTCTCTTTCGTCGCGAAGATTCAGCGTTCTGTCATTGTGACCGACTGGAAGGAGTGGATGCCTACCTGTGCTCCGTCAGTCAGAGCCTTTGGCGGCACGCGACCGGTAAGCAGGAATCCCTGTTTGTCCTGAGAGCCTCTGAGATCCCTGCACCACCGCCTTAGCTCAGGCGGCACGCGGTCGACTCCGCTCGGGATGACCATTCGATAGGTTCGTCATTCAAAGTACCTTGGATAGGGTACCCCATTGTACAGATGTGGTGGTATACTAAAAAGGAAGATAAATGAATTAACAGAAGTTAGCGGGTATGTCGTACAAGAAATCTTTTTTTGTTATAATGAGTGCTGTTCTCATCCTTGCCCCAAGCATTGTCTTGGCTCAGTGGACTGGCGGTACCAACAACGGTATAACAAACGTTTCAAACTCTGGTCTCCCAGTCTCAAGCGTGTATGGGATTATTTCCAACACTCTCTCCTGGCTCCTCGCCGTCCTGGGCTTTATCGCAGTCATGGGGTTCGTCATCTCGGGCATCCAGTACCTGCTCGCGGCCGGGGATGAGGGCATGGCCGAACGGGCCAAGAACGCCATGAAGTACTCCATCATCGGTGTCATCGTCGCTCTCATGGGCTATGTGGTCATTCGTGCGATTCACATCTGGCTTGCTGGAGGCACGAACTTCTAGGTAGTCGGCAGTGTGAGTGAGTTTCATAAAGACAAAAGTCAGCGTATGTCGGTACTTGCAGGAGTGAAAAAGTGGGCGGCCCTGCTCGGGGTCATTGTTTTCTGTGCGATTGTCTGGGTACAGCCTGTATCAGCCACTGGGCCGTGTCCGAACACAGGCTCCTGGCAAGTGATCGGCGGGGTCTGTTTCCCGAGTAATACCGGCCTCTCTAGTACGCCCCTGGCCACCATCATCATGAATGTAATGAACTGGATGCTCGCCGTCCTGGGCTTCGTCGCGGTCCTCGGTTTCGTCATCTCGGGGATGCAGTACCTGACGTCGGCCGGGGATGAGGGGCTGATCGAGACCGCCAAGCGCAACATGAAGTACTCGATCATCGGCGTCGTCGTCGCCCTCTCGGGCCGCGTCCTCATCATGGCGATCAATAATTTGCTGAACGCCAGCACGACCAAATTTTAATCCCAAAGGCCGATTATCTTTCGTATGAAAAAAGGACTTCTGCTGCCAGTACTCGGATTCTTTCTCTGCTTCAGTTTCCTTGGTCTGCTCTCCATCGAAACAGCATCGGCCCAGACCTGTGTCGGGACTGGTTTGAGCTGTGTGCCTATGACTGTTGGGGCGTGTACCGGTACGACCGACTCTACCCTTACTTGTGCGGATACGACTCGACTGTGCTGCCGAGCGACAGGGACAGGTGTCGGTGGTCCAACAAGCGGGACGGGGACAGGTGTCGGTAGTCCGACAGGGGGGACTATTTCGGTCAGTATCTCCAATCCGCTCGCCTTCGATACCGTCCAAGGTCTCCTCGGTCGGGTACTCACTTTCCTCCAGACCTTCATCGTCATTCTCTCGCTCATTTTCATCATCATTGGGGCCTTCATGTATATCACTTCGGGTGGCGAATCCGGCCGTATCGAGACAGCGAAAAAGTGTATCACTGCGGCCCTCATCGGCTTGGCCATCGGCATCGCCGCGCCCGCCTTCCTCCGCCAGATATCCGAGATCCTCGGTTGGACGGGGGCAGATGCGACACCGCCAGCCGGTGTCGGGACCAGTCTCACCCTTATCGAGATCGCGACCAATATCCTGAACTTCCTCCTCTCGATCGTCGGTGTGGTGGCGCTCATCATGCTCGTCGTCGGGGCCTTCATGTATTTGACTGCCGCGGGAGAGGAAGACCGTATCGACACGGGGAAGAAAATCGTGACCTACTCCATCGTCGGTATCGCCATCGCGCTCGCGGCGCTCGTCCTCGTCCGTCAGGTGGCCAGCTTCTTCTAGCGATGCGGCGAAAAGGTGTAAAGAAAAAAGAAAAACGGCCCCGCAAGAATAATACTTTGCGAGGCTCGTTTGATTTCCTGTCCGCCGGTTGACGGTCAGGTTTTTTGACACTGCTTGATCTCGACCTGGAGACCCCCGCTTCCTTCGTGGTTCCGTAGACCTTGGAACACGTTGGTGTTAAGAGAGAGTGCAAATTCTTGGTCGAATTCGAGGTAGGTCGGTCGTCCCGGGGATGCGATCGGGAGACGTTTCCCCATCGCCTTCATGACGAGCGCCCCATAGGGTACTCGCGGCTCTCCGGGCTGCTCAGTGATGAGCAGCGGCTCATTGCCCGGCGCATTCGCCGGTGGGAACCACAGTTCGCCGTTCTTATTGCGAACGACCCTCTGGCCATCCGGACTCCAGCAGAATCCGAGACGACCGTAGCCGTCTATCTGACACTGTTGTTCCGGCACCGGGTCTTGTGGGTTTCCGACAAAGAACATCTGCTGCCGGGTGCCAGTGATACTGACTTCGTATCGGCCGGCGGGGAGTCTGCCGGCTTCGACCCAACCAAGCTGAGTGCTCGGTGTGTAGTCGACAACCTTTACTACCTGGTTGCAGACCGTGGCCGGAGTGGCTGATGTTGCTTCTGCTGTGGCTGCAGCTGCCGGAGCGGTGCTGGAGACCGCTCTGGACGATTGCGCCGTCTCGCTGACGGGGTTGATAGCCTCTAGGAGCGCTTCACAGCGATCCTTTTCAGCTGTTGTCGCAGTCGCGGTTAGTCCCTTGAAGCACTTGGCTGCTTCGTTGATGCGCGTGTTGCGTATCAACATTGTCGCCTCATCACGGGCCTTTTCAGCTTCGTTCCGGCTTGCGACCGCTATCCCAATTTTTTCACACTCCTTGAATTGCTCTGTCGTGGGTATGGTTCCCGCTTTGGCAATTGTGGCGATACTCTCGTAGCAAGTCGCACGCTTTTTGACTTGAGCCTCCTCTGCGGCCCGTAGCGCCGTGTCCTCAGCCTTGTGGGCTTTGGTCGCTGTCCGGGCCTGATCGACCCAACGCGTGACGGTGATGCCAGCATTGCCCGGGAGGGCCATGACGAGCATCATGATCAGTATCCCGCAGTTGATGTAGAATACCATCCACGGGAAGAAGTTGCTCTCCTTGAACAGGACGAACGAAAAGAGCATTACGATCATGCCAACTGCGATCAACGGAACCACGAGGATCAGATTGTCCTCGATGTTCCAGAGGGCGATGATCTCGAGCGCTACCGTAGCGTAGGACATCGTCCATATCCATGCGCGCCAGAGTTTCTTGACCGCGTTGTTTCCTGCAGTCACGCCCTCGGGCCCCTTGTTTTCCTCTCCGAGGATGCCCCGGAAGAAGTTGACGATCCAGAGCGGAGGCGTCGCCGCGAGTACGTAACCAAATAGGCTCGCACCCGTGTAGACGATTACCACAAAGATCAGTCCCCACAGGAGTGGTGTCAGACCGAAGAACTTGAACAGCACCCCGATCATGACGATACTTACTGCGACGAAACTGATCCTCAGGACGGCAGAACGAATCCGTCGGTTCATCCGCGCAGCATCTGCGATGGCCTGCGCTGCCATATCCCCGGCATAAGGGGTGAGTGTCGTGGCCATGTCGGCCCTCCTTAGAGTGATCTGTGATGGAACCGCTGTTTACTTCATGATGGCTTGTATGCCACCCATGGTCAGTACGGCGGCGATTGCAATACTTCCGACGATATAGATCCATCGCCACTGACGTTGGCTACGTTCCTCATCGGTTCGGCCATCGGAATTCCGTTGCCGTTCTTGATTGCGGAGTGCACCTTTCCGTTGCCGGATGGCAAGGACCTTTTCTTGCAGCCACTTTTGCATCCCTTCTTGTAGCTCGCGCTGTTGGACAGGAGTTGCTTCAGCTGCGTCGATCCTTTGGATCCATTCCAGTGCCTCATCACTTCCCAGCAGGACTTCGATTGCGGGTCGGGCATCGCTGCCTTCACCGATCTTGTAGTCCCTGAGGAGATACGTGGCCGCTGCGACGTGGATTTCCGTGTCGTGCTCGCCATACCACTCGCACAGCCTACCCCAGACTTTCGCTGCGTTATCCTTGGCTGCCCTGGCGGTGGCCGTAGTCGTGTCCATCCGTGTGTTGACAATGGTCGTATCCGTGAGGAGGTCGACTGCGTCTTGCGGTTGGATGTCAGTGAGAAACCGGATGATAAGCTTTCCGGCCGGATTGGTACGATCTCGCACATCGTGGATTTCGATTCGCGGTGGCTCGCCGTCGGGCTTTTGGCCTTTGCTTGCCTTCGCGGTCGCTGCGGTTCCGTGCAAGTGGCTTTCGTGGCCGATGATGTGCATCAGCTTTTCTGATCCGTGGGGCTTGTTCTGCTCGCGCAGAGCCCGGTGGATCGCCATGAGTTTGCTGAAGCGGGTGCGGCTGACAGAATAGTCTTCTGCCTGCATTTCTTTCAAGGACTTGCCGAAATGGACTTCAGCCAGCGCGATGAGCGCGTTATGCTCATCGATATTCCCTTTCCCACCTTCTTCGGCGATAGCATCTCCTGTGTTGGAAGCAGGACTGCCCTTCCCTCCGAAACCTACTTTCGAAAGCAGTCCCTTCACTGAACCCATTTGGAACAGGTTCAGTATTTCGAGAACGCTGACCTCACGAAAGAGGCCTCGGAATGCGTCTAGTAGTGCCATGATTTGCTCTCTTTCTGGTCTTTCGACCAAACTAGTTCGTTGATTGTCAAAGTACCCATGGACAGCGTACTGCCGTCCAGTTGCTACTTGGGTACTATCCCAATTTCACAACAATCCATTCTAGCATAAAAGTGTAGAAAAGTCAATCGGAAATGAGTGCAGATTTATGGCTTGAATAAAGCTAAATTATGGATTCTTTTGACATCAAAAAAAGCTGCGCAGTATTGATTGACAAGGCTGTGTTCTCGCTGTACAATAGGCGTGTAAGTTGGTGGGGGAGTGGAAGTTCGCGGAAGCGGGCTTTTTTTGTCGGAAATCCTCCGTTTACACAGTAAATAATTGGTATAAACCAGAAATCGTATGCCTAAGAAAAAGACCGAAGTAGCGAGCGAGCCAGAGAGTCTCTCGGGGCGGCTCGGAGAATTCGGCAGCGCGGTAATGCAGATCGCAGAGGAGAAGAACCTCCCACGGGAGAAGGTGTTTGAGATCGTCGAGGCCGCCCTCGCGGCAGCCTACAAGAAAGACTATGGTAAGAAAGGTCAGGTCATCAAAGCCAAGTTCGATGAGGTAACGAAGTCCGCGGATTTTTTCCTCGTGAAAGAGGTCGTCGATGAGACACTGCGGGACTTTACCGTACCGGAAGTGACAGAAGAGGAAGCTTCGGAGCGAGAGAGCACCCGGCCAGAGCCGGTTGTCGAGACGAGTCCGACAGACGAAGAGCGATTGCCGCGCTTCAATATGGAGCGCGATCTGACACTCGACGAAGCGAAGATCATGAAGTCGGATGCTGTGATCGGAGACCTCATTGAGATCCCGCTCGAGAACCATGAGGATTTCGGCCGTGTCGCCGCCCAGACGGCCAAGCAGGTGATCATCCAGCGGATCCGCGAGGCGGAACGAGAGACGATGTTCACCGAGTACAAGGAGAAGGAAGGCCAGGCCGTAAACGGTATCGTCCAGCGGATCGAGGGACGCAATGTCTTTGTCGATCTCGGCAAGTCCACCGGTATCCTCTTTCCGTCGGAACAGATTCCTGGAGAAAATTATCGCATGGGCCAGCACTTGAAAGTCTATCTCACTCGAGTCGAGTCCGATCCGAAAGGGCCGGGACTCATCCTGTCGCGCGCTCATCCGGAGATGGTGCGTCACCTCTTCACACTCGAAGTGCCAGAAATCGCTACTGGAACCGTCGAGATCAAGGCGATCGCTCGCGAGGCGGGATCGCGGACCAAGATCGCGGTCTCGGCCAATGAAGACGGCGTCGATCCGATCGGTTCCTGCGTCGGTCAGAAGGGGACACGTGTCCAGACCGTCATCGATGAACTTGGCGGCGAGAAAGTCGATATCATCGAATGGAACGAGGATGTACAGAAATTCATCAGCGCGTCATTGTCGCCGGCCAAGGTACTTAGCGTCGAATTGCGCGAGGAGGATAAGCAAGCGATCGTGACCGTACCCGCGGATCAGCTTTCACTCGCGATCGGTAAACGTGGGCAAAATGTCCGGTTGGCGGCCAAACTCACGGGGTGGCGCATCGATGTGAAGAGTCCAGAGGAGGTAGTGACCGAAGGGGAAGAGGTGGAGACTGAAACAGAGGCACTAGCTGAGAATGAGTCCATTACTGAAACCGTACCGGAAGCAACCGAAGTCACCCCGATCTCAGCTGAAGCTTCTCCGGAAGCTGTGGCAGAGGAGAAAGAATAAAAAGAACAGTATTCTTTCAGCTCTAACCTAACCTTTAATCTCTTACTCCTATGAATTTATGGCATGATGTGAAGCTCGGTGACAATGCCCCCGAGGAGATCAATGTCATCATTGAGATTCCCAAGGGCTCGCCCAACAAGTATGAAATCGACAAGGAAACCGGACTGATCAAGCTCGACCGCGCCAATTATTCAGCGGCGCCGTACCCGTTTGACTATGGCTTCGCACCGCAGACGCTCTGGGACGATGGTGATGCGCTCGATGTCATCGTGCTCTCGACCTTCCCGCTCGCGCCCGGTATCCTCGTGAACGCTCGTCCCGTCGCCATCATGGAGATGATTGATGGAGGGGACTCTGACTACAAGGTGATCGCCGTGCCGGTCGATGACAAACGCTGGGATGATGTGGAAGACCTGGAGGATGTAAACACACACAATTTGAAAGAATATCAGCACTTCTTCGAGACCTACAAGGTCCTGAAGGGGAAGAAGAACGAGGTTGTGGTTCACGGTTTCAAAGGCCGCAAGGATGCACTGGCTGCCGTGAAGCGTTCGGTGAAGCTCTATGCGAAGGAGTTTGGGAAGAAGTAATTCAGTCTGATTGGAAGACATCTATGGAAGTCAAAGTACAGAAGCTCCCTGCCTCACGCTGGGAAATTGTCGTTACACTCCCGTGGGAGGAATGGCAGACGCATCGTGAACACGCGGTCGAGCATATGGCGGCGAATGTGAACATGGCTGGATTCCGCCAGGGAAAAGTGCCAGAAGCGATGCTCGAGCAGCGTTTTGGCAAGGAAGCGATCCTGATCGAGACGGCGGAGCACGCTGTCCATCACAGTTATCCGAAGGCACTCCTGGAAGCTAAGGCGGAGGCAATCGGCCGACCGGAAATCAAATTTGACGCCGTGAAGGCTGATGAGCCGCTGGTATTCACCATTACGACTGATGTGTTACCGGAAATAGTCCTGAGAGAATGGCGCAAAGATGTCGCGAAGATTAATGCGGCGGCAGCCGAGAAACACATCTCGGTCACAGACGAAGAAATGAACAAAGAGCTCGCCGAGCTGGCCAAGATGCGCGCCAGTTTCGTGCCCGTTGATCGAGCTGCTGCTCTGGGTGATACGGCCAAGGTTGATTTCACTGTGACGGTTGACGGCGTGATCATCGATGGCGGTACGAGTACGGATCACGCCATTGTACTCGGTTCGGGCGCTTTCATCCCAGGTTTTGAGGACCAGATTATCGGTCTGACAAGCGGAGAAGAAAAGACGTTCGAGTTGACTTTCCCCGCAGAGTATCATGCGAAACATCTCGCGGGGAAACGAGCAAGTTTTGCGGTGAAGCTGAAGTCAGTCGAAGAGCGGCAGATACCGGCGATTGATGATGCTTTCGCTCAGACGATCGGCAAGTTCGAGAGTCTCGCAGCCGTGAAAGAGAATATGCAAAAAGGAATGCTCGAGGAGAAACAGCGCGCGGCTAAAGAAGAGCAGCGGACGCTCATTCTCGATGCGTTGATTGCTGCGGCCGACATGGAGTACCCAGTTGTCCTCGTCGACGAAGAGGCGAAGCGCATGCTCTCGCAGTTCCGGTCACAGGTCGAATCGATGGGGTTTGAGTGGGAGAAATATCTGACTGAGACGAAGAAGTCTGAGGCCGAGCTCGCCACTGAATGGGAACCACAGGCCAAGAAGCGCGTCGCTGCGGAGCTCATCCTCCAGAAACTCGCAGCCGATGAGTCGATCGATGTCGACACCGAAGCCGTCGAGGCCGAAATGAACAAAGTCTTCCAGTACTACAAGAACACCAAACAAATCGAAGAGAAAGTCGATATGGGCAAGCTGTATACTTCGGTCCGAGGACAGATGGTGAATGAGAAAGTCCTCGCCTGGCTCGAGGGGATCAGCAAGTAGCATGGTAAACTGTCTGAACCCATAAATGTACATGTATGTCATCCGTTCAGAACAATTATCTCGTGCCGATGGTGATCGAGAAGACGAACATGGGGGAGCGGGCCTATGACATCTATTCGCGGCTCCTGAAGGATCGCATCATTTTTATTGGTTCACCGATCGATGACGGCGTGGCCAATACGGTCATCGCTCAGCTGCTCTTCCTCCAGTCACAGAGTACCAAGGACGATATCAAGATCTATATCAATTCTCCGGGGGGCTCGGTCACTGCAGCGA
>JBATNG010000043.1:0-26358 GCA_049290235.1 Candidatus Moraniibacteriota bacterium | reverse complement strand
ATAGCTTGGCGGTAGCCAATATGGAGCTCCGGCGGTTGGACAATGCGAAGAGCGAGTTCATCTCGATCGCGTCGCATCAGCTGCGGACCCCGCTGACGGCGATCAAGGGTTTCGTCTCACTCCTCCTCGAGGGTGCCTATGGCCAATTGGAACCGAATGTCTCTGACGCGCTTAACAAGGTTTACCTCGCCAACAATCGACTCATGAATCTCGTCGAGAATCTACTCAATATCTCGCGGATCGAGGCGGGCCGCATCCAGTATCAGTTTGCTCCGGCCCGAGTCGACGATATCCTCATGGAGCTCCGCGATATGTTTCTGCTCGCGGCGCATGCCAAGGGTCTGAAATTGGGTATCACTCTCCCGAAAGATCCATTGCCGATGCTCCAGATCGACAGTGCCAAGATCCGGGAGGCGATCTCCAATATCATCGACAACTCAATCAAGTATACTGAGACCGGTGAGATCGCAGTGGTCGCAGAGAAAGCTGGTAATCGAGTGACTATCACCGTAACAGACACGGGCGTCGGGATCGATGCGGATGATTTGCCGCATATCTTCAAGAAATTCGAGCGGGGCAAGGACGCATCCAAGGTGAATGTCTCTAGTACCGGGCTCGGACTGTATGTTGGCAAGAGCTTCATCGAAGCCCACGGCGGCAGTATCACGGTGGAATCCGCCGGCAAGGATAAGGGGACGCGCTTCGTCATCAGCCTCCCGATCAATCACTCACCGCTTGAAAAGGAGGCCGAACACTGATACTCTGCAAGAGAGAGAAATCCACGAATGAACGTATGACCAGTCTCCTGTTTGTCGAAGACGATCCCTTTATTTCCGAGATCTATACCAAGAAATTTCAGGCTTCAGGCTTCGAAGTGACGCCGGCGTTGACGGGGAAGGACGCGTTGAAGAAAATCCGCGAGGGCGCTTACGACATCGTCCTCCTCGATATGGTGATTCCAGAGCTTTCGGGCATGGAAGTACTCCGAGAACTTCGGAAGAACCGCGACTTCGACCCGGAATTGAAAGTCGTCGTTTTTAGCAATCTGTCGGGTCCGCAGGAGCGGCAAGAGGCACTCGCGGCCGGTGCCAACGGCTTTATTTCCAAGACTGATTTTACACCTTCGGAAGTGGTCGCCGAGGTCCGGCGGTATCTCGACCAATTTGCTTCCCAGGCAAAGTATGCGAGCCGTCGATCGGCACCGGACGTAGTTCCAGTCGGGTCTGCTGAACCGTCTCTGACAGGCGGCGCAGAGAAGACTATTCTCCTCATCGAGGATGAGCCGGTATTTGCGGAAATGTTCGGGACAGCGCTCAGAGAAGCGGGCTACCTTGTAGTCATCGAAGGCGATGGACAGGTCGGACTGGATCGAGCAAAATCTGAGGGGTTTGACATCGTCATCACGGATCATATCCTCCCGTCGCTCACCGGCAAGGAGATCATCACCGCCTTGCGGAGTGATGCGGCGATGGCGGATGTGCCGATATTCCTCCTCACGGCCTCATTGGATGAAGTCGACGTCAAGGCGCTCGAGTCGTCAGGGGCGGTGGAGCGCTCGTTCTTGAAGACTCAGGTGACGCCGAGCGAACTCGCGGCGAGCGTGGAGGAATTTTTTGTCCAGCACACATAATCAATCACGGAACAGGAGAAATATATATGTTGAAGAGGACTTTGATTCTCGATGCGGTGGCGAAAGTCGGCGAAACAGTCAGTCTCTCGGGTTGGATTTCAGTCCGAAGAGATCATGGCAAGCTGGTCTTTTTTGTCTTGCGTGATCGGAGCGACGATGTGCAGCTCGTGGTGACACCGGAAAAGACAGCGGTCATCGATGCTGCCAAGGATATCCGGGCCGAGTATGCTGTCGTGGTGGAAGGGCTCGTGAAGGAGCGTCCAATGAAGAAGGGGGATGGGGCGGCAGTGATTTCCGAGAAGACGACCGATCGGATCGAAATCGAAGTCACGGCGCTTTCGGTCGTCGGCAAACCGGTCGAGGACCTGCCCGTCGATGTCTCACAGCCCGAGATGCGTCTGCAGCTCGAGACGCTCCTCAATCATCGGACGGCGGCGCTGCGGAATCCGAAAGTCCAGGCCATCTTCCATGTCTATGATGCATTGCTCGAATCCTATGAGCGCACGCTGCGTGACGAAGGATTTCTGGAAATCAAAACGCCCAAGATCCTCTCTGCCGCGACCGAAGGCGGCGCAAACTTTTTCAAGATCAAATATTTCGACCGGGATGCGTTCCTGGCGCAGAGTCCGCAATTCTACAAGCAGGCGGGGATGAGCGCCTTCGAGCGCGTCTTCGAAATCGGCAGTGTGTTCCGGGCAGAACCACACTATACCACTCGTCATGTGAATGAGTACACCGGCCTGGATGCCGAGATGGGATTCATCGACAGTATGGAAGACGTGATGGCGATGCTCGAGCAAACGATGCATCAGATTTTTCGTCATATCGGTGCCAACTGCCAAGCAGCGCTCGCTTTGCATGGTGCGACTGTCCCTGAGCCAGTGGCGATTCCGCGGCTGCGACTGGCCGAGGCATTCGAAATTCTGAAGAAAGAGTATGGCAAGGAATTGACGGAAGGAGATATCGACAGCGAAGGGGAGCGACTCATCGGTGAATACGTGAAGCAGAAATATAATTCAGACCTCGTTTTCCTCACGCACTATCCCACGGCGGCGCGCGCTTTTTATAGTTTGCCGAGTCCGGAAGATCCGAAGTACAGCGAATCCTTTGACCTCATTTTCCGCGGAGTGGAGATCGCTTCTGGTTCACAGCGCATCCATGATCATGCTCAGCTCAAGGCGACACTCGAAAAGCGTGGCCTCGATCCGGCGGCCTTCCAGGACTACCTTGACATCTTCAAATATGGGGCACCGCCGCATGGTGGGTGGGGGCTAGGGTCGGAGCGCATCGTCCAAAAGCTCCTCGGTTTGTCTTCTATCAAAGAAGCCATCCTCTACCCGCGCGACGTCAAACGCCTCGCCCCGTAAATCCCGGATGCTTGAGGGAAGTCGGATTTTCCGCTACAATGAGGGAATCCTTTAGCTGCTTTTTTGTTATGGCTTTCTCCTGGAATACTCTCTGGAAGCGCCTCACCGAGCGGTTTTTTGGTAATTTTACGCAGGATATCGGCATCGATCTCGGGACCGCGAACACCCTCGTCTATGTCCGGGGGCGCGGCATCGTCATCAATGAACCGTCCGTCGTCGCCGTCAATCAGCGTACTGGGCAGATACTGGCGATTGGCCGTGAAGCGAAGAAAATGGTCGGCAAGACGCCGAGTCACATCGTCGCGACTCGGCCGTTGGTGGATGGGGTCGTCTCTGACTTCGAGATCACTCAGCAGATGCTCCGTTATTTCATCGGCAAAGTGACTGAGGGGAGCTTTAAGTTCTTGCGCCGCCCTCGAGTCCTGATCGGTATCCCGTCTGGTGTCACGGAAGTAGAGAAGCGAGCGGTGATCGAGGCAGCGATGAATGCCGGAGCACGCCAAGCCTTCCTCATCGATGAGCCGATGGCGGCAGCGATCGGCGGTCGACTACCGGTGATCGACGCGGCGGGCAATATGGTCGTCGATATCGGTGGCGGGACGACTGAGGTCGCCGTCATTTCGCTTGGCGGAGTTGTCATTTCTCGCAGCCTGCGGATTGCGGGTGATGAGATGAACGAGGACATCATCCGTTATTGTCGTGATGAATTCAACCTCCTCGTCGGGGAGCGGACGGCTGAGGATGTGAAGATTGCCATCGGGAGTGCCTTCCCACTCAAGGAGCGTTTGCAATATTCAATTCGCGGTCGCGATCTCGTGTCCGGACTGCCTAAAGAGGTTGTTATCACGGACGAGCATGTTCGTGAGGCGCTGTCACGCTCCATTCGGATCATCGTGAACAATATCAAGACCCTGATTGAGGAGACGCCGCCAGAACTCATTTCTGACATCATGCAACGCGGTATCTCGATATCAGGGGGAGGCAGCCTCATCCGTGGTTTGGATCGGCTGCTCGCGAGTCAGACAGGGATGCCCGTTCATCGGGTGGAGGACCCGCTGACAGCGGTGGTCCGGGGGACAGGCATCGTCCTGGATGATATGGATACGTTGAAGGAAGTGCTCATTGAAGATGAGCAAAATCGGCCGTTGAGTTAATCGAGTCTATGCATTCGGAACGCTCATTCTTCCAGAGGAATATCACCCGGGCGCTCATCACGGCGGCACTAGTGCTCGCCTTTGTCAGTTTTGTCCCGGATCCCTTTCTCGTGCCTTTTCGGGCTGTTTTGGCGCCTGTCGTCGCACCGTTTCAGGGATTCTTTTCTTGGGTCGCGTTTGAAACCGGGGATTTCTTCAAGATTTTTTCGTCGGTGGGCAACTTGAAACAGCAAAACGAACACCTAATCCGTGAGAATCAACAGCTCGCTCATGAGGCGTCCCGCTTGCCAGAAATTCTAGAAGAAAATCGGCTGCTCCGGGAAGCGCTCCAGTTGCCGGCCGTCGAGACGGGGGAAATGCTCTCGGCGGAAGTCATCAGTCGGGGAATGCCGGGGGAGGATTTTTCGCTGACCCTCAACCGAGGGAGTGCAGATGGCGTCCGCAGTGGCCTGCCGGTCATCGTCGGGACGGGCCAGCTTATCGGTCGGATCGCACAGGTCCGGTTGACCACTGCGACCGTGCTCCTCCTCTCGCAGGCGGACAGCGTCGTCGCGGCGCGGATTGCAGGGACATCAATCCAAGGAGTGATTCGAGGCGATCATGGGCTCGGGCTCATCTTTGATCTGGCGCTCTCGGGAGAAAAGCTCGAGCCAGGCGCACGGCTCGTAACCACGGGTCTCGGTGACAATCTGCCGAAAGACCTCTCCATCGGTGAAATCGGCGAGGTCCGGCTTTCGGCTGACCGGCTCTTCCAACAAGCGGTCGTCGTGACTCGGGCGGCTCCGCAGGACATCCGATTTGTTACGATCATTATCGGACCACAACCATGAGCGTCTTTGTCCAACGGTTGCTCCTCCTCCTCTTGCTGGTTGTGCTCCAGCACTCATTCCTCGATATCCTGTGGCCGAGTCTCGGAGCACCCGTACTCCTGATCGCCGCGAGTATCGCCATCGTATTCCTCACCGGTTTCGCCCAGGGGATTGGCTGGGTCGTCCTCATGGTGGGGCTGTCATTTCTCCTTGAAGAGATGAGTTTCTTCCCGGTTTTCGCAGTCGGCATCGCGTATGGAGCGAGCTTTCTCTCACGTCGCTTGCGTCTCGAAGACCGCATCCAGAACATCGTCGTACTTTCTCTCGTTGCCGCGTTTTCCGCTCTGCTGTATAGAGTCCTCCTCTATTTCTTCGAGGCAGTAGATTGGACACTGTCGCTCATGATTTGGGATGCCGCCTTAGCGTTTCTCGTCTTCCCTATCGTCTTCGGCATCATCCGTCGGCACGAAGAGTATATCAAGACGAGTCTCATGTCTGAATTCCGCGGCTTGCGCTCATAACCTATGACACTTCCCGTATCACGCCGTTCTGCCCCGTCTCAAGGCGAAATCGATGATGCCGTGTTGACCATGTCCGGACCGGAAACCGCTCGCATCGAGTGGACGCTCGATCGACGTCCGATCAGGCTCTATTTCTGGCTGGTCATATTCAGTCTTTGCCTCTTGGCCGGCCGATTCGCGTACCTGAACGTTTGGCGGGGAGAATATTATGGCCAGCTGGCGAGAGAGAATAGTCTGCGATCAATCCTCTTGGCGGCGCCCCGTGGCATCATCTCGGATCGCTTCGGTGAGCCGCTCGTGAGGAATACGCCGAGTCTCGACAGTATCATCATCCCGTCGGGTTTGCCCGAGGACCCGCATGAACGCCAACGCGTGTTGGATACGGCTGAACAGTTGTTCCCGCGCGAGGCAACAGAATGGCGATCGGCTGTCGAATCACGGACATTCGGTCCAAATGAAGCGATGCTCATCAAGGAGGATCTGACGCAGGAGGAAGCGATCATGTATTACAGCCAGGCCGATAGGCTGCCGGGTATCGGTGTCCAGAAATCGGCGCGCCGCGAATACGTGAATGGCACAATTTTCTCTCACGTCATCGGATACGAAGGGAAAATCAAAAAAGAAGAATTAGCCGCCCATCCCGAGTACCATCTCACCGATGCCATCGGAAAACAGGGGGTTGAGAAGGAATATGAGGCCTCGCTCCGAGGCATCCATGGTCGGGAGATCGTCGAAGTCGATTCGCTCGGTCGGGTGAAGAAAGAGCTCGGTGTCGTTCCTCCTCAATCCGGCCAGGATATCACGCTCACCATCGACAAGGGACTGACAGAGAAGCTGTACACGACGATGGCAGAGTGGTTCAGTGCGCATGACCTGAAAGCCGGAGCCGCGATCGCTCTGGACCCACGTTCAGGTGCTGTCCGCGCCCTCGTCTCGTACCCGGGCTATGATAACAATCTCTTTTCGGGTGGCATCGCGAGTGATGAGTATGCGGCGTTGATCGAAAATCTTGCTCATCCGCTTTTCAATCGAGTCACCAGCGGTGAGTACCCGCCGGGTTCGACCATCAAACCGGTCATCGCAGCAGCAGCACTCGCTGAGCGAATCGTCACACCAGCGACTACGATTGAGAGCCGCGGCGGTATCAGCGTCGGGAAGTTTTTCTTCGGTGACTGGAAAGCGCACGGCTTCACTGATTTCCGCCGGGCGATCGCGGTCTCGAGTGATGTCTACTTCTATACGCTTGGCGGCGGCTATGGCGGGATCGCCGGACTCGGCATGGAGCGGATGAAGCATTACGAACAGATGTTTGGCTACGGAGCGGTCACCGGGATCGATCTGCCGGGTGAGGTCGACGGTTTTCTCCCGGACCCGGATTGGAAAATGGAGACCATCGGCGAGCGTTGGTATATCGGAGACGACTATCATGCGGCGATCGGGCAGGGATTTGTCACAGCCACGCCGCTGCAGATCGTAAACTCGATCGCGGCTATCGCCAATGGCGGCACGCTTTATGTTCCGCATGTCCGTGATGGGAACTGGGTCTCGAAGCCAGTCCCGATTTCGCCAGATATCCTAAGTGTCGTCCGGGAGGGAATGCGGGAAACGGTGACAGAAGGGACAGCTCAGTCGCTCCAAACGCTACCGGTCGCGGTCGCAGGCAAGACGGGGACGGCTCAGTATGGGAATGAAGACAAGACCCACGGATGGTTCGTGTCGTTCGCACCGTATGAGCATCCGGAGTTGGCCCTGATCGTCCTCGTCGAAGGACAACCGAAAGACAGTACCTATCACGCTGTACCGATCACGAAGGCTGTCTATGAATGGTATTTTTCACGCGAAATTAAGCCTTGATCAAGCCTCGAACCGTGCAGTTGACACAGGGGTTCGCGTATAGTAGGATGGGTGGCATCGTGCATGCGGCCGATACAAATATTTTATTTTTTCTGAATTATGTCGAGAATTTTTACCGAAGAAGGCTTGAAGAAACTCCAGACTGAACTTGAAGACCGCAAGTCGAGCGTCCGTCAAGAAATCGCGCAGTCGATCAAGGAAGCCAAGGAACAAGGCGATCTGTCGGAGAACGCCGAGTATACCGAAGCCAAACATCACCAGAATGAGAATGAGACACGGATCGCGGAGCTCGAAGCGCTCTTGAAGGAATCCGTCGTGGCCGCGCCGCACAAGAAATCATCGAAGGTCCAGGTCGGATCGAAATTGTCAGTGAAGCTGCATGGCAAAGAGATGGATTTCGAAATCGTCGGTGCGAACGAAGTCGATCCGGAGAACGGCAAAATCTCGAGCGAATCGCCTCTGGGACGCGGATTCATGGGAAAAGAAAAGGGCGAAATCGTGACCGTCGCGGCGCCCGCCGGGCATATCAAGTACGAGATCCTCTCAGTCCAGTAGTGTCGGTCGAACCGGGTCCAGCACCCGGTTTTTCCTTTTCTGAATTTCTTGCTTTGAGGCGATAAAACCGATAGAGTGGATCATATGCCCGGCAGTGAAATCTCGACCAGGCTACACTTTGAGTTCGGAGGACAACAGACAATAACTTTTCCCGGCTTACCGTCTATTTAATACATATTGATGTTTCTTAGCAGAAGAAATGTCGAGATTCTACTCATCGGGTATGCGCGAAGATATTCTCTCCATCAAACATGAAAAGCTCGGCAGGCTCATGGCGGCGGTCGGTTCAGCGTATCCAGAGAAGGCGGTGCGCACGCATACAAATCAGGAAGTGCTTGATCGGTTTAATGATCTCAACGGTACCGACGAAAAAGTGTCTGTTGTTGGCCGAGTCCGATCGCTGCGCGTCATGGGCAAGATCGCGTTTTGTCATATCGAAGACGGGAGTGGGAAAATCCAAGGCTTCTTTTCGCAGGAATTACTTGCTCCAGATGACGCACCACAAGACAAGAGTAAGTTTGCTCTCTTTAAAGAAACGGTCGAGCTGGGTGATTTCATTTCGATGACTGGTACGGTCTTTCTGACGAAACAGAATGAGAAGAGCGTCCGGGTCGAAAGTTGGCAGATGTTGTCGAAGTCACTCCTCCCGCTCCCGACGGAGTTTTACGGATTGAAAGACGAAGAGGCACTGTTGCGGCAGCGTTATCTCGATCTCGTTATGAATCCCGGGACGCGCGAACTGTTTGTGAAGAAGAACGCGTTTTGGCAGACCATTCGTCAGTTCCTCGCAACACGGAATTTTCTCGAAGTGCAGACACCGGTTTTGGAGCATGTACCGGGCGGGGCTGAGGCAGAGCCATTTGTCACGCATCACCATGCACTGGATCAGGATTTCTACCTCCGTATCTCGCTCGAGTTGCCGCTGAAGCGCCTCCTCGTCGGTGGCTATGAACGGGTGTTCGAGATCGGCCGCGTCTTCCGCAACGAAGGCATCGACCGCGAGCATCTCCAGGAATTTGATCATGTTGAGTTCTATAGTGCGTACACGGATTTTGTGACGGGCTGCGCCATGGTGGAAGAGCTCTATCGAGAAATCGTCCGAGCGGTGGCGGGTGATGCCCTGACGACGACCCATGAGGGAGAGATGCTCGATTGGTCCAAGCCATTCCCGCGGATTGATTACTTCGAGGCGTTTAAACAAGAGACGGGCATCGACCTCTCGGATGAAGTAACGGTCGAGATGCTGTGTGCCAAGGTTGATGAACTTGGCATCAAATACGAATCAGCCGCAGGAAAAGGTCGTCTCATCGACACGATCTACAAGAAGACCGTTCGGCAGAAACTCATCCAACCGTGCATCCTGGTCGGTCATCCGGTTGAGGTGTCGCCCCTCGCCAAGCTCGACCCGGCGAATCCGCGGCGGACGCTCCGGATGCAGCCGATTGCCGGACGGAGTGAACTCGGCAATGGCTTTGCCGAATTGAATGACCCGATCGATCAGCGCGCGCGTTTCGAAACACAGATGAAGCTCCGCGAAGCGGGGGATGCCGAGGCACAGATGCTCGACGAGGATTTCCTCCAGGCGCTCGAGTACGGGATGCCGCCGGCGTTTGGGTTTGGTATGAGCGAGCGATTTTTCGCTGTCCTCATGGACAGGTCGGTGCGAGAGACAGTCATCTTCCCACCGATGAAGACGAAGGAGTAGACATTACCAAGAAAAAACGCTAGATTGAGGGCTGTAAATGGTCGCATCCCTGCCCGCAGTGCTACGCACAGGCTTTGCAGGTGGGGCTCAGGCTTGTCCCGTCACCTTTCGGCGGATGATTAGCTCAGTTGGTTAGAGCACTGCATTCACATTGCAGGGGTCACTGGTTCGAGTCCAGTATCATCCACAAAAGGTGACGGGATAAAGGTCACCCGCCCGAACGTACCGCGTTCGGTACGGGCGGGGAGCATTGCATTCACATTGCAAGGGTCCCTGGTTCGAGTCCAGGTGCGACCACCAAAAAATATATTCGTATGCTTGACATCGCATTTATCCGGGACAATAAGGCAGCGATCCATTCGGTGATCACGAACAAGAACATCGCGCTTGATCTCGACCATTTACTCGAAGTCGACAAGAAGCGGCGCGAGCTCGTGCAGAAGCTCGAGGAGTTGAAGTCGCTCAAGAATGACATCAATAGCCTGATCCAGTCAGCCACGACACCGGAGGAACGGGTTGAGGTGATTGCAAAGGGGAAGGATATCAAGGTAGCGATTGATGCCGCCGAGCCGGAGTGGAAGTCAGTTAAAGCTGAATTCGATGCTCTCATGGCGATGGTACCGAATATCGTCTCGCCGGACACGCCGATCGGAAAGAGCGACGTTGAAAACAAGGAGGTGTATGTCTCTGGCGAGAAGCCGGTTTTTGATTTCGCGCCGAAGACTCATATCGAGCTCGGGCAGAGTCTCGACATCCTCGATCTTGAGCGTGGGGCGAAAGTCGGCGGTTACCGTGGCTACTACGTGAAGAATGAAGGGGTCCTCCTCGTCATGGGACTCATGATGTATGCGCTTCAGAAGCTCGCGGCCAAAGGCTATCAGCCGATGATCCCGCCGACCCTCGTAAAGGGCTTTCCGCTCTTCGGCTCCGGTTATTTTAAAGGGCTCGAATATGACGGGTCGGTGGACGAAGTGTACGAAGTCGCTTCGACTGACAAGGAAAGCGATGGCCGCGTTTCCAAAGAACAGAAGTTCCTCGTCGGGACGGCGGAACCGTCGCTCCTCGCGTATTATAGTGGTGAGGTGCTCGATGGAGCGGTCTTGCCGCTGCGTTTTGCTGGGTTCAGCCAGTGCTATCGCAGCGAGATCGGCTCGTATGGCAAGGATACGAAAGGCATGTATCGCGTCCATGAATTCATGAAGGTCGAGCAGGTCGTGATCGCACCAGCGGATATCGATCTCTCGGATGCCCTGCAGGAAGAGATGATCAGCTTGTCGCAGGAGATGCACGAGGAGCTCGGACTCCCATACCGCAAGATCCAGATCTGCACAGGCGACATGAGCGCCGGTAAGTATCGCGCCTTCGATCTCGAGGCGTGGATGCCGGGCATGAACCGTTATGGCGAGACGGGTTCGGCGTCGAACTTCCTCGACTGGCAGGCCCGTCGGCTCAACGTGAAATACAGCGACGCGAAGACGGGGGAGAAACGCCATGTCTACATGCTGAACAATACAGCGCTTCCTACCCCACGCGTCCTCATCGCCATCCTCGAAAATGGACAAGATGCCGAGGGTAATGTCCGCGTACCGAAGGTGCTCCAGCCCTTTGTCGGGACAGATATAATTCGGAAAAAAGTGGCGTAGCATTGACCGAAAGGGTGGGTTTGGTACAATGCTTGTGTTTTATGGACATTGTCCGGGTGCGTGCTCCCTCCTAAGGTGAGCAAGCAGTCGGTCTTATTAGCAGGGAGAAAAGTTTGAATACAGCGCGTTCTTAGAAAAAATTCGGGTGCGTAGCTCAGTCGGTAGAGCAGTGGCCTTTTAAGCCAACGGTCGAGGGTTCGATCCCCCCCGCACCCACACGGATGTATTCATCACCCACTCCTGAGACGGTAAATTTCATCTATACTATGGGGAGAAAAGTGATTATCTTTGATATGGACGGGGTGTTGTTTGACACTATTCCATATGCAGAGGAATCATTTCTAGGTGGTCATCTCGGTGTGACGAGCGACATGTATAAGGAATTACATAGCGGCAATTTTCACGAAGAAATAAAAAAATACTCACACCTCAAGAAGGAGGAGACGGAGGAAGAAGTGGCACGTCGTAATCTTGCGTATTCTGAAAAGAAAAAAGAAGCCGTGATGTTTGAGGGAATAGACAGCCTCTTGAAGGCTTTGCATAGTGTGGGTTACCTACTTATGCTCAACACAAACGCGTTTGAAAGAAATTGCTTACCGTTGCTTGAACGATCGGGAATCATGTCTCTGTTTGATCTCATAGCCACTGCCGAATTTTCTAAAAGCAAAGTAGAGAAATTCAAACTCATCGAAGAAAAATATGATGCAAGTAAAGCTGATATGTTGTTCGTTACAGATGCGTTGGGCGATGTCAAAGAAGCAGAGACGGCTGGAATTCCAACGATTGCTGTCACTTGGGGTGTTCACGATGACACGTTTTTCAACCGTGAAAAACACTCCAATCTAGTCAAAATTGCTCATACCGTTAAAGAATTGCGAGACTTCCTTCTCCGGTAAGGTTCCCAGTCCGTCCCCTAAGGTTCAGCGCATAACTGTATGAATATCGAGGAACACTAGCAATTATCGAAAAAACAGTGCTCGTGTAGAGGCTAAAAAGGCATGGGAAACGAGCGTAGTAAGAATTGCAAGTATTATATTGGTGACATACGTGATCGCCTATGCAAGCGTTCATAGTCATCAGCAATGAAAACCCTCTACGAAACGCTCTTATTCCCGTGAATGGCTATTTTCTTTCCACCCAATCTCTCCCTCTACTAAGAAAATGGTGGATGAAAACTATTACAAAAAATTAATTCCCACTTCGTCTCAGAGCTTCACCCAATCAGGTCTCGGACAGGCCGCCTCCTCGGGCAGCTTTTCTGTCTCTGGCGCATGGTATACTAGAAAGGAATTATTTTCTTATGATGAAAAATACCGTCCGGTTCGGTGTCTTGGCGTGTGCGCTCGTCACGCTTTCGGGTTGCACATTGGCTCCACCAAAGATCGGGAATACTCCGGTTCCGGGTGAGACGACGGCGTTCGATACCGAGGCCTTGCCGGGGAGCGTCTGGCGTTCGGACGACGGTGGCAAGACGTTTGTCCCCAAGACCTTTGTTGACGAGAAGCGCAAATTGACCAAGGCGGATGTGTTGGCGATCTCATTCCTGCAGCGCGATGATGCTCAAGCTAAAGCCCAAGAGCTCCGTCGTACGCCCGATGTCTATGTCGGGACGGTAGACGATATGATCTTTAAGACCGGGGATGGCGCCGAAATTTGGGAGCCGGTGAATTTTCCGCCGCAAAAAGTATATAGTTTCATCGCTTCACGGCGGAGTGTCGACCGGATGTATGCGACCGGTGTCGTCGGCGAGCGTGGCAAGATTTTCCGAACGATCGATGGCGGGACGACCTGGCAGGATGTCTATAGCGAACCCGGGACAGGGTCCTCGCTGCCGGCTTTGGCTGAACATCCGACTGATATCAATTTGCTTTTTGCGGGGACGAGTACGGGGACCGTGGTCCGGAGCGCTGATGGCGGCGACACCTGGAAAAACGTCGGGACCAAGGTGAGCGGCCCGGTCACGGCGATCGCTTTCGATGCCAAGGATCACAATGTCATGTATCTCCTCGCCTTCAATTCGAAAGTCTATGTTTCGCTCGATGCTGGGGAGACCTGGGATGATTGGGAAAAGGCGCGTCAGGAAGATCGGAAGAAAAACCCGACGGCACCGGTGACGAATTCGGTCTCTATCCAGGGTTTCGCCTCGCTCGTGGCTGATCCGAACATCTCGGGGACGGTGTATGCTGGGACGAAGAGCGGATTGTATCGGAGCCGGAATTTCGGCAAGGACTGGGAGAAGATGAATATCATCGAGAGTGCCGAGAAGTTCCAACTACGTTCCTTTGCTGTCAATCCCAAGAATTCCAATGAAATCGTCTTTGTCGCTGGCCGGGCGCTTTACAAATCGCAGAATGCCGGCGAGACCTGGTCAGTGCATATGCTCAATGTCGATCGGGAAGTCTCGGTCATCGTGTATGATCCTGTGTATCCGGACGTGGTCTATATCGGTCTCCGTAAGACGAAATAATTATCTCACTCCTATGGTGAAAGAAATCATCGACAGCAAGCAGTCAGCGTTTGAAAAGTCCCTCAATCATTTCACAGAAGAAGCTGGAACGCTACGCACTGGTCGGGCCAATCCGGGTATCGTCGAAGGCCTCTCGGTCGAGTATTACAATACCCAGACGCCACTGGTGCAGATCGCCAGTATCTCGGTCCCGGAGCCGCGCCAGATCGTCGTCTCTCCTTGGGACAAAGGGGCCCTGACACAGATCGAAGCAGCGATTCGTGAATCGGATCTCGGACTGAATCCGGTTAATGACGGATCAGTGATCCGGATCACGCTGCCGGCCTTGACCGAGGAGCGGCGCCGGGAGCTCGTCAAGACGCTCAATAGTCGGGCCGAGGAAGCGCGCATCGCGATCCGGAATATCCGCGAAGAGGTGTGGAAAGAGATTCAGGAGAGGGAGAAAGCGGGGGAGATCAGCGAAGATGATAAATTCCGTGGCAAGGACGAGTTACAGAAGGTGATCGATGACTTCAATGCCAGGCTCGAGAGTGTCCGGGAGAGGAAGGAAGGGGAGGTCATGACGGTGTAGCTGGTGTCCTCCGAGTAACTCGTATTCTGATCCGCTATGTTGACGATTCTAATTTTTGCGTTGGTGCTTGGAGTGCTCGTATTTGTGCATGAGCTCGGTCATTTCTTGGTGGCTCGGATGAATGGTATCAAGGCGGATGAGTTCGGTTTCGGTTTCCCCCCGCGTATCTTGGGCATCGTGAAGGACGATGCGAACGGCCGGTACAAACTGGTCCGGGGAAACACAGAGGTCGTCAGTCCACACACAGTGTATTCGCTCAACTGGATCCCGCTCGGTGGTTTTGTGAAGATCAAGGGCGAAGATCGGGACAGTACTCAGGAAGCCGATAGTTTTGCGGGCCGCAGCGCCTGGACCCGGATCAGAGTATTGGGTGCAGGGGTAGTGATGAATTTCCTCCTGGCGTGGGTCTTGTTCTCTATCGTACTCATGATTGGATTTCCGGAGCAGATCGATCCGGCAGAGCGAACGAAATATACTGACACTGATATACAGATCCTGCAGGTACAGCCGAACACACCGGCCGAAGAGATCGGTCTGAAAGCCGGCGATGTCATCCTCGCGCTCGACGCTCTCCCTATCGTATCGCTCGACACCGTTTCGTCGTATATCCGGGAGCATCGGGGGCAGGTGATCACGGTCACGGTGCGTCGGGGTGGTCAGGAGATGATCGTGTCTGGTACTCCACGCGTGGTGGCACCCGAAGGTGAGGGAGCACTGGGCATCAGTTTCTCTGAGACAGCTATCGTCCGGTATCCCTGGTATCAGGCGATTCAGCTCGGTTTCGAACAGACGTATGGGAAGACGATAGAGATACTGAAAGCGCTCGGTGGACTCGTGGCGAGTCTCTTCACGGGCGCCAAGACGGAGATGGATATCGCTGGACCGGTCGGCATCGTGACACTGACGAAGCAGATGTCAGAACTCGGTATCGCGTATCTCCTCTATTTCGCGGCGATCCTCTCTATCAATCTCGGGATTATCAATATCCTCCCGATTCCGGCGCTCGACGGTGGCCGCATCCTTTTCGTCCTCATCGAAAAGATCAAGGGCTCGCCCGTGAGTACGCATATCGAAGGGTATATCCACCAGATTGGTTTCATCCTGCTCCTCCTCCTCATGGTGCTCGTCACGCTCAATGACATCATACGACTACAATTTTGGAGCCGCTTCTCGGGTTGGTTCTGACCAGGGTAGTCGGAACGTTTGGTATAGGAGTTGCTTCCAATCGGCTTTTCACTGGGAGTGGGCTTGACAGGAGACTCGTTTTTCGCTATTATCGGGCGTTACCTTATTCATGCTCTATTAACGCTCGAAGGCTATGCCAATGACCAATTTTTTGGCTTTGCTCAGCGAAAAGAAGGGAAGTATCTTTCTCTTCGGTTTTTTCGTTGCTGCAGCCGTGTTTTTCGTCGAGACGGCCATCTCGCCGCGCTATGCCGTGCGGACAGATTTCATGGTGGTCCAAGTCGCAGGCTCTCAGGACTTTTATACGCTCTTCAAGTCATCTGAATACTTGGGCAAGGTCCTCTCTGAGTCGATGTACAGCGAACGCTTCATCAATGCCGTCATTGAGACGGGCAAGGTGAGTGCTCAGGGATTCCTCCCGACGGACAAGCGCGAGCGGCTCACTAAGTGGCGGGAAATGGTCTCGGTGGAGAAAAACCTTGAACTTGGTATGCTCTCGGTCACGGTGAAGTCGGATACCGAACGCGAAGCGGCCAAGACGATGGAAGCCTTGTCCGACGTCCTCATCAATCGGAATACTGAGTTCCGTGGTGGCGATGAGAAGGCCGTCGAGGTCCGTGTCCTCTCAGGTCCAATCACTGATCGCAACCCGACTCCACGCGAACTTCTCATCCTGTCTTTGATCGGTTTCCTCGCTGGCGCATTCGTCCGCGCGACATGGATTGTGTTGAAGACACTAGATCGTCCGGTCGGCGCAAGCACCTCGTTTGCCCAGCACTAAAGAAATCAGGAGGAGAAGCCTCCTCTGGATCGTTCCTCTCACCTGTGAGGGAAGCGTTCCAAAGGGAAGGTTTCGATCAAGTCATTTGACAACCAGGTTTTAGAGTCCAACTGAGGAGGAGGATTCCATGTTGCTACTCCGGGCACTTGTTGCAGCAGTAACGACGGGGTTTCTCGTCGGATGTTCAAATGTACCACTGAAGGCCGGCTTCGTTCTCGAAGGAAAGCCGACGGAAGGTACGGAGGCTCCATGGCACGGTCGTGCGATGGAGGGAGATGTCGGGGCCCTCGATTGTGTAGAGGCGATCCCATTCACTCTCTCGCGTGATCCTGATTGGAAGAGCGAGCTGAGGAATGAAAGCCGTACGTATGAGACGGGCAATAGGCTCGTCCCAGTCGAACGTTTCGTCCAGCGGGCAGTCATCTACACCCATCTGGGAGTTCGACGGCTAACCGCTCTGGCGACCCTACAGCAGCGGGGCTACTACACGCTCATGCCGTGCGGTACGGTGAAAACCTTGCTTGTCGGAGGGGAAGACGTGTTTCTCGTCTCTGGCGATGAAACGCGACTCCTCACGCTTGATGGGCGAGTCATATGGCTTGCGAGAAGTCAAAAGCCGTCACTGCTCACTCCGGACTTCCGCGATCAGGCACGGTCTAAGTTTCGTCACTTCACCACGTTTCGACGTGATGAGGCCGACGGACGAGCCGTGCTAGAAGCGCTGGCGGCCCAGTTTCCATTGAGAGCAGTAGTCGACGGCACCCGGTATTCGGTGACCGCTGACTTCCTTCAAGTGGCGACACTGACGAAGGGTGAGAGCGGTCTCGACTGCCTCATCACCAATGGAGCGCTTTTCGTTGGCACCGAACCAGTTACAATGGTTCTCTCCAACGCATTCAGTCTCCCGAGGAATGTGAAAGCAGCCCAAGGAGATTGTCACCGTAGTGAAAGGAAGGAGTAGCTCATCATGAGCGACCCAATTGTCTCGTACCTATCCAGGTGCCAGGCGTGGGTCGCTCATATCGACCCACCTTGGCTCTTGGATTATCAATATCAATCCGAAGTTCAACGGCGAAGGAGGCCGGTATCATGATGACCAACAGTAATCGAATGCAGCCCGGTCGCAAGACGCGAGTCTGGCCAAGGGCAGTAATGGACATTATCGCGGCTATGGTTATGGCTGTGATAGTGACTGGGCTCATGTTCGCATGGGACTGGAACACGACACCGGAAGCAGCGGTCGTCGTGAAGACCAGTGAGTACAAGGGTGTTATCGGTGCCCCTGCCGCTCCGGCAGTGAGCATCCCGGCACCAGTCGCGGCAGCCGCTCCGGTTGTCGCACCGGCGGACCAATCACCCGTCGTCACCCTCTTTGCCTACACGGTAAAGAAGGGTGATAGCCTCATCAAAGTCTTCGGTGAGGTCGGTGCAAAGAAAGTGTGCAAGCTAAACAAGCTTGCAAACTGCAACCACATCGAAATTGGTCAGGTTTTGGATCGTCCCGAAGGCATCACGCCCCGGGAAACCAAGACCGTGGTCGATGTCGTAGCGAAGCCGGCTGCCAAGCCTGCAGACGCAAAGCCTGCGACTGCTGCACTAGCTGACAAACCTGTCATCGCCAAGCGCGTGACACGGGTGTATCAGCCAGCAGTTGTGGTCGCACCGAAGACGAACGAAGCGGGAGAGATCCTGTATCGTCGCGTCGGCACCGCACCACTCAATGGCTGCGGCAAGCGCACCATCGCGAGTATCAGTGAAGAAGCGTGGGAAGTCCTCGGTCTGTCGGATGACGATCGGGAGTACCTACGTGGACATGCTGACCTCGTCGACGGTCCGCGGATTCACTTCACTGAGAAGGAAGGCCTGCACCAGATCGAGACGAATGTCCGACTGGAGCGAGTTACCTTCTGCCGGGCTGGCAAAGTGGCCTCGCTCGGTCCTATGCGTACGGCATGGGATGCGAAGACGGCGGTCTATGGTGAGCGGTTCGTACTCCCGTCGAGCAAGACGCTCGTCTGGATGCGAAACTGCTTCAACTGGGTCATCCTCCCCGAGGAGAAGACGGTCTTTGTACCGCCTCCGCCTCCAGCGGAGCCCCCAGTCGCGGAAACCCCGCCACCAGAACCTGTGGTTGCTAAACCTCCCGAGCCCCCACGAATTGTCGAGCTGCCTGCAAAACAGGGCCGACGCTTCTGGGAAACCGACGAAGAACTATACGTCGCGGCGGATTTCGATCCGAACTCCGAGTCGTATTCGGCCAGCGGAGCATTCTATCCGTTTGTCGCGCGTCGGCCATGGGGCAGATTCCTCACCGGCGTCGGGTTTGACTACTCCCAGTGGGAGGGTGTGAACCGTGGCTTCAACTATGACGGCTACCAGTATATGGTCGGCCCAAAAGTCAAAGTCATCGACGATGAGGGGCAGGATTTCGGTATCGGCATCTATGCCGGAGCTATCACCGAAAACGGTTCGGCTGGCGACTATGCGATGCACCGTCGGTGCACAGCAATTGGTCCCAGTATCACGTATAGCAACTACATGCGTGAGCTCAACGGCGAGACTATCGTCCCGGAGGTCAACTTGTTCCTGTCGTATGCCTGGGGACAAGGCTGTAGTGGTGACCACACATGGCAGGGGGCACTGATCCCTGACAAGTCACAGCTGATGGAGATGAACAGTCTGGTGAAAGCCGGCTTCCGCATCATCCTCGTCAAGACGGAGATGTGGCGCTACTACCTCCAGGCTGGTTACTTCGAAGAACAGCCCGGCGGTCGCTCGGCCAGCATTCGCTTCGGCGTCTCCGACAAATACAAGATATTGTTTGTCGGTGCTGGTTGGAATTTCGACCTCGTGAATGGCGGCCATGTGCCTGCCTGGGGTCTCGCGATCGACGTCGTGCGCGGAGTGCACGTCTGGCGGAACAAAGTGCTGGAAGGGCAAGCCATGGCGGCCATCGTCAAGGCTGGTGGTGCCGTACATCGTGGCATCGTCTTCGTCCACACTCCGTCGGATGACGAGCGTGTTGATGACCCCACCGGGATCGAACCTGCGGCAGCTCCGCCGGCTGAAAGTCTACCGGCAGCGGAACCACCCGTGGATAGACTCGAAGAGCGCAAAGAGGTTGAGTAGTTCTTTTGAGCCAATGGCTCACCAAATTATGCGTCCCTGAAGACTTAAAATCCAGGGACGTTTTTTCTTTTATCTAAGCCATAATTCTGCATCTTGACAAGGAAAGGATTCAGGTGTAGCATGCAGTGTCATCTTTCTGTCGGCATTTCCCGGCAGGGAAATGACGAACCTTAACAACGCAACGCAACACAACGGCTCCAAGGAGGGGCCACATCATGACGAAACTCATGCAAGTCCTGGGGGCGATTGCCCTCTCTCTGCCGATGCTCGCATCGGCGCAGCTGAACCCCGGCCAGGAACATGTTCCTGTTGGTGGCGGGGGCGACTCTCGCGCCGCAATCGAGAACACCGGACCAGGAACCTTCATAATAAACCATACCTCCATCTCGGCGGTATACCTCAACACCGTGCCCGAAGGTATCAAGGCCGGTCTGGCTTCGAAGGACACGTCCGGAAAGGGTCAAGCCCACATCGCCCGTCTCGCCGACAACCCGCAACTGCAGGGAAAACATCTCTGCTACAACGGCGTCGGTAGCGATTGGGGCAGCCGCTCCTGTGCGCCGCTCGCCGGTGATGCAGCGCGAGTCGCGATGACGGTCCCGGCTGGGACCAAGAACGTGACGTTCGCGCTCGTGCCCCGGATCTATGACGGCGACCGTCCGATGGCATGGGCATCCCATGCCAAGGACCTTCGCCATCAGTTGTCCTGCCCCGGCCTTCGTGGCGGACAGACTGACATGGCTTCGATGCTTCGGGCTGACGCAAGTGGTCAGGTCCGTCCGGCCACTGTGGCCGAGGTGAAGGCCTACAACCCGTACTATGCCAAGTTCTGCGGCATTGAGGGAAGGGACATGGCCAACTTCAGCGCCGATCAGTAGTACCTTACGGTGCACGACAGGCCTCTGGGGAACGCAAAACAATGCGTTTTCTGGAGGCCGTTTTTTTTTTTTTGCTTAATGCAGGTCTCTTCTGTGGGTTGCTGATCACAGCTTGACAGAAAAATAGTGTTGTAGTAGTATATCGGTTCGTACAGCCAAAGATTGGGCCGTATGAAATACAGTTGTCCCTTTTGTTTTTCTCACGTTGGAGGTGCATCATGCTGGACGCAATGAAGGTAGTATCGTTCTTCGGTCTCGTCATCCTGGCCGGTCTGGCTCAGGCCACGGGGATCAATTACCGGCTTGAGGGTGACAGTGTCATCGTCACCTTTGTCAACGTCGACTCTCCGGATGGACCGCCATCCAAGGGTGCGCTCCACTGTGTCACCGGGACCCGGCGGCAATGGGCTTCGTACGATGGGGGCCGAACGTTCCATCTGAACCAGATGATCGGTGGCTGTGTCGATCCACGTGGTGCGTCGACCGTGGTACACGCGATCGACCGACGGGCAGCGTACCGTGATGGCACACTCTGCCTCATCCCGGTCTTTGTCGACCGTGGTGGTCAGTTCCTGGCCTGGTCCTCACATCCCGATGGTCCGACACAGCTCACGGCGCGGAGCGGTGGCATGATAACGGCGCTGAACGTCCGCAATTCGACAGTCCGGGCGGCAACCAGTGAGGAAGCGTACGGGTGTGACTAGCTAGCGGCAATGCCGCGACTGATCAACAAGGGTCTCTGAAAGATGCATTGCATCTGGACGGGACCCGCTTTTTTTACCACCACACCAATTTCATTTTTTTTACTCACGTACCTTATTGCTAAAGCCACCAGAATTGGTGTGGTGGTTTATGCAAAATACTTAGACTCGTGGCAGAGTAGAACCACTTTAGAAAACGAAGGCGCGCGTCATGCCTCCGACGGTCGATAGCTGTGGTGATAGAGGGCGAGGAAGCCGCCGGTGACGCTCGCGAGTATCCACTGGACCGGGGTGTTTTTGAATACATTGTCGGAGAGGCTCGCGATGACGAGGGTTACCATGAGGAGGGCGAGGAGGGTCGCCAGGTTTTTCAGGCTGTGGCTCGGTGTCAGCCGACGGACTTTCAAGACTGGGAAAAAGAGAACAAGGAGATAGAGGCCGTACACCACGAGACCGACCATACCACCATCGATATAGAACTTCACGAAATCATTGTGGGATTCGTTGGAACCAAAGCGCTCTCCGCGGAGCGCCTCGGCTGAAACACGGAAGGTATCGATGCCACTCCCGAGTGCTACTCGATCCTCGAGTCTCGCCTTGAGCAGCATGTCGCGCCAGAGGTTCTGCCGCCAGACGATGGATGAGTCCGGCGTCGGGTGGAGAGCTTCGGTGACGCGCTCCTGGACAGCCGGGACGAAGGTCACGAGGACAAGCGGGAGCAGGATGAGTGGGAGGATGAGGAAACGATAGCGCCAGAGGACTACGAGGAAGACGAAGACGAAGAGTGATATCCAGGCGATCCGAGCATAAGTGAGGACGAGAGTGACGAGAACGAGGGCGAGATAGAGGCCGGTGATGAGGCGGACGCGATCCTGTCTCGCATAGACGATCCCATACATGCCTGCGACCGCCGCGATAGTGAAGAGGTAGAGACTGAAGACATTGGGATGGCTGAAGGTGCCGAAGATCCGCGTTGCTGAGACGTTTTCATCGGAGAGGCCGACACCGAGGAAGAATTGCGCAAGGCCGAAAATGATCGGCAGAATGCTGGAAACAAATATCGCGGTAAGGAGAAAACGGTAATCACGATAGCGTCCGACTGACGCATAGGCCATAAAGCCGATGACAAAGAGGTCGAAGACGCGGAGCACTTCCTGGAGTGACATGGCGGGTGCGATGGAGTAGGCGAGAGTGCCGAGGCCCCAGAGGATAATGAGTCCGTACGGGAGAACGAGAGGAGAGTGTGAGAGTGTCCGCCAGCGAGAAAGTATAAAGAGACCACCGAGAACAGCAATGCCGAGACCGAGGACCTGGGAGAGTGAGAAGCTTCGGTCGAACACGTTGAGCGTGATGTATTGGGCAGAGTAGTCGAGTGACATCCGGATCACGATGAGCGCGGCGAGGAGGAAGAGCGGCTGGTGAAAGAGGGTGTACATCGCGAAAACACCAATGACCGCGATGAGCGGCCAGAGGAGAGAAGCGCCGAGGAATCCAGCGAGGAGGGCAATGAGGAAGAAGACCGCGCCGGTGATGATATAGGTCCGCGGGTCATTCCAGAGTGTAGTCGTCCCAGTATCTGGGCTTAGGGGTGTTTGTTCCATATGAGGGTGTAAGTCATGGCGAAGCCAAGAAAACGGTTGGGGATAATTTCAAACCCTTCGACACCGGCTTCAGCTGCGAGGTCGGAAAGTTCGTGTCGAGAGAGGAGGCACATGTAGTCACCCGTGGCCCAGCTTTTGCCGAGAGCCGAAGCAATCCGATCAAAGGCTGATTTCGGGAGGAGAATATGGAGGAGCGGGATACGGGTGTGGACTTCGACCGGAAAATATCGATTGGGAGTGGTGAGGTAGCCACGTTTCCCGACCCGCGAGAGTTCGCGAAGGAAGGTGAGCTGTTTGGCGCGGTCGCCGACATGCTCGATGACGGCATTGGAATACGCGATGTCAAAAGCGTCGTCACCAAAGGGGAGGCGCGTCCCATCGCTCGTGATCGTCTTTACATCGGGATAGCGGAGCTTGAAAGCAGTGAAATCGGTTTCAATGCCGACAGCGGTGATGTTTCGCGGAGAGGCGTAGTGACGTTCGAGATAGTTATCACTCTCTGAGTATTCGACCGTATTCACACCGACATCGATGATCTGGTCCGCAGGTCCGGGCGTCATGAGAGCGAGGAACTGGGACCACTTGTGGGTCCGGCTCCGTTTTGAAACTGTGTTTGCGAGGGCTTCGACAACATTCATATGAGACAGCGGAGGAAAGGAAGAACAGGTATACCATCCATCCAACTATTGGTCAATGAGGAACAGAAAAAGGGGTTGATATTCCAGAGATCATTCTCGTGTGCGGTAATGGTATACTGGGGGCATGCGCGTACTCCTCATCAACAAATTCCACTACCTGAAAGGCGGGGCAGAGCGAGCATATTTTGATACTGCCCATATTTTAGCAGAAAACGGTCACTCGGTCGCTTTCTTCGCCATGGAGCATCCGGACAATTTTGAAACGCCGTGGAGCCGATTTTTTGTCTCGAATGTTGATTATCATGACGCGGCGGCCGGGCTCTGGTCCAAACTCCGGGCTGCGCTGCGTATCCTCTGGAACCATGAGGCTGCGACCAAGCTCGACGCACTCATCGAGGAATTTAAGCCGGAGGTCGCTCATCTCCACAACACGTATCATCAGCTCTCACCATCAATCCTCTGGACGCTCAGGAAACACGGCGTGCGGATTGTCATGACACTGCATGATTACAAGCTCATCTCGCCGAATTACAGCCTGCTCGTCCGGGGTCGGATCTGGGACCATACGAGTGGCTTACGCGCGATCATCGACCGGGCGGTGCAGGATTCGTACCTAAAGAGCGCGGTCTGTGCAGTTGAGAAATGGTTGCATGCGGCGATCGGCAGCTTCCACCTGGTTGATGTCTACATCGCCCCGAGTCGCTTCCTCATCGAGAAATTCCACGCGGCCGGTTTCGCTTATCCGATTACCCATGTCGTCCAACCGATTCAGCCATTTCCGACCGCACCAGTACCCACCGTCCGGAAGCACCTTCTCTTCATCGGCCGACTGTCGAAAGAAAAGGGTGTGGCGACGCTCATCGATGCCTGCGGGCTCATGGCTGGCGCAGTACCCTTGAAAATAATTGGGACGGGTCCGGATGAGACAATGCTCCGTGAGCGGGCGCGCAGCATTTCTGGTGTCGAATTCCTCGGGTATCAAACCGGTGAGGCTTGGGAACAGTCAATCCAGGGCGCGCGTGCGCTCGTCGTGCCGTCGATTTGGTATGAGAATATGCCCTACGTCGTTCTCGAAGCCCTGTCGCGAGGTATCCCGGTGATTGCTTCAAACCTCGGCGGTGTGCCGGAGCGCATCCAAGAAGGTGAGAATGGTTTCTTGTTCGAGCCGGGAAACACTGAGGACCTCGTCCGGGCAATCCGAAAACTGATCGAATATTCTGATCCAGTCACTCTGTCCCAGCGGGCATATGAGAGCGTGGCCGATGCTCGTCCTGAGGCGTACTATCAAGCTATCAAGCGGCTTTACAGAGGGGAAAACGGCTGATCATTTTCCCTGCCCGCTTCGCTGGCAGCGAGTATCAGATTGACTCCCACCGGAAAATCAGCTACCATGTCAAGCACTGGAAATTAGTTTTTCGATGCAACTTTTTTCCCAAGGGGGGAATCGTGAGAGATAGGAAATATAAACCGAGAAGATCTTGGTCGGCTCGTCGGCTGGAGCGGTGGGCGATGGTCGCCACCGGACTGCTCATTGTTGTGGTCGTGATAGGGTGCTTCGTCGGTATGGTGTTGATCTGGAATCATGATGAGCAAATCCGGGCGGCTGAGGCGCGGGAAGCGGCAACGCGCTACTGAGTCCGGAAGAGGAAGACACACGGGTCTTGAGGGCAATGCTCTCGGGACCTGTTTTCATTCTCTCGACCATATTTCGTGCCCAGAGTATCATGGGCTTGACAGTCTCAGTCAATTTTTGCTACTTTCAATCTTCAAATCTATGAACCACAAACCCCTCTTTCTCACTGTCGCCCTTATCGCCCTGCTCGTTATCGCTGGTGCCTTTTGGTGCATCCAAAACCGCCCACCCATGGCTGTCAATCAGCCGGTGGTGAAAGAAGCTCCTATTCAGGCTGAACAGCCGACACAAACTGAAGGGACCGAGGGTATCAAAGATCTCATTGATGGTGAATATGCCTTCACACCCGTTGATACTTCCGATTGGCAGACGTATCGGAATGAGGAGGTTGGATTTGAAGTGAAGATTCCGAAAGATTGGTTCTGTGGGGGTATTGCGCTTGATCCAAATTCAAAGCGAAGCATTGTATGTTTAGAAGAAAAACTAATAAAAGATTATTATGCAGGGAAATTCGGGAATAATGATATTGTCATGATTAATTTTCCGGATTTAGAGGAAATTAGCACGACCTCTCTTAAAGAGAATCTGATCAGCGCGAAACAGTATGGCTCAAAAATCTTCAGCTTAATGATTGATAAGGAGAATGCTGTACTGGTTATCATGTCTACTCATATTATCAATGTCTCCGATGGTTCGAGTGAGTGGAATATAGTTGCGTTCCCGTCCGTAAAGAAGGATGTGTTTGATGGGCTCTTGCGATCGTTCAAGTTTCTCCGATAACATTTTGCAAGATTACCATATCAAGCATGATGTGATGATCTTGTAGGATGGTATTTTACATCCCTACGCCCGCAGTCCCTTCACAACTCAACTCTCGCTGAAAGGAGAGTAGCATGCAAGTAGCAATGAGGTTCATACTCCTGGTTCTGTGCGTATTCGCGAATGCGGCATATGCCCTCGATCAGACGGAAACCGGGTTCTTCTATCCGACTGGCAAAGCACAGTTCGACAGTGGTGGCGGAACATGGCTAGGGAGAGATGCGGCGCATGAGAGCGCGTCCGATGCCCAACATTATTTTGACGGCTTCTACCACAATGGCGTGGATATGATGACACGTAGTCTGGATGCAAAAGTCTACGCTATCGCCGATGGTACGATCTATAAGCGGCATTGTAAAGATATTGCATGGGGACCTGGAAACTGCGCATTGTTCATCAAGCACAAAACGTATGATGGGCAGGAGTTTACTGCCGTGTACGGTCATCTTTCGAAAGGAAGTCTCCCCGCTGGAAATGAAGTTGATGCCGGTGTATCGATCGGAAAAACTGGTCCGTGGTCTGGTGGTATACACCTGCACCTCGGCATCTTTCCCGGAAGTACCCCTCCCTCTACCGTTGAGGGTGTAAGGGGTTGGGGCATGATGGCAAACTCAGAATGGAGGAATGAGTGCGAGGGAAATAGTACTTGCACCAACACTTTCACCAACCCAGTCGCCTTCATCCAAACGCACTTCGCTTACAATCCCTCAACAGAAA
>JBATNG010000042.1:0-15545 GCA_049290235.1 Candidatus Moraniibacteriota bacterium | reverse complement strand
CAAGAGTGCGGGGAGGAATGGAACCATTACGAAGTCCATTCCTATGGACGAGCTGGTTACATGAGAATGCTTATTCTCATGACAGAAAAGGAAACCCCGGACTATTGTCCGGGGAGGAGGTCATTTCAGTACGGGCATGACTACCATCCACCCGGGATAGTGTGGGGTGGTATACTGTGGGAATGACACAGCGCTCACTTCTCATCGCTAGTCTCGCCGCCGCTATCATCGTGGTTGTGGGGTGTTTTTGGTTGGCTGGGAGGGACGACGGTGCCGCAATTTCCGATCGGTCGGATCAGTCATTGGCATCTCCTTCAGGGAATCCCGTTCAGTCGACGAACATGGCATCCCAGAGCCTGGACGCGGGTGACGACTCCCGCGCGGTAGCCGATTCGAATGAGAGCATCGAAACGCTCATGAGGGAGATTGAGCAGAATGCGGCTGGTGACGATACGGCGATGGAGGATGAGCTCGCTGGTGAAAGCGAGAGCTTCACGGAAGGAGCGGTCGTGATGGAACAACTTGGCGAAAGTTATGATGAGACCAAATACTAATATATTCCTGCTCGCATGGTTGGTCCTGCTTCTGCCCGGGACGGTTTCGGCTGCGCCGCTCGAGCTCGTGACGAAGAATCTCCCGGATCTCAAGGTCACGCCGGTTGTGAAATTGTCATATCCGGTGAAGTTACCGAATACCGAGGCCTTTTGTGCTGCACTCGGCGAGACGAAGAACCAGCTGAGCGAAGGGGTAGCGGCCAAGGAAAAGCGCGTGTCCGAGTATTTCGACGGGCTCTCTCAGCAACTGGAAGACGAGCGGAATGGCCGGGATGCCAAGCTCGAAGCAGCTCGTTCTGAGGCCGATCAGGCACGCAGTCTGGGGTATGCACGGCTCGAAGATCGGGTGAAAGGTGATAACCAAAAGGATGCGGTCGTGAAATACAAGCAAACGGTCGAGGAAGCGGTCGATGATCGCCGGGACGCAGTGGATGCTGCGATCGCCGAATTTCGGAAGAGCGTGGACGAGCTCGCCGTGAACCGATCGACCAGTATGCAAACGGCGCGCGATATGTTCCAGGCCTCCGCCGAGGCAGCCGCGAAAAAGCTTGAAGTAGATTGCGCCAATGGTGTAGCGACCGATGTTGTGGTCAAGGACTTCAAAGTGAGCCTCAAGGCTGGGCGTGAAAAACTGGCAACTGACAAGAAAGCTGTCGCAACGCTCGAGTCCGATATACAGAGATTGTCTGAGATTCGAAAGAAAAGTGTCGCGGCTGCTGTTACGAAATTTCGAGCTGTGCTTCAAGCAGCCAATGAAGACGTGCGTGCCTCCTTCATGGGCGGTGAATAGGTGACCCCTCGGTCGTGGCGTTTGTCCTTTCAATTTCTCTATGCGCGTACCAACTGAAGCGAGTTACAAAACAGCCAAGCACCTCTCGGCGTTCCGACGCGCCGTCTATGCAGTGGTCGCGCGTATTCCAGTGGGGAGTATTCGGACGTATGGCGAAGTGGCTCGCCAGGTGGATGCTCCAGGTGCCGCGCGGGCGGTCGGGACCGCACTCAGCCATAACTACTACCAGGATGTGCCTTGTCATCGCGTGGTGCGTTCCGATGGGCGAGTCGGCGGGTACGCGTTTGGCGGATCACGGGCCAAGGTACGACGTCTCCGACATGAGGGTGTCGAAGTCATTTTCGGTCGGGTCGTCTTTCCTCATTAGGAAAATCCTGTTATACTTTTTCTCTTGTCTCCTGTCTGATTTTTGCTATGCACATCACTGAACGGGCCAAAGCGCGCCTCATCCTCTCTGCTGACGACTACGGTATCCGGGACACGGTGCGCCGGATTTTGCCGTTGGCTGCGGCGGGGAAACTTCATCGGGTGGGGGTGATGGTGCGCTATTGTAGCCAGGGAGATGCTACCAGACTCCTCGCAACGGGCGTGAAGATCGATATCCATCTCGATTTGATCAGCCTCATGGGGCGTGGTGCGGATCCAGACCACGGGACCCTGCGTCGGGGGATTCATTTCGTTGTCCGTCGTTTCCTGGGCTACATTCCAGCGTCGGCCGTCGAGGCTGAATGGCGCCGTCAGATTGAGCACTTCCGCGTCCTCTTCGGCCGACTGCCGGATGGATTGAACAGTCACGAGCACGTCCATTTTTTTCCGGGATTTTTCCGCGTCTTTCTGGCTCTCGCGCAAGAGTACCGTATCCCGTATGTCCGTTTCGGCCAGCGGGGGATGCTCCTGTCGCTCCATCATGCAGCGATCGGCCATGTGCTGCACTCGCTCGCTCGGACCGATCATCGCCGTTTCACCGCGGCTGGACTCGCGACCTCGACCTATCTCGTTAGTCTCGACTGGGTCCACGGCAAGGAACGTTTCTTCCGGGCGCTCGATCTGCTTCCGACTGAAGTGACTGTGGAGCTTGTCGTTCACCCAGAACGTGAAGCAGAATTCGCATTCATCGATCGTCATTTCTAGAGATACCAGCAGTATGCCGAACAAGAAGACAATCGCGAAAGAACCGAAACACCGGAAATCGGCGGGTCCATCAGACTGGATCACGGTTCGAGGTGCCCGCACCCATAATCTGAAGAACATCACCGTCGAGATGCCGCGTAACCAGATGATCGTCTTCACGGGACTGTCTGGTTCTGGCAAGTCGTCGCTCGCCTTCGATACCATCTTTGCTGAGGGGCAACGCCGGTACGTCGAATCGTTGTCCGCGTATGCTCGCCAGTTCTTGAACACGATGCAGAAGCCTGACGTCGATGAGATCACGGGACTGTCACCCGCCATTTCCATCGATCAGAAATCTGCGAGTCGCAATCCGCGCTCGACCGTCGCGACCGTGACCGAGATCTATGATTACCTCCGGGTGCTGTATGCGCGGCTCGGTCGCCCACACTGTCTCGAATGCGGGCGTGAGATCTCGCGACTGTCGACCGAAGAAATGCTTGACACCGTGAAGACCAAAGTCCATGCCGTTATGGCGGAGCCGGACAAGGCAGAGGCACCCGTCGTCGTCCTCGCGCCGGTCGTCCGCGGTCGCAAGGGCGAATACTATCAGATGCTCTACAATGCGCTCGGCCGGGGTTTCACCTCGATCTATCTCGATGGTGTCCGCAAGAGTCTCCGGGAACAAGTCATCCTGAAGAAAAATTTCAAGCATGATATCGATTTCATCGTCGATGAATTTCTCGCGCGTGATTTTCGTGATTATAAAGATGATACCGAGATCCGGCTCTCGGAAGCAGTACAGAAAGCCTTGGAAGAAGCGGAGGGGATCGTGAAGGTACAAGTCGGCGCTGAAGAATTCTTGCTCTCGGCCAAGTTCACCTGTCCGTATGATGGCTTCTCATATCCGGAAGTCGAGCCGCGCCTCTTCTCCTTCAATTCGCCGTATGGTGCCTGTCAGGCCTGCAACGGTCTCGGGACCAAGCATTTCTTCGGGTCAGATCCGTGTGATACCTGCAATGGTACGCGGCTCCGCGAGGAAGCACTGCACATCAAAATCGGCGGGCAGAATATCGTCGACCTCACCCGTCTCACGACTGCGCTTGCCTTTGATTTTTTCGCTGGCCTCGACTTGACCAAACGCGAAGAGCAGATCGCTTCCGTTGTCCTCCGGGAAATCGGGAGCCGACTCCAATTCCTCCTCAATGTCGGTCTCAATTACATCACCCTCGATCGTCGGGCGAACACGCTCTCGGGTGGCGAGGCCCAGCGCATCCGACTGGCTAGTCAGTTGGGGAGTCAGCTCGTCGGCGCACTCTATGTCCTCGATGAACCCACTATCGGTCTCCACCAGCGTGACAATGATCGCCTGATCGAGACGCTCCGTTCGCTTCGCGCACTCGGCAACACGATCATCATCGTCGAACATGATGAGGACACTATCTATGCCTCGGACTACATCGTCGATATTGGCCCAGGCGCGGGCGTGCATGGCGGCGAAGTGGTCGTCTCGGGATTTCTCGAAGACCTCCTCACGGCCAAGACGAACCAGTCGGGTTCGCTCACACTGGCGTATCTGCGCGGCGAAGAGCATATTCCCATTCCAGAACGCCGCAGCAAAGAAAAGGGGAGCCTGAAGATCCGCGGTGGCCGGATTTACAATATCGAAAACCTGAATGTCGACATCCCGCTCGGCCGTTTCATCGCGGTCACCGGCGTCTCGGGCTCGGGCAAATCATCTTTTCTCTACGAGATCGTCCATCGCAATCTGCAGGGCCGACTCGACCGTCGCTACAAGACCAACCAGGTTGAACACTGTGATACTTTTACCGGCACCGAATACGTATCACGTGTCGTCATGATCGACCAAAGCCCGATCGGTCGTACGCCGCGTTCGAACCCAGCGACGTACACCGGTGCCTTCAATCATATCCGCGAATTGTTCGCGTCGACCGAGGAGGCGCGTGTCCGCGGCTGGAAGCTCGGGCGCTTCTCCTTCAATCGTCCTGGCGGGCGCTGCGAGACCTGTGAGGGCAACGGTTTCATCGCGGTCGAAATGCATTTCCTCCCGACGGTCTATGTCCCGTGCGATGTCTGTGACGGCCGGCGATTCACCAAGGAGACACTCGAAGTTACGTACAAGCACAAGAACATCCATCAAGTCCTGACCATGACGATTGAGGAAGCCTATGCGTTTTTTCACGAGATCCCGGCCATCGCGGATCGGCTGAAGACATTGAACGAAGTTGGTCTCGGCTACCTTGAGCTCGGTCAATCCGCCACGACCCTCTCGGGTGGTGAGGCCCAGCGGGTGAAGATCGCCAGTGAGCTGTATCGGCAGGCAGTGGAGCGGACGATTTATCTCCTGGATGAGCCGACGATCGGGCTCCACTATGCCGACGTGAAAAAACTCATAGAGATACTCGATCGGCTCGTCGCCAAGGGCAATACCGTCATGGTCATCGAGCACAATATGGACCTGATCAAATCCGCTGACTACATCATCGATATCGGTCCGGAGGGTGGCAGTGGTGGCGGGAAAATCGTGGCGATCGGCACGCCAGAGGAAGTCGCCAAGACTCACGGTTCGCACACTGGCTATTACCTGAAGAAAGTTCTCCGGAAGAAATAAGTCGTGCTAGGATGGAGATGAAATCCACTCTTATGGAACGTATCGTTGAAAAACCGCCGTTCCGGCTGCATAGCCCCGCGTTCGCGTACGGGGAGCGGATTCCGCGCGAGTACACCTGCGATGGACGGGATGTGAATCCGCCGCTCACGATCGAAAATGTCCCGGAAGACGCAGAAGCCCTGGCGCTCATCGTCGACGATCCGGATGCGCCCGGCGGGACATGGATCCATTGGCGTGTGTGGAATATCGCCCCGACGACGACACTCATCGAAGAAGACTCCGTTCCGGCCAACGCAATTGTCGGCAAAAACAGTTTCGGTCACTTGGCGTATGGGGGCCCCTGTCCGCCAAACGGTGAGCACGGCTATGTCTTTCACCTGTATGCGCTCCGGACGCCGCTCCATCTGCCGGCCGAGGCGACGGAACTCATGCTTCGCAATGTGATGCTGGGGAATACCATCGCCGAAGCTGATCTCGTCGGTTACTATCGACGGGTTTTGACCGCCTGACACCCCCGTTCCCAATTTCGGCTGCGTGATAGAATGACGGGGAACTCGCGTATCTTTTCTATGACAACTCCCACGTGGCGTCTCCAGGTGTCTGATGGGACACTGGAAGGTGTGAAATGGCTCGCGCTTTTCTCGATGGTGTATGACCATGTCATGCGGCTGTTGTTTATGGGGCCAGTCCTCGGTCCGGTGACTACTTTCGGGCGATTGGCGTTCCCGCTGTTCGCCTTCATCCTTGCCTACAATCTCGCCCGACCCGGTGTCGATGACCGTGTGTATCGACGGATGGTGTTGCGACTCGTTGGCTTCGGTCTCCTCGCCTTGCCGGCCTCAATCTATTTGGTCGGGGCGCATATGCTCAATATCCTCTTTACCTTTGCGGCCGCAGTTACTCTGTTGTGGATGCTACATCTCAGGCCGCTGTGGTTTGCGGTTCCAGTCGCGCTTCTCTTCTTCGCGGCTGCCGGGACACAGGTGGAGTACGGTTGGCAGGGGTTGGTGTTGGCCCTCAGCTTCTGCTGCTTCATTCAACGTGGCGTGACGTTTGATGCAGTCGCCGTCCTGGCTGCAGGCTTCATGGCCCTCGCGTACTCCAATGGCAGTCACTGGGGGACGCTAAGCCTCCCCATCATCCTCGGCCTGTCACAAGTGAAACTCCCGTTCCCGCGCAACAAGTGGTTCTTCTATATCTTTTACCCAGCGCATCTCACGCTGATCGCCCTCCTCGCGTGGTATTTCGTGCGTTCATGAGACTCGGGGATATGAACTGGAATGATTAGCGGGAAGTGCTAGGATAGGGGTGTGGGGATCTCTTTCTCGGTCGAGATCTGGCTCCCTGCCGCTAACCCCTAACCCTCTCGTCTTATGGCCAGCACCAAGAAACCCAGTCCCGCTCCCAAGGCGCCCTTCAAGCCCGCGATGCCGCCCATGTGGCAGGCCGCACGGCTCGAAGGCAAGGTGCGCAATATGGGCATCAAGAATCTCGGCAAGCAACGCAAAGGCAAGCGCGGCGATCGATAGAGCGGGCTATAGCTGAGTCGTTGCCTGGTCGGATGAGAGTTCGTCGGAGCGTTGTTATGGGTTACCGAGGAAATTACTCTTATGAACTCCAAACGTTACGATATCGTCATCATCCCGCCACCCGAGATCGCGGCGCAGGCGATCGCACTCAGTCAAGCCCTCGCGTCACAGGGATCGCATTTCACTCTGGATGGGGTGACGCTATATCCGCATATTTCGCTGTACCATGTGCCCTTCACTGAGTCGGCATTGACCACGGTGTTCGGAGTGCTCCGGGATATCGCCGCTCTCACCATGCCGTTCGTCCTCCGACAAGAGACTTACTATCCTGACCAAGGTGTCTGGGTGGGGGTGCGCTATGTGGCTGACAAGGCCATCCTCGATCTCCACACATCGATCATCGCGGCGACGCGGGCGTATCGTGAGTCCGAGGAAGGTGTCCGATACAAGGAGCGCTGGGTCGAGATACCGGCCCAAGAACGGGAGAATATCGAGTACTGCGGTTGGGCGCATTCCTTCACACTCTATTCGCCGCACCTGACCTTCACGCGGTTGGTACGACCCTCTGCCGATGTGCTCGCTCATCTCTCACAGCCGGAGTTCTCGTTCCGCGCTGACCATATCGGCGTGTATGAAGTCGGCGACCATGGGACCTGCACTCGTTGCGTCGCGGATTTCCATCTCACAGGGTAGTGGGCCAACTGAGAGTTTATGACTTGAAAATGGGGAAGAGTTTACCTTGTTTGATTGCATTAACTCATAGGGGGGAGTAGCCTAGGGGAACTATGGACATCCTCTCGCATGGGCTTTATGGTGGGGTCGCCTTCGGCCGGCGGAGTCGGATCAGTTACTGGCTCGCGTTCTTCTTTGGGATTGCACCGGACCTCTTTTCGTTCGGGCTTTTCTTTGCCCTGACCATCCTCGGCCTGGCCGAGCATCCGGACTGGTCGTCGGGGCAGCATCCGGACCCATCCGGTATCCCGGGGTATGTCCATGCGCTCTATGACGGCACGCACAGTCTCGTCGTGTTTGCCGTGGTCTTCGCACTTGTCTGGCTCATCCGGCGGCGGCCACTCTATGAGATGCTCGGTTGGCCGCTGCACATCCTCGTCGACATCCCGACCCACTCGGCAGAATTTTTCCCGACCCCGTTCCTCTGGCCGGTCTCGGACTTCTATGTGAATGGCCACAACTGGAGCGATCCGCGCATTTTCATCCCGAACGTTATCTTCCTCGTCGGCCTCTACCTCTGGTTCTATATCCTCCGCCCCCGCCCCCTGAAGCAGCTTGGAAAGAGAATAAAAGGGGAGTAGGATAGGGTTCAATATGAAACAGACTGGAAACAACTTCGCCTTCATTGATGCACAGAACCTGAACCTTTCTGTGAAACGACTTGGTTGGCGTCTGGATTATGCGCGTTTCAGAGTGTACCTGCGGGAAAAGTATGGCGTCAGCAAAGCGTACATGTTCATTGGTTTTATGGAAGAGCAGTCGAGTCTCTACCGATCCCTCCAGGAGAAAGGCTATATCCTCATATTCAAGCCGACGCTTCGTCACAAGGATGGGACCATCAAGGGGAATTGTGATGCTGAACTCGTCCTGCAGGCGATGATCGATTATCAGGTGTACCAGAAAGCCGTGGTTGTCACAGGTGATGGAGACTTCCATTGTCTCATCCGGTATTTGATTGACAAGAAAAAAATGGAACAACTCCTGGTACCGGACCAGGCACACTACTCGGCCCTATTGAAGCGGTTTCCCTCAGAATTCCTGGCCTTCATCTCGGCGCTGCGAAGCAAACTAGAATTCCGGCCCTAAAAAAGAAAAGAACCCCGTAAGGACAGGACCTTAAAGGGCGCTTTTCGTCGTAATTCTACTACAAGAGTAGCGCCGACGAAGCGCTTTGTCAAGGGCGGAAAAGTGCAAAGAGGTGGCTTTTTCTCATCTCTAACCAACCCATCCCTACGCCCTCGTTTTTGTGGCTTGCCACGGAGCCCGGTTTCGGTGGTATCGTGGCTTGAAAATGGGGTAAAATAGAAGAGGAATATTGCTATGAAACTTCCGGTGAAAAATCGTTTCCAGCGGCTCTTATGGGGCGTTGCGGCGCTCATCGTTTTGGCACTGCTCCTCGCGGCTGCCTCATTTGCGTATTACTGGTTCGATAGCCGATTAGTCCGCAAAGAGGTGAGCGATCTCGCGGAGTATTATCAGCGAGTGGCGGCAATCGAATGCGGTGAAATCGTACCCGGCGAAAAGACCGAAGAGGAGCGTTCGTGCTGCCTGTCATCCATCCGGAGTATGGCCATCGAAGGAGCGAAGCTCGCGCCGCGGGCGTTTACCGCGAGTCCAAGTCGCGGCTGTCTACAAGGGACGTTTGTGCGTCTTCTCTGCGGTGGATCGATGGAGTGGTGCTCGGCACCGAGTGAAAAAAACTGGATCAGCTAAAACAAAACCTCGGCCGAAGCCGAGGTCAGAGTTCCTGTTAGCTCTTGCGAGCTCTCCCACTGGGATTTGTCACAGGGCTCTTGTTGTATTTAGAATATACACGCCGCATACTGTTTTGTCAATGGTGGTTGATGGGTTCTGCTGTGGCCTGCCAGTCCGAAGCTGAGGCGGCGGCTGGCTTGAAAATGGGGTAGAATAGGGGTGGGTAGATAGCCTGTCCGTGATTTTTTTGATTTGAGAAATACTATGTTTGAACAAGTCTTCAAGAATATCGATGACATACTTTGGAAAGAATCTGGCTGTACGACCGAGCTTGATTATACCGAGCAGTCTTCATGGCTCCTTTTTCTGAAGTACCTTGATGAGTTGGAGCAGGACAAAGCGACGGAGGCAAAAGTCGAGGGCAAGAAATATACTTACATTTTAGCCGAGCCTTACCGTTGGGGTTCTTGGGCAGCTCCAAAAGATAAAGACGGAAAGATCGACCACAATACCGCATTGACAGGGGATGATCTACGCGAGTTCGTTGATAGCAAACTTTTTCCTTATCTCCGTGGATTTAAAGAACGAGCAACTGGGCCGAATACAATCGAATACAAGATCGGTGAGATCTTTGGCGAGATAAAGAACAAAATCACGAGTGGTTATAATCTCCGCGAGATCATTGACCAGATCGATGGACTCCATTTTCGCTCGCAAAAAGAAAAGCATGAACTTTCCCATCTCTACGAGGCGAAGATTAAGAACATGGGTAACGCTGGGCGGAATGGTGGTGAGTACTACACGCCTCGCCCGCTTATTCGCGCGATTGTAGAGGTCGTTCATCCAAAGATCGGGGAGTGCGTATATGATGGCGCGGTCGGATCAGCGGGCTTTCTCTGTGAAGCCTATGACTATCTCCTCAGGACGAATCCAAAGCGCACAACGACGGAAGACAAAATTTTGCAGGAATCTACTTTCTACGGCAAGGAAAAGAAGCCGCTCGCCTATGTGATCGGGATCATGAATATGATTCTCCATGGTATTGAGGCGCCGAATATTCTCCACGCCAACACGCTGGCTGAAAATCTTGCTGATATTCAGGATCGAGATCGCTACGATATTGTGCTCGCTAATCCGCCCTTTGGTGGTAAGGAACGTAAAGAAGTGCAGCAAAATTTTCCTATCCGAACAGGGGAGACAGCCTTTCTTTTTCTTCAGCACTTTATAAAGATATTGAAAGCTGGAGGCCGCGGCGGCATCGTCATAAAGAACACCTTTCTTTCCAATACCGACAATGCGTCAGTGAGCCTGCGCAAACTTCTCCTCGAAAGTTGCAATTTGCATACGATTCTTGATTGTCCGGGAGGAACGTTTCAGGGGGCTGGAGTGAAGACTGTAGTGCTGTTCTTTGAGAAAGGCGCACCGACACGGAAAGTCTGGTACTACCAGCTCGACCCCGGCCGCAGCATGGGGAAGACGAATCCGCTCAACGACGCCGACCTCGCCGAGTTCATTGAGTTGCAGAAGACCAAAGCCGACTCCCCCAAAAGCTGGAGCGTGGACGTGGCGTCCATCGACCCGAAGACGTTTGATCTCTCCGTGAAGAACCCCAACGGCGGCGAGGAAATCGCGCACCGCAGCCCGCAGGAAATCATGGACGAAATCGCCGCGCTGGACGCCGAGAGCGCGGAAGTGCTGGGGAACATCAAGGCGCTGCTATGAAGAAGGGGTGGAACCAAGCGCGGCTGGACGAGCTAACCGAAGCCGATTCGCCCATCACATACGGTGTCGTGAAACCCGGTGACCCAGGTGAAGTGTTGTTCATCCGTGGCGGCGACCTCGTTGGTGGTCGTGTCCTCGACAATCAACTCCGGACGATCACAAGCGCAGTGTCGGAACAATACAGGCGCACATTGCTGAGGGGCGGTGAACTTCTCATCTGTCTTGTCGGCCAGCCCGGCCAAGTTGCTGTCGCTCCAGCGAGTCTGGCTGGAGCAAATATTGCGCGGCAGGTTGGACTGATTCGTCTCCGCTCATCAATTGATGCCGAGTTCATCAGCTACTTCCTCCAGTCACCTGAAGGACTAGCTCACCTTGGCACATACACTGGGGGCTCAGTCCAGCAGGTCATTAACCTCAGTGACTTGAGAACGGTGAACGTTCCCGTCCCCCCGCTGGCCGAACAGCAGCGGATCGTCGGCCTGCTGGACGAAGCGTTTGAGGGCCTCGCCACCGCCAAAGCCAACGCCGAAAAGAACCTCCAAAACGCCCGCGCCCTCTTCGAAAGCTACCTCCAATCCGTCTTCACCCAGCGCGGCCCGGGGTGGGTGGAGAAAAATCTTGGAGACCTCTGCCAAATCAAGACCGGCAAGAAGGACGTGAACGAGGGAAACCCGGAGGGGAAATATCCGTTCTTCACCTGCGCCGCCGCGCACACATTCAGCGACTACTACTCGTTCGACACCGAGGCGCTGCTGGTAGCCGGCAACGGAAATGTCGGGCAAGTCAGCTACTACTCGGGGAAGTTCGAGGCATACCAGCGAACCTACGTCTTGTTCGACTTCAAAGGCGTCACCGCCAAATACCTCTTTCGTGTTCTCGACAAGCGGCTGAGCGCGACAGTCTCCAAGCAGAAGCTCGGCAACACGATGCCCTACATAAAAATTGGAATGCTCACCGATTTCGTCGTGCCTGTTCCGCCGCCCAAAGAGCAGGAGCTAGTGGCCGAAAGCCTGAGCGCGATTGCGGAAGAAACCCAACGCCTCGCCCACCTCTACGAGCGGAAACTCGCGGCGTTGGAGGAACTAAAGAAGTCATTGCTCCGTCAGGCTTTCAGCGGGAAACTATAATTAATACTGTAGAATATAAAGAAGGCATCAGTGTTGCACATCTCTATTTTTATGAAAGTTCAACATTTGAAACAAGTATGACGGAACGCATCCAGTCCATCAATCCGCAAAGGATTTTATGGTGCTGTAACGATAGGAGCATCACTGTCGCTGAGCTTGCTGCTAAGGTCGGTCTTTCTGAGAGTGTTATTACCAATCTTGTGCAGGGAGAATCGGGGATCACGTTTAATCAGTTAGAGAAGATTGCTCGGTACTTTGATCGAGGAACTCTTTTTTTCCTTGAGCAGGATCCTGTAATTGGAACCCAGGTTCATACACCACAATTTCGTACAATCACGAATCAAAAACCCGAAGCCTCCGCCGAGGTTAAAGGTTTGATTGAGAGGGTTGAACGTCAGCGAGATCTATATATAAGTCTGCGTGAAGGATTAGACGAGTCGAGAGGGCCAATATTTCAGATGCCAGACATCAGTGGCAAGCCATTGAATGAAATAGCTGTAATGGTCCGAGCATGGTTGAATCTGACGGAAAGGAATGATTATAAGACTTACCGGAAAGCCGTGGAAGATCGGGGGATTCTTGTCTTTCAGAGCAATGGATATAAAGGCAGGTGGCAAATTCCTAAGAATAGTCCCGTATGCAGTTTTTCTCTATATCAGGAAACCTGTCCAGTAATTGTTGTGAAAAAACAAAGATTTGAGAGTCGCCAAGTATTTTCGTTGATTCATGAACTTGGACATATCCTGCTACACAAGGATAGTTTCTTGGATGAACAAACGGATTTTTATTCCTACAGAGGTAAGGAGCGTGACGTCAATGCTTTTGCGGGTCTGCTTCTTGTACCAGACAGTTTCCTTGCCCTTATTGATGATAGAACAAGGCCGGCTAAAGTAAACGAATATGATGACTGGCTAGAATATTATCGGAAGAATTGGGGAGTAAGTGGCGAAGTAATTCTTCGACGTTTGTACGATGTAGGACGACTCAAAAAAGATAAGTACGAGGAATATAGAAGGTGGCGAGATAAGATTCCAGTAGATATTTCCGAGGGGGGTACTAGGCAGTACCGCTATCGTGAGCCAAGAAATATATTTGGCGACCCATTTGTTAGGACGGTGTTTGATGCCCTAAATACACAAAAAATTACTTTGGCAAAGGCTAGTACGTATTTAGACAATCTAAAAATCAAAGATGTTCATCAGCTAGAGGGCTACTATGCACGTCTTTGATGCTTCATCGATGATATATGCCTGGGATAATTATCCACCAGACCAGTTCCCGCCATTATGGGACTGGATGTCCGATCAGGTCTCAAGTCATCAAATACTGATTCCCAAAAAAGCTTTTGAGGAGATTAGTTATAAAATTGCTGACTGTGCTTCATGGCTTAGGGCAAACGATGTAGAAATAGTAGATGTTTCCGGAGAAATTCTTCAGGAAGCGTTTGGGATTAAACAGACGCTTGAGATTGTAAATGATAACTATCACCCGAGCGGGGTAGATGAAAACGATATATTGATCGTAGCAACCGCGAAACTCAAACGAGTGGGGTTAGTGACAAACGAAGCCGTACAAAATAGTCTACCTAATGTAAAAGCCAAGTATAAAATACCAGCCGTGTGTAATTTAGTATCAGTCAATATTTCAAGCATTAGTTTTATCCAATTCATTAGACAGTCCGGAGTAGTTTTTCAGGGACAGTAATAATAGCTGTATATGAACGAAGCAGAAACCAGGGCTGAACATATCGATCCCGCTCTCCGCGAAGCGGGCTGGGGTGTCATGGAGGGGAGTAAAGTCCTTCGTGAATACCATATCACCCAGGGACGACTGGAGGGCCAGGGTCGGCGCGCCAAAGCGCAGATCGCTGATTATGTCTTGATGTATCGCAATCACAAGTTGGGCGTGATAGAGGCCAAGGCGTGGGATGAAGAATTGACTGAGGGTGTTGGTCAGGCCAAGGAGTATGCCGAGAAAATGACGATACGCTTTACCTACGCGACGAATGGTCGGGGTATCTACTCGATCGACATGGTGGGTGGAGAGGAAAAAGAAATCACTGGGTATCCAACTCCAGATGAGCTGTGGAATCTGACTTTTGCGGAGGTAAACGAGTGGTGTGATCGTTTTGCAGCAATACCGTTTGATGATAAAGGAGGAACTTTGGGCGATCGTTATTTCCGTGACATCGCCATCGAACGGGTACTTGAGGCCGTCGCCACGGGTAAAGATCGAGTTTTGCTCACTCTCGCAACCGGAACAGGGAAGACAATGATCGCCTTTCAGATCGCCTGGAAACTTTTTCAGAGTCGGTGGAATTTGAGTCGTGAACCATCACGCCGACCGCGTATCCTTTTTCTCGCTGATCGGAATATTTTGGCAGATCAGGCCTATAATGCCTTCTCTTCATTTCCCGAAGATTCTCTAGTGCGTATTGCGCCAGACAGTATCAAAAAGAAAGGGCGCGTACCAACCAACGGGAATATCTTCTTCACAATTTTTCAGACCTTCATGAGTGGCCCGGAAAAAGACGGCGAACCATCGCCGTACTTTGGTGATTATCCGCAAGACTTTTTTGACTTTATCATCATTGATGAGTGTCATCGTGGTGGGGCAAAAGACGAAAGTAATTGGCGCGCCATCCTCGAATACTTTGCGCCAGCAGTGCAGCTTGGTCTCACGGCGACACCAAAACGCAGGGACAATGTTGATACCTATGCTTACTTTGGCGAGCCAGTGTATACGTACTCTCTGAAGCAGGGAATTAATGATGGTTTCCTTACGCCGTTTCGAGTGAAACAGATTTCGACTACGCTTGATGAGTATACCTATACTCCCGATGATACGGTGGAGGAAGGTGAGATCGAACAGGGGCGGCGATATGAGGAGGCCGAGTTTAATCGCCTCATCGTCATTAAGGAACGCGAGCGAAGCCGGGTTGAGATTTTCATGTCGGAAATCAATCAGAATGAAAAGACAATCGTATTTTGTGCGAATCAAGCCCATGCGCTCCTTGTCCGTGACCTCATCAATCAAGTGAAAACGAGTAGCGATCCAAATTACTGCCATCGCGTAACAGCTAATGATGGCGCCATCGGTGATCAGCATCTCCGTGATTTTCAGGATAATGAAAAAACTATCCCGACTATCCTGACGACTTCACAGAAACTTTCGACAGGTGTTGATGCCCGAAACGTGCGAAATATCGTTTTGATGCGCCCGGTGAATTCCATGATTGAATTCAAACAAATCATTGGCCGTGGAACACGCTTGTACGATGGGAAAGACTACTTCACGATTTTTGATTTTGTGAAGGCATATCACCATTTCAATGATCCAGAATGGGACGGTCCACCAGTTGAAGAAGAACCGTGTAAGAAATGTGGTCAGCAGCCATGTGTTTGTGAGGTGAAACCACCGAAGCCTTGCCCCATTTGTGGTCAGTCTCCATGTGTCTGTCCCAAAGAACCTTGTCCGGTTTGTGGTCGGCGTCCGTGTAATTGTAAAAAACCTGAGAAGGTAAAAGTGAGGTTGGCTGATGGAAAAGAGCGTTCCATCCAGCATATGGTGGCAACAACTTTTTGGCATGCCGACGGAACGCCAATGTCGGCACAACAGTTTATGGAAATGCTCTTTGGAAAACTGCCAGCATTCTTC
>JBATNG010000041.1:0-26422 GCA_049290235.1 Candidatus Moraniibacteriota bacterium | reverse complement strand
GTCCAATCAAGGCCGCGATCATGCCTCCTTTAGCAAAGGTCATCCGACTCTCATTCCCACCCGAGGTGAGGTAGACGAAGGCCATAGCGACGATGGCGGCAATCGCCACAGCGGCCATGATGTTTCGGAGGAAGACGACGATACGACTGATCCCCACCAAGAGATGGCAGAGGGTGCAGCGTTCGGTACCGCCACCTGGGATAGCCGGGTCAGGCGTAGAGAGGCCACAGGGGATGATTCCGGCTTCGACTGAGGCGGAAGGCCCGAGTGAGAGCGTTCCTGTGCAGAGGATGAGGAACGCGAGAAAAACGAAGAGGGGGAGGCGCATGGAGGTAGGTTTGTTTGAGGGTAGTATACCACTCCTGTGGGGGGAGACATATCCCATGATAGGGAGGAGCGGTTGAGAGATGCCGGGAGTGAGTATCTGGAGACGAAAATCCCGACATCATTGAGTCGGGATTTTTCGGCTTGGGACAACTCTCGGCTACTTCTGTCCGACAACACGCTCGGCGATGAATTTGCCGATTCGATAGAAAACCCAGAGGAAGAATCCGTAGATGATAAGCACCGGGAGACCCGCGATGGCGATCGCGGCAAGTGCACTCATGAGAGCAATCGCCCAACGAGTGAGGTCCGTCACCGACTGCTTCACGACATTCCCGTCGCGGACGGCATCATCATCGAGCACGACACGCGGATCCTCGGTAATCGATATCGAGAGTTGCGACATGGCGACCTGTCCTTCGAGTCGACGGTTCTGAGCATCCAGTTGCTCGATCTCGCTACGGACAACTGAAAGACGTTCGGTCACCTCGATGATATCGCTCACTTTCTCAGCCCGGTTGAGCAAAGAAACGAGTGCCGACTCCTCAGCGCGCTTCGCATTGAGCCGAGCGGTGAGGTCGATATTCTGATCAGTCACGTCGCCAGCATTCAGGTTCTCACTGATCACTGATGACGCGGCTTTCTTGGCTTCCTCGATGGTCACGTCCAGACGATCCGCCGGTACTCGTACCTCGAGCCAGGCTGTCTGAATATCGTTCTTCGGCTGCGAGATATTGGCGTTCTCGATATAACCGCCGACATTCTTCACTGCTTCCTGGATCCGATTATTCGTCCACGCCAAGCTCTGAGCGCGCAGGTCGAGGGAAGCACCCTTCACGATCTTCCGTTCAGCGGCCGGGACCGGTATCGTCGCCTCTCGATATGGGAATGTCACCGCTTCCATGGTCATCGGAGCGATGTCTGGTTCGCCTTGCTGCATCATATCGCCACCGATGCTGGCCCCCGCTGTACCCGACTGCCCCATCATGACCCCGCCTTTGTATATCATCGGCATATCCCGATTACTCGGAGACGGAAGAGAGACATGCACTCGTTTTGGAATGAGTGAAATGGTCTGCATGAGGAAGATACCGAGTACCGGGGCAAAAAGCATGAACACAAGAAGAAACCCGCCGATTCGCACATGCTTCTGCCAGTCAAAGCGCCGCGCTGCCATATGATTTTGTTTATGTATTACGAAAAAACCGAAGGAGCTTATTACTCTTCCAGTCTACTCTCGGTTATCGAATCACGCCAGACCGCAGCGCACCAGATGTCTGTCGCGCACCTGCCGGATGCTGCTATTCTCGCGTGATAACATTCGGTCCCAAACGACTGCGATGTTTCCGGACGACTCTGATTCGAGTCATTTCCTTCTCCAACGCCGCTGCCACGCGTGCATACTCTTCTTCACCCATTGTCTCTTGCTCGAGCTGGATCGCTTCAGCCCGCGCGCGCGCCGCTTCAGCCCGCTCCATATCGATCTCTTCGGCCCGTTCTGCAGTGTCAGCGAGAATCGTGAGCGTGTTCGTATCAAACTCGACGAAGCCGCCGGAGACCGCCAGACTCTCTGCCTTGCCGTCCGCCTGATGGACGATGACTTCACCCGCCTTGAACGCGCCGATATACGGCGTGTGTTCGGGCAGGATAGTCACATCTCCATCCACAATCGGGAGTGTCACCGCAGATGCCTCCATCGAAGTGACGATGCGTTCGGGCGTGACGAGTTTGACGGTGAGTGAAGCCATGATTATAGGTCTTTTTTGGTAGCTGCGAGGACTTCACTGATCGCCCCCTTCATATAGAAGTCCTGTTCCTGGATGTGATCGAGGGCGCCCGAGAGGATCTGTTCGAAACCTTCGATCGTGTCTTCGAGCTTCACATATTTCCCCGGTGCACCGGTGAATTGTTCGGCGACGAAGAACGGCTGGGAGAGATATTTCTGGACTTTCCGCGCGCGCGAGACCATGAGTTTGTCCTCTTCGGTCAGTTCTTCCATACCCAGGATGGCGATGATGTCCTGCAAGTCCTTGTACCGCTGGAGGACGCGCTGCACGCCACGTGCCACCGCGTAGTGCCGCTCACCGACGATTTGCGGGTCGAGGATGGTCGAACTCGAATCGAGCGGGTCAACCGCCGGATAGATCCCGATCTCGGTCAGCGCCCGGTTCAACACGACGGTCGAGTCGAGATGGGCAAACGTCGTCGCTGGTGCCGGATCGGTCAAGTCGTCCGCGGGGACATACACCGCCTGGACGGAGGTGATCGATCCTTGTTTGGTCGAAGTGATGCGTTCCTGCAAGACACCCATCTCCTCGGCCAAGGTTGGCTGATAGCCCACAGCTGACGGGATCCGCCCGAGGAGAGCCGAGACTTCCGACCCCGCTTGGGTGAAACGGAAAATATTGTCGATGAAGAGCAGCACGTCTTTGCCTTCACTATCACGGAAGTCCTCCGCCATCGTCAGGGCAGAGAGCGCGACCCGCTGGCGTGAACCTGGCGGCTCATTCATCTGACCGAAGACGAGCGCCGTCTTGTCGAGCACGCCGGAATCCTTCATTTCATGGTAGAGGTCATTGCCCTCGCGGGTCCGTTCCCCGACGCCGGCAAAGACCGAGTACCCACCGTGTTCCTGGGCGATATTACGGATCAGCTCTTGGATGACGACCGTCTTGCCTACGCCAGCGCCACCAAAGAGACCGACCTTGCCGCCCTTCATGAACGGACAGATGAGGTCAATCGACTTGATACCGGTCTCGAAGATTTCAGCTTTGGTTGACTGCTCCTCAAACGACGGGGCCGAACGATGAATCGAACTCCGTTTCTCAAATTGGACATCTTCCTTGCCGTCAATTGGCTGACCGAGGACATCGAACATCCGGCCGAGGACAGCCTTGCCGACAGGGACACTGATCGGCGCGCCCGTCGCCAACATCATGACACCACGGCGCAACCCATCCGTCGAACCCATCGCGACCGCCCGGACGCGACCACCCCCCAGATGCTGGTGAACTTCAGCGACAAGTCTGACCTTCTTCTCCGCCTCGCCGAACTCGGCTTCGAGCGCATCATAGATCTTCGGCAGCTTGGTCCCATCCGAAAATTCCACATCCACGACCGGCCCGATAATTTGGATGACTTTTCCTTGATTGTTCATACTATATTCTTCAAATTAACAAACGTATCTTACGTTGACAAAAAATGAAATCTTCTATATTCTGCGTTGTCTGCTGTTCTCTCAGGCAGACCCACCCACTTACACCACGGAGGTTGAAATGGAGGCTGAACTGACAATGAAACGAGCTTATTTGGTAGTCGTGCCCTTTGGCACACTTCAGCTAAGCGACACATTCCTTCGACTGAATACGCTCCAAAATCCCGGCGGACCATATCTCATGCAGAAAGTACCTCCGATAATGTTGGGCAAGTCAGGGTTCAACTGTCAGTCCGTACAACCTGCCACACAAGGTGCGAACTCTGTCGAACACTACGTGGCCACGGTTCCGGACGATGAGCTCGTCCTCTACGTCCGCAGTTGATCCCGGCACCCCCCACTCCAACCCCCGAGGCAGTTACGGAAATCGTCACTGCCTTGAACCATTTCTACAGAACTTTTTCCAAACAACTGTCTAAACCCGAGTCTCGAATTTAGAATCTAGAATTTTGGTCTTCACCCCAAGATTCCAGATTCCACATCCCAGTCCCTACCTTTTCTTTTCCTCGAATCCAATTTTCCTTTTCGGCTCTGCCTCTTCCTTCAAAAGCTGCCGCAATACATCAAACACCGCTCGGAACCGCTTATCGTATTTTCGTTCCATCGCCTCGATCTTCTTCCGCAACGCCTCGTGCGTGACAAGCATCTTCCGTAGCTCGACGAAGGTCCGGATGATCTGGATATTCACCTGAACCGCTCGCTCGCTCTTGAGCACACTCGACAGCATCGCCACTCCCTGTTCGGTGAAAGCATAGGGAGCATATTTGATGTTCTTACCTCTCTTTGGAGTCACAGTTCGTGGCTGCATCCGGCTGTTTCCCTCCTCATTCAAGGTCACAGACTGTGACCTTGAACCAAGCATCAGATTCGCCTCTTCGAACGTCAGCTGAAACATAAAGTCCTTCGGAAAGCGCTCGATATTTCGCTTGATCGCCTGATTTAGAACCTTAACTTCAACAGCATACATTTCTGCTAGATCGGAGTCCAGCATCACTTTCTCACCACGCAGCCAGAAAATCTGCTTGATGATACGTTCGCTCGGAACCGCTACCAGGTTTTTCATCGTCTTCTTCATAGTACTCGTACATCATGCATCCCAGTCCCTACCCCTGCACCGCGGCCATGCCCGCCGAGAGCTCGGCGATCTCCTGAGTGATCTTGCCTTGACGGAGCTGATTGTAGGCGAGAGTGAGGTCAGCAGTCATCTCTTGGGCTGCATCAGTGGCACTGCGCATCGCGACCATGCGCGCAGCTTCCTGTGAAGCATTGGATTCGAGCACCGCGTGGTACAGCTCAGCCTCGATGAGCCGCGGGATGATCGTCTCGAGCACCGTCTCGGGAAACGGCTCGATGAGGAAGTCGCCACCACCCATGTCTCCGTTGGTTTCCAGTCCGATTTCGTCGAGCATTTTCTTGGCGTCCTTTTCGGTCGCGGGCAGGAGTGCTCGGACCTTCACTCGCTGGACGAGCGCCGAGACATAATCCGTATAGACCATGACGACCCGATCCACCCGGCCGGCGAGGAATTCGTCCAGGATGATGCGCACGATAGGCTGCATATCGGTCACTCGTGGATACTCGAAAACTTCTGGAAAGGATGCGATGATGTCGCCTTGCATCCGACGGACTGCCTGCTCGCCCTTCTTGCCGAGCGTGATGAAGGCCGCACTCCGGTCCTTGTCCTCGGCCCGTGCTTCACGCAGTTTTCTCAAGACTTGGGTATTGAAAGAACCACACAGCCCACGATTGGACGTGATGACCACATACAGCTCCCGCTTGACCGGCCGTTCGAGGAGGAGCGGATGCCGTTCGTGTTTCACGGCGACCGTCACCCGATGGAGGACGGAGAGTACCGCCTGCGCATAGGGGCGCATCGCCAGTGCCCGTTCGACCGCTCGGCGCATTTTGACAGCCGAAATCATCTCCATCGCCCGGGTGATTTTCCCCGTGCTCTTCACGCCCTTGATACGTCTGCGGATGTCTTTCCCGGATGGCATACGTTTATAGTGACAGGTGACAGGACACAAGAGACATGCATGTACCGGAATGTTTCCTGGTCACTGAGCGCATGTCACTGGTCGCTTAGACTATAAATCCTTTTTTAAATGATTCGATATGTGCCTTCAGCAATGCTTCCACAGACTCGGTCAACGCTTTTTCTTGTCCGATCGCTTCCAGCACTCCCGCTCCCTCTGACTCGAGCGAGATGAGGAATTCCTTTTCGAATCGACCCAGGACGTCGACCGCGACATCGTCGAGATGGCCCCGCGAGAGCGCATAGAGGAGGGCAACTTCTTTCTCCACGGTGAGTGGTGCGTACTGTGGCTGCTTCAACAGCTCCACTGCTCGGCGACCACGTTCGATGAGCGAGCGTGTTTTCTCATCGAGGTCGGAACCGAACTGAGCGAAGGCTTCCATCTCCCGGAACTGCGCGAGGTCGAGCCGCAGCGTCCCCGCGACCTGCTTCATCGCCTTGATCTGAGCCGACGAACCGACACGCGAGACCGAGATACCGACATTCAAAGCCGGACGGATACCTTTGTAGAAGAGATCCGACTCGAGATAGATCTGGCCATCCGTGATCGAGATGACATTGGTCGGGATATACGCCGAGACATCACCTGCCTGTGTCTCGATGATAGGGAGTGCGGTGAGGGAGCCACCGCCATTCTCGGCATTCAATTTTGCGCTGCGCTCCAAGAGCCGCGAATGAACGTAGAAGACATCGCCGGGATAGGCCTCGCGGCCTGGTGGACGACGGAGAATGAGCGAGATCTGACGATACGCCACCGCGTGCTTGGAGAGATCATCATAGACGACCAGCACATCCTTGCCTTGATCCATAAAGTACTCACCCATCGCACAGCCAGCGTACGGTGCGATATAGGACAGGGCCGCCGATTCAGAAACCCCCGCGACAACGATGGTCGTGTACTCCATCGCCCCGGCCTTCTCAAGCTCTGCCTTGATGCGAGCGACCTTGGATTCCTTCTGACCGATAGCGACATAGATACACAGCACCCCCTGACCCTTTTGATTGATAATCGTATCGATTGCGACCGCGGTCTTGCCCGTCTGCCGGTCACCGATGATGAGCTCGCGCTGGCCGCGACCGACCGGGATGAGCGCATCGATCGCCTTGATACCCGTCTGAAGCGGCTGATGCACCGACTGACGTGTGATGACACCCGGGGCGATTTTTTCAACCGGGTAATATTTCTCACTCTTGATATCGCCATTGCCATCGATCGCCTCACCAAGTGCGTTCACCACTCGGCCGATGAGTCCTTCACCGACTGGGACCGACAAGATACGACCCGTGGCCTTCACCTTTGTACCCTCAGAGAGATCACCCATCTCACTCATGATCATGACGCCGACTTCGCTCTCTTCGAGGTTGAGGGCGACACCGAGCGCGCCATTCTCGAATTCCACCATTTCCGAAGCCATGACATCGGACAGTCCTGCCACGCGTGCGACACCATCACCGACTTCAAGGACGGTCCCGATCGATTCGCGTTCCACGGCATGGTGAAACTGCGAGAGTTCCTTCTTCAGTTCTTCGATGAGCGGATTGGACATAAGTGCGAGGGTCACAACAATTTATGGAGTTCTCTGAGTGCCCGAGCAACGGAGCAATCATAGCGCGTATCAACCGTCTCTAACCGGAGACCGCCGATGAGCGTCGCATCCTCTCGGAATTCGAGCGCTACCTTTTCGTCAGGCTTTCCGAGCAGGCGAGCCGCAGCAGCGGTGATATGCCCTTGCCACGTAGGATCCAGTGGTCGAGATGTCGTCGCTATCACACGTTCCGTACCCGAGACGGTAGTCACATACGCCTCGAGCGCGCGGCTGATCTTGCCCGTCCGACGGGTGAGTCGCTTGCGGCGGAGGAACTGTACGAAAGCTGAAATGAGTTCGTTCTCGTTCAGCTGCCCTTCAGCGTGGAGTTCACCGACAGCCCGAGCGAGTTGTGCGTCGACGATTCGCATAGAGAGTTATTCGACAGACTTCAAGGATCGCTGCACGAGCTCCGTATCGATCTTGGCATCGACGGCACCGCCGAGGACGCGCTCCGTCGCCAAGATGACCAGGCCTGATATTTCTGCTTTCGCTTCTCGCACGAGCCGCGCTTTTTCTTCAGCCAGATGTGAATCCGCATCTACGATCATTTTGTCGATCTTGCCCTTCGTCTCGCGGAGCATCTGGGCATCGCGCTCCTTGGCACTCGTCTCAGCCTTCAAGAGAATATCGCGCGCTTCCTCCCGAGCCGCTGCCATGATCTGTTTCTCTTCTTCGACGACCGCCTGAAGCTTTTTCTGTGACTGAGCCGCATCCTGCAGTCCTTGCTCAATCTTCTTGGTCCGCGCTTCCAGCGCCCGGAGAATCGGCCGGTACGCATAGCGACGCAAGACCCAGAGGAGCACCACGAAATTCACCGCCTGAGCGATGAGGAGCTTCCAATCAATGCCGAGTTTGGCGAGGACTTCCATAGAGTAGCTGACGACTTAGGGCCCACTCCCAATAACTTTCAATCCGGGAAAAAATGGAGTGTTTCGGATGCGATGCAAGGCGTGGTCGAAGAGCGGAGTAAGCGGTACAGAAAGGTACCGCGGCGAGCACTGGAGACCAGAACGAGGCAGCGCGCCGAAACAAACATTTTATCCAAACAAAATCATCAAAGCCACTACGAGTGCATAAATGGCCACAGCTTCCGTCACGGCGATCGCGAGGATCATCGTCGTCTGCACCTTGGACTGCGCCTCAGGATTCCGACCAATCGCCTCGAGTGCCTTCGACGCGAGGATACCGAGACCGATGCCTGGGCCGAGGGCCCCGAGACCCATGGCCAGCGCTGCACCAATCATTTTCGCTGCTTCCAATTCCATACGCTTTCACTTAACAATTTACAAATACTTTTCTGCTACTTACACGAATCAAAGCCCGTTCGCTATGATGTCTTCACTCGCAGAGAGAGGGATATTTTTCACTCATCCCGCTCGCTTTGTAAGACAATAAAACGCCTGTAGTGTACCGCAAAACCGACGAGTTGTCCAATGTCTTTTTTCAGTGCTCCGGTGGGATCGTCGCCATCTTCAGAAAGACGAGCGTGAGCATCGCGAACACAACCGCCTGAATGAAGCCGACAAAGATCTCGAGGAACAGGAATGGGAGCGGCAGAAAATACGGTACGAGATGGAGCATGACGGTCAGGAGCACTTCGCCTGCAAAGACATTGCCGAAGAGACGGAACGTGAAGGAGATCGTCTTCCCGACTTCGGAAACGAGTTCGAGAATGCCGACGGCCGTCCCGATACCATACGGCTTATGGAACGGACTGACGAAGAACTTTCTGCCATACTGCACCACCCCCATCGCTGCGATACCGGTGAATTGGATCGTCAGAACGACGATGAGCGAAAGCGCGAGAGTGAAGTTCAGATCCGCTGAAGTACTCCGGAGAAACGGGATAATGGTCGCATGGCCGGCCTCGCCATGCATGAGACCGACCGTCCCCAGTCCGGGTAAGAGTCCCGCCCAGTTCGAGCACAGGACGAAGAGGAAAATCGTCGCGATCAGTGGGAAAAACTGAAGTGCTTGCTTGCGATCCTGAGTTACTGACTGGACCAGGTCGAGGAGTAATTCGACGATGATCTCCAACACGTTTTGCGCACCCCGCGGCACTTCCTGCCAATGTTCGACGATCCGGCGAGTGAAGAGCATCAGCGCACCAGAAACGATCGCCCCGATGAGAAAGGCGTTCGTCACGGGAAACGTCCCGAACGAGAAAAGTTCTTCGGCGGCAATGGAGATTTCCATGGTTGGGGTTCGAATATGCAAAAAGAAGGCAAAAATAAAAATCGTCCTTCTTTTTGAGCGCTTCTAGTCTAATGGCGAACGAGCGATACGTCAATCAGCTCATCCCTGCGCCGCCGGAAAAGACATCCCGAAGGCGAGAAAAGGGAGCCGAGATAGCGTCTCTAGAGTTACGCTGCCTGTCGCTCGTCAGACTCTCCCGGACGCGCCGCCGGTTTCTCGAAACTCTCTGGATGATCGGTCTGCATCTGTTTGATACTGTGGAGGAGTTTCTCTTGTTCAGCGGTCGTGTCTTCCTCCGCGGTCCCGGGTGCGGCAGAGACTTGCTCCACCCTCCCACCCTGCCAATCATCATGCGATACATTGGGGACTGCATACACGGAACCGCCTGCCTGCCCCTCTCGCGCTGCCTGTTCAATAAGTGGTGTCGCGTCGAAGCCTTTTCCAGCATCACCCGAGTCCCGATAGATCCTTTCTTCCACTGTTCCCTGCGCTCGCGATAATTCCGGCCGCAGCTCTGTCTGCGGTGCTATTACAGATGTACCGGATTTTTTGAACCATTCTTTGAACATACGATTTTTTTTCAACAAATTATGCACTCTCACCGTATCACGGCTCCTTCAAGCTGAATGAGTTACTCCCGTATCTGGACCTCTCAGATGAATCGTCTCTTTTGCAGACCGCAATGGAAGCTGGAGCTCGTCTCCCTCACCCTGATACGATCCCAGTTCTGCTGCTCGCCGCAGCGCCCGGAGCACATCAGGACTCTCGTTCCTGGCATTGTTTCTATTGCTGGTGATATAGAGATCCTCTGAATTACCATCGAGACTCCCGATTGGTGGTCGATTCGTCGCATGTGTCGGTGCTCCCTCCTGTGCACCGATCGGCGGCAAATTGAGATGAAGCGCCCCTGGACCATCCTCAGAACCCAGGTGGGTATCATCTGGACTGATGTGGCCCGACTTGACGTGGCCATCCCCGTACTGGATCGGACTATCCGAACGGAAACCGTCGCTATTCAACGGGGCTTCGACTGGCACGACTGGGGAACCGAGTAACTCCGGTGCGTGCACTCCTGCCCGAGCTACCTCTATCGCTCCGTTTGACCCTCCGCTCGACGGTACCACAGCCTCCTCCGTTCCACCGAAATGGGATTCAGAAAAACTCATAGTGTAGTGTTAACAGCTGCCTCTAGTATACCTGGTCAACCATCTTTCCGAAAACGCGCCTGACATTCTCTCGAGTCTGCATCTCGACGACTGTCTGGTCCGCACCATGCAGTTTCGCTACGGCCTCAGCTACCAGCGTCACGTACGCCGGCTCATTTCGCTCGCCGCGTTTCGTCTGTGGCGCGAGAAAGGGACAGTCCGTCTCGACAAACAGCAGCTCCAGCGGGATGAGTTTCACCGTCTCGGTCAGATCGTCTTTCGTCCCGACGACAGCTTTTTTCACCGGATACGTGATATTCCCCGCGAAGGAAAAGTAAACGTTCGGAAGCTCGAGAAACGTTTTCGTCACTTCGGTATCCCCCATATAGCAGTGCAAGATAATAGCTTGTGGCTCATGGCTTGTAGCTTTTAGAATGTCGAAAAGATCCCGATAAGCATCGTCGGATACGGGAGACGATGAGCGGCAATGTACGATAAGTGGGAGTGATAGTTCATTCGCCAGGGCGATCTGAGCAATAAATCCCTCCTTCTGAAGAGCTTTGTGTTCAGCGCTGACTGTTCTTTTCCTTTCATGAGCGTAGTAGTCGATCCCGCACTCCCCGATCGCCACTACTTTCTTCGATCCCTGGGCTACTTTCTTCAGTTCTTGAATCTCTTGTTGTATGTCGTCGGTTGTCGGTTGTCGGTCATTGAACGCATGCGGATGGATACCGACAGAGGCAAAGATCTCGGGGTGTTCCTCGGCCAGCGCGACACACTGCCGGCTTTCCTCGACCGTACAGCCGATCGCAAACATGCCATCAATCCCCGCCGCCCGGGCGCGTGCGATCACCGCGTCGCGATCCGCGTCATACTGGGACAGGTACAGATGGGTGTGAATATCGTACATATAGTTACCTCCGCTGCAACTTATTCTGTTTCTTTCTTTTCAAAGGGGGTGAACGTTATCTCTATACCTCTTTCCCGACACCAGAGAATAAAATCCTCCGTTGCCTTTTCTCTCTCTTCCGGTTTCGCGTTGCCGACCTTGACCTGTTCATTAGTATATTCATATCCGAAACCTTCATCGGAACCTGTCCCCGCCATTCTCGCGTGCGACACGGAAGCGAAATCTCTTTGGATATTTTTTGGGATATCTTTTAGGAGTCTCCGAGCAATCGTTTCATCAGGAATAACAATCTGTGCATAGTACTTCCTCACCCTTTCTGCATCAACCGCAGAACCTCCCCTCTCTTGTGATATTGTTTGCTGTACCGCATTCATTTTTACTGCCTCTTCAACCGCTGCTTTCCGCTGTTCCTGCAGATACGGATGGAAAAAATCAACTCGATACTTCCAGACACCTTCCCCATCGACAACCACCCCTTCCGTCGGATCCGAGATCTGCCCACCCCTTTCTATTCCCTCTGACGCCCGAGGGTCATCATATCTATCAAGCCAAGACAATTCGGAGGCTGCCCGAATATCCACCAGACTGGGAGGCATGCGCTGAAATGCCTTTTCGTGCGACTTCTCAAGATCGAGAGACTCGGCCGAACTGATCGGATGCGTATGTGCCAACAGTATTTTTTGATTCTTTGTCCTCGACATTCTCATGTTTTCATTCCGATCCGGGAGTGTACCACCGTATTTCCCTATGAATGTTGCTGATACGATTTCAACCCTTCCATCCGGTTTGATCGCATACATAGAAAAAAACTCGTTATCAAACTCACGGGCTGCCTTGTGGAGAAGTGCTAGCACTTCCTCTTCGTTGGAAAACGTTCCATCACGAAACTCCTGTTCAAATGCGTACTTTGCATCGCGCTGTCTCGACTCCAGAGCCTCCGTTTCTTGTTCTCCCCCCAGGACCACGGCTGTCTTCCCCTCCCCCTTCGTCTCTTCAACATCCTTACCAACCGGAGCGAACTCATTTGGTAGGACTACCTCATTGCCAGAGTCACCCGCCACTACTGACTCAGTCCCTCGATCAGGTATATCAGGCTGCCTCTCCGGTTCGAGTTGCACATACGCACTCGGCGCCTCGACCCTCTCACCAGCACCAGCAGCATTGGGCATCATCATCGCCATACCAGCGAGCGGGCCAGCGAGCTTCTGCAGCTTCTGACGGAAACGAGCGAGGGCACCTTCTTCCTGCTTCCTGATCTCCGCAAGCTTCCCTACGAGACCGATTTCTTCGTCGACACTTCTCAGCGTCTCTTTCGATACTCCGGCCCGTGCGCCGTATTCCCGCGTATTCCGCAGCATCTCCTCCTCTGCCGCTTGCGAATCATGCAAATCCGCTGACCCCTCTGCATCTTTGAAAGCAGCATTCACCCGCCGGACCGTCTCGATAGCGGATATCTCCTTCGATGCTATTTCCAGCCTTGGGCTTAATTGTTCCTGAGAAGAACTATTCTCAGGCTTCTGTCGTTCCATGTATTTTTTGTAAGATATCCGTTGCCGCTCTCTCATCGACTGCGCTCGTCCACTCGTGTTCGAGATCTGCGCGCTGTTTTCGCAGTGCACCCATGTCGCGCCGGAATTCAGCCACGGCTTCCCGCAGCTCCTTGTCGATATTCTCGATATCCGTCGCGACAATAGTCATACTCATTTTTCAGTCTTGATCCGCTGAAACAACGGTTCAACTTTCCCCGTCTTGAGTGCCGTCTCGATCTTTTCGGATGTCGATGGGAGAAAGGGCTTGAGGAGAGAGGCGATGTGGCCGACCTGGTTCAGAAGGTTCTCCATAACTTGAGCGAATTTCTTTTCGTCGGTTTTTACTAACTCCCACGGCTTGGTTTCATCGACATACTGATTCGCCTCCCGTACCTTCGCCCAGATATATTCCAGCCCGTCGGCAATCCGATATTCGGCCATGAATTTCTCAAGTTCTTGTGTACCCTGTTGTTGGCTGTCGGCTGTCGGTTGTAAGTTGGAAGCGAGCCTCATCACGCGGCTTACCAGATTCCCTAGCCCGTTCGCCAGGTCAGCATTGTACTTTTCGGTCATCCGCTCCCACGTCACGTCGAAGTCTTCACCGAGGCTACCCAGCGAGAGGAGAAGATAGCGCGTCCCGTCGACACCGTAGCGTTCAACCATCTCAGCTGGGCTGATGACATTGCCGAGTGTCTTGCTCATCTTCTGACCAGCGACATTGATAAAGCCGTTGAGAAGTATCTGTTTCGACGTCGGCAAGCCAGCCGAAATCAGCATCGCCTGCCACATGGCCGCCTGCTGTCTGAGATTATCTTTCCCGGCGATCTGGATACCGGGCCACCACCGTTCAAACTCAGGCGTGTTCTCGGGCCAACCGAGCGTCGAAATATAATTCACCAGCGCGTCAAACCAGACATACATGACGTGCGCGTCATCGTCCGGTACCGGGATACCCCAGGGCATTTTTTCTTTCAAACGAGAGATGCTGAAATCCTGCAGCCCGCCCGCGACGAAATTACGAATTTCATTCAAACGCTTTGCCGGTATGACGAACTCCGGACGATCGGCATAGAGTTTCAGCAGTGCCTCCTGATACTTCGACCAACGGAAAAAATAATTCTCTTCCTCGATAATTTCAATATCCTTCGTCGGGTGGAGCAGACAATGACCAGTTTTGTCTAATTCTGATTCCGTTTTCTCCAACTCGCAGCCAGTGCAGTATTTGATGCGGTACTCTTTCTTGTAGATATCCCCAGCAGTGTGGCAGCGGCGCCAGAATTCCTGGGCTGCAGCGATGTGATGTGCATCTGTCGTCCGGGCAAAATGCGTGACACTCAGGTTGAGAAGTGACTTGAGGCCACTGAAGTTCTCGGCCATCTCATCGACATACGCTTGGGGTGTTTTCCCGAGCTCGAGCGCTTTGCGATAGATATTCACCCCGTGCTCGTCTGTTCCCGTATTGAACACCACAGCATCGCCAGACAGACTATGATAACGCGCCAAGACGTCGGCCTCGATAATTTCCAATGCAAACCCAATATGGGGTGTCCCATTCACATAGGGTAAAGTAGTCGTAACATAATATGTCTTATTCATATTTCTTGGCATAGTCGGCAATTTCTTGATAAAGCGACGGGATGGATTCCATGTCCTGGAAAGCTGACGGATGGATCCAACGGTACTCGCTGTGCTCTTCGGAGAGCCGAACCGACTCATCCAGCGTATCACAGAGAAACGTGATGCCGATTTTGAATTCCCCTGTGTCCTTGCGAAACGTGAAGACATTGAAGGGCTCGCTTATCCTAACCTTGATACCCGCTTCTTCTATGATCTCCCGTTCCAGCGCTTGCTGCGGCATCTCTTCATGGTCGACGCCCCCGCCGACGGTCTCCCAGACACCAGGCAGATGATCATCCTGGTCACTGCGCTTCACAACGAGGATTTCTCCTGCTGCATTCCGGACAATCCCTTTTACTGCGAGATAAAATTGCATCCTGAGGCAATAAATGGCTTATTCAGACCCTTTCAGTATAGCATCCTTGACTTTCCGGTCACTATGATGTATACTGGTATGGTTTGTTGTTATTTCCAACCAGCTAGCTGAACGGCTAGCAACTCACAAGGGGTGTAGAATGCGATACCATGGTATCAAATATCGTCGTATCAGGATGTTCTGGTACGACCACGGGGGGACATTGTTCGTCACCCTGGGGGTCGCAATCGTAGTGGGCAGTTTCTACCTGCTACTGTCCATTGATTGCAGCACTGGTGGGAGCTGCACTTTGGCAAATGACGGTCTCGCGAACGCCGTCCTCGGCCCGAGGAAGTAGTCGACTGTCGTCCCACAACCCGAAGCCCGATACGCATTGCGTACTCGGGCTTCGAAACTTTCCACCGACCGATCACACCCTTTTATACACTCTTTTCGAAGTCCTTTTTCCACATCGCGTCGATCTTGGATGCGAGCACGAAGTCGTTCAGGTGGAGTCCCTGGATGGCATGGGTGAAAAGCGTGAGTCTTACTTCCTTCCAGCCGTGAAGCAAAATATCCGGGTGATGCCCCTCTGCTTCGGCGATAGCGCCGACCTGATTGACGAAGGTGAGCGCTTCCGCAAAATCCTTGAAAACATAATCCTTATGAATCTTCTTGTCGGCTTCATTCGTCCACCCCTCCACGACCGCTAGGTACGTAGCGATCACTTCCGAAGAGAGCGGATCTACTCCCCCTTCGCACGGTACACATTTTTTGTTGTTCAAATCCATAGGCTTCAAGCGTAAGCGATGATGGTAAACTCCCCCTTTACTTTTGCTGGCCGCTCGGCGAAATAAGCGATCACCTCGGCCACGTTTCCCCGGACGATTTCCTCATACACTTTTGTCAGCTCACGGCCGATGATGAGGCGCTTTTCTGGCGCAAGTGACTGGAGCAGTTCCAGATTCTTCATGAACCGATGCGGTGACTCATAGTATATGACCGGAACCTCGCTCGCCGCCACCCGTTTGAAATACGTCTCGCGTCCTTTCTTGTGCGGTGGGAAACCGAGGAAGACGAATTCTCGCATATCGATCCCTGCCACCGAGACGAGTGCCGCGAGCGCGGACACGCCCGGGATGGGCACGACTGCGATACCCCGAGCGATCGCAAGCGACACGAGCACATTCCCCGGATCCGATAGCCCCGGCGTCCCAGCATCAGTGACGACCGCAGCACTCTCGCCGTCTTCGATTCGCCCGAGGAATGATTCCAGCTTCTTCACCTCGGTGTGTTCGTGCGCCGAATACACCGAGACCGCGATCTCATACTTCAATAGGAGCTTTTTCGTCACGCGCGTATCTTCCGCCAAGACGAAATCCACAGACTTGAGTGTCTCGATCGCCCGCAGCGTGATATCACCGAGATTCCCGATCGGTGTTCCGACGACGTAGAGCGTCCCTTTCATGTCTTCATCCATACGCGAGTTACAGCTGTTTCCTCCGACCTGAGACGAAGCTCCTCCGCGGTTTCAGTCGTTCGGTATTCCCAAACTCTTCATCTGAATCTTGATATGTTTTCAGACATTCCTGGATATAATCACCTACCCGGGCTGAAGTCGCTTCCTGTAGTGGGTACCCCGCATCACGGAGGGCGCGCAGAGCACGCAGCGCGTGTGCACTCGCGTCCCTCTCTTCGAGCATCTGAGCTTCAGCATCATTTCTTTCAAAATGAGTCTTGAAGATCTTGTCAGCCAGCCTTCCAAATGTCGCCCGTACTGTCATGCCGTCCGGACCGGAAGGAAGTCCTGCTGCATCGTTCCAAGCATGACCAACCTCATGAAACAATGCATACACCCCTTCCGGCGTATCGATATCCCCATAGTACACAACGTGCTCCTTATGGCCTCTCTCTGGGTTACCATACTGAAAATACCTCTCTGTCTCCTCGCCTTGCCCAGTGATACCTGGGCGAAACTGGACTCCCTCAGGGAGTAAGTTATCAACATACAGCTTTTCACCAGTTTGGCTGCATAAGGCGACCCGTGTATGTGTTTCTCCATCTACCACAAACTCTTCCTCTCTGACCATAAGTGGCTGTTCACTACCTACAGCGAAGTCTCTGGTTTGAACAAGTTTCTCACCTTCAAATATTTTGTCCCGCCCCGTTCCGATGGATACCTTTCTTTCCGCTTTTCGAATAGGATTCTCTGTACTCAACCTCTCGAACAGCAACCGCAATGTTTGTTCTTGTTCATTTCTTCGTTGAGTACCTTCTGGCGATTCCAAAGACAGAAACTCCGGACGAGAGAGTCCCGCCAGCAACGCCTGAATCCTCTCCGTGTCTTCTCCCGCCTGATTTTCAGGCTTCACTGTCGGAAATTGCTGCTTGCACAGACTTTCCGGTGTCACGTTTCTGCCTCCTTGATTTGGAAGCTCTATGCTACCGGCGGTACCTTTGATTTTATTCGTGTTTATCGATTCGAACATACGCGCGTCTCCACTTAAACACTTACAGCCTCACCAGTTTCTCGAGTTTCTTCTTGTCGGCTTTCGGTCCGATGACTGCGAGGTTGAGTTTCTTGTTCTGGAAGATGTCTTTCGCGACACGGAGCACATCCTTGGCCGTCACCTGATCGATTTTCTTGGCGATCTCCTGCGGTAACTTGATTTCACCCTTGAGCGTTTCCTGAGTGACCAGGTATTCGATGATATCGTCTGATCCTTCAAACCCGAGCGCCATCTGTCCCTTCATGTGTTCTTTAGCTTTCTTCAGTTCCTCCTCACCGACTGTTTCATCGGCGATCCGACGATACTCAGTCAGGATAACTTTCACCGTTTCATCCAAGTTCTGATGTTCCACTCCGCTTTGAGTCGTGAGATAACCGACATCGTGATAACTGTCGCTGCTCGTCGTGACCCGATAGGCGAGTCCGCGCCGCTCCCGAACTGAGAGGAACAGTCGCGATGACATCCCACCACCGAGGACCGTCGCGAGGACCGAAAGCGCGTAGCGGTCCGGATGCCCCATCGGATACGTGCGCACCCCGAGGAGGAGGTGGGTCTGATCCGTCTTTTTGTTCTGGATGAAGACCCCCGGCTTCGACTGCTGGTCTTTCAATTTTTTGAACGTCGGTTTTTTCCCAGTACGGATGGGGGCAAAATGCTGCTTGACCGCCGCGAGCACTTGCTTCGGATCGATATTGCCCGCGACACCGACGACGACGTTTTCCGCCACGTAGCCGCGCGCGAGATACTTGATGAAGTCAGCCCGGCGGAATGCATGGAGGTTCTCCTTGGTCCCGATGATTTCCCAGCCCAAGGGGGTATCGCCGTACAGATGCGACTCCCACAAGTCATTGATGTGACGCATCGGCGTATCCTCGTACATGTTGAGCTCTTGAAGGATCGCGCCCTTCTCGCGGTCGATCTCTTCTTGTTCGATCTTGGCATTCAGGAACAGGTCCGAGACAATATCGAGCGCCGTGTCCCAATGCCGCGCTTCGACCTTGGCATAGTACGCCGTCCGGTCCTTGCCCGTGTACGCATTGTATTCCGCACCGAGCCCATCGAGCTCTTTGGAGATATCGATCGCGTTCGGCCGACGCTTCGTCCCCTTGAAAAACATATGCTCGAGGAAGTGTGCCAGGCCATTTTCGGCACGTGTCTCATAGCGGCTCCCCACCCCCGTCATGATGAAGACCGTCGCCGTCTGTGTGTCCTGCATCGGCGCGATGATGATGCGCAATCCGTTCTTTAGGGTGTGTTTCTGGTATTTCATAGCAATATCATAATTATCGAATTCGACTTCGCCATCCAACAATCAGTGCAAATAGGAAAAATATGTATAAAACAATAACCACTGTTGCAGCAATTGAAGAACCCGAATCATTGAATGCCAACGCTAATAATGCAAACATACCTCCCAATACGGCCAAAATCATATAGACAACTGTGACAGTACTTGAAACCTTTTTCGGTGTTTGATCTGATATTGACTCACTAGAATCAACAGCAACCGAATCCGGTTTCGTCCGAAGATAGACCAAAGCTGAAAGAATAAGTAATGCAAGCGAGATTATCGTAATTCGATCAGCCATAAAAATTCGTCCTAAATCCGTAAAAAATCCAAGAAAACCAAATAAAATCGAAAACCCTACAAAGAGTTTTAAAAAAAATTCTGATAGACTGTATAATTGTCCTCTATTCATAATATTTTATTATTTACCTAAGTTTTTGAGAAATACACAGTTCGATCTCCTCAATCTTCACCCGCTCCTGTTTCATCGTGTCGCGATCGCGGACGGTGACGGTGTCTTCGAGAGTTTTGTCTTCTCCCTGACCCAACGTATCGAAATCAACCGTGATACAGTACGGCGTGCCGATTTCGTCCTGACGACGATAGCGCTTGCCGACGTTGCCATTGTCATCGAACTCCGAGCGGAAATCTTTTTTGAGCTTCTGATACACTTCGCGTGCCTTGTTCACTAGTTCCGGCTTATTCTTCATGAGTGGGAAGACCGCCACTTGTACCGGGGCAAGCTGTTTCGGGAGTTTCAGCACAATGCGTGTATCGTCTTCAGTGATCTTCTCTTCAGAATAAGCGTCGGTCAAGACGGCCAGAAAGGTGCGCTCGAGGCCGACGGACGTCTCCACGATCCATGGGATGTATTTTTCATTCGTCACCGGGTCGCGATATGAGAGATCGACACCCGAGAATTTCGAGTGCTGGGTCAGATCATAATCGCTCCGATTATGCACACCTTCAAGCTCCTTGAAGCCAAAGGGGAAATTGTACTCGATATCCCAAGCCGCCTTGGCATAGAAGACCAGATTCTCATGCTGATGCCAGCGGAGGTTCTCTGGTTTGATGCCGAGATCGATGTAGTACTGGAAACGCTTGGCGCGCCACTCTTCATAGACGGTTGCCGCGTCCTCGGGCCGGACGAAGTACTGCAGTTCCATCTGTTCGAATTCGCGCTTGCGGAAGATGAACTGGCGGGCGGTGATCTCGTTCCGAAATGCCTTGCCGATCTGCGCGATGCCGAACGGCACTTTGACTCGGGAGCTGTCGAGCACGTTCTTGAAGTTCACATAAATCCCCTGACAGGTCTCACCGCGGAGATATGTGGGTTCCTCGGTCCAGTCACCGGTGAAGTTGCCCAAGTTCGACTGCACGAGGAGGTTGAAACTCTTCGCTTCGGTGAAATTACTCTTGCCGCATTTCGGGCATTTCACTTTTTCCTTGTTTTCTGTGAAAAGCGCATTGATCTCCACTTCGGTCATCTTTTCATCGGCAAAGACATCGACCGCTTCAAGGAGATGATCAACTCGAACACGTGTGTGACACTCTTTGCATTCCGCAAGTGGATCGCTGAATCCCCCGACATGCCCCGATGCCTCCCAGACTTTCGGGTGCATGAAGATGGCACTGTCGAGACCGACAATGTTCTCATGGTCACGCACCATCGCCTTCCACCACGCGTCTCGGATGTTCCGGGCGAGCTCGACACCATAGGGACCGAAATCATACACGGCTGCAAAGCCGCCGTAGATTTCCGAGGATGGGAACACGAAACCACGGCGCTTGGCAAGCGAGATGATTTTCTCCATGAGATCAGTGGGGCGTGCTTCCATAGGTAAGGTAATGATATTGACAAAAACACACTTTCCCACTATATTCAGCGGGTTCGTTAACACTAGTGAATATATCAATATTCACTCCATCCATCAACCAGGAGAGCGCCATGGCTCAACGAGTGAGAGAAGTAACACCAGAAACATTTGATCCGCAACAACAACTGGAACAACTCAGAGAGGCAGTCGGATTGCTGAGGAAGTCGAAAAAGATAGCATTCGACCAAGTCAATGACATCGTACAACGACATCTCACTGTGAAGAGGGAGTACACTAACCTCGTTGGGCTATTCAATCAACGCGAGTGGAAGAAACTGGGAATCGCACTCCAAGTCGAGGTTGACTTTCTCATCAACAACCTGTGCAATATTCTGGCTTTCGAAGTCACAGAAACGCTCGCCGAGAGAGAACGGGTGAATCTATGCTCGGCAGCGCTCTACACCTACTTTCTGAAGGACCTAATGACCATTACAGCACATTACGATCACGAGGCATCGTCCATGGAATGCTGAAGTCGCCGAGACCCTTTCAACACGCGCGAAGCAGATCACCGCTTCGCGCTGTTTTTTTATCTCGAAACTATACTCCATCCCCTTTGCCCCGGAGCTCACGCATCAGAGCGAAATAAAAGGCGAGATTGTGGAGTGTCGCGAGACGGCCCGCCAACGGTTCATTCATCATGAACTGATGGCGCAGATACGCCTTGGAATACTCACGCAGTACTGGCACCGAACTCATCGCATCGATCGGTGAGAAATCTTCGCGAAAGGCTTCGCTCGTCAGATTCTCCGTCTCATAAAAACTACCGATGGTATCCAGGGGCTTCCCCGTCCGGTAAAACAGTCGCCCGTGCCGTCCCTCACGTGTCGGGATGACGCAGTCAAACATATCGACCCCGGCCCTGACCGCCATGACGAGTTCCTCCGGGCGGCCAAGTCCCATGAGGTAGCGCGGTTTGTTCGCTGGAAGATGTGGAAGAGTTGCCGCAAGGATATCTGGCAATGACTCACGCGGCTCACCAACGGCAACCCCACCGATCGCATAGCCATCCCAGCCCAAGGCTGGTCCGCCTTGGGCGGAGAAACCAGCCTCGATAAGTTGTTTCGCCGAAAGTTCCCTGAGGTCTGGGTACACCGAACCTTGAACAATACAAAAGATGAGCGGGCGATTTTCAGCTAGCCCGAGCTCGATGACTCGTTTTTCAAAGTGCATTTTCGCTCGCGCGGCCCAACGTGTGGTGCGTTCGAGTGAGGCGAACGCATAGTCATGCGTGCATGGATAGGGCGGGCACTCGTCGAGCACCATGATGATGTCCGACCCGAGATTGAGCTGGATATCGATGGACTTCTCGGGCGAAAGGAAATACGTGTTCCCATTGGTCGGATCCTGAAATTCCACGCCTTCCTCGGAAAGCTTAACGCCGTTTTTTCCGAAGCGTTCCGCCGCGCGCGCGCCCAATGAAAAGACCTGGAACCCGCCTGAGTCCGTGAGGATCGGTCCATCCCAGCCCATGAAATGATGCAGCCCACCCGCTCGGCTAACGAGATCGTCACCTGGCCTGAGCCACAAGTGATACGTATTGCCCAGCACGATTTCCGCTCCCAACATCTTCAAATCGTCTGTCGTCAGATGCTTCACGGTGCCCCGGGTGGCGATGGGCATGAAAACCGGCGTCTGCACGGCGCCGTTTCTGGTTATGAGTGTTCTTGGTCGCTGGCTCAGCATAATTCTCGGTCTGTTCAGGCACACTACGGCGCAGGCTTCACTCCGTCATTGATGTCACCCGTGAGTTTTGGATCTTCCCTGAGGGCAATCGATTTCCCGGCGATCGCACTCTGGAGCATTTCACCACTCCAGATATCCTTACCCGTGAAGACCGCGGAATTCACAAGTTTCGGTACACCCCCGACCTGACTCGGATCAGGCGTGAGACTGATCTGGATGGCCAATTCAACCGGTCGATTGATTCCCGGAGCCAGCGTCCCGATATTCCAAAATATCTCACCGGTCCGGTCATTGTAGATGACCGCCCCTTGGCCGCTCGCAAAGGTCTTCAGATAACGCACCTGGCCCGGGATCGCTAAAACGACTCGCGCATCCTCGATCGCATTCAATGTGCTCGCGACCCGGAGATTCAAAGTATAGGTTGTTTCTTGCCCGACGACGGGCGGGATCGGACCAATATTGCCACGTTCATCAAAATGAAATCCCAGAAGCTCAAAGAGCGAATCGGTTTTTACCTTGAACGCGATCCGATTGCTCGCGATAACTTTATTCGCCCCGATCGGCGTCGGGACATCCGGACTATCAATACGGGCGATTGATTCAATTTCTATATTGTTCTTCCCAGACGTCGAGAAATCAGCCCGCACCGGAAGCGAGAAGGCGATCTCGCCACCCTGGCCCGGTTCGAGTCGTGACAGCACCGACCGATCAGCGGCACGGAAAACGATTTGCTGCTTGGTGACATTGTAAGAGCCGCCCTCGTTCAGGTTGATTTTATTCACATTGAAGTACTGTGGGTCGACATCGACCGTGACAATGAGATCGCGGAGGCCAACATCGCCGTCATTGCGGAAAATGATCCGGTATGAGATGTCCTCCCCTGGCTTGACTGTCTTCCCACCCGTATCCTCACCGACTTTTTGCAGGATGACCAACGGCGAAGCGATGATACGAGTCTGGCGCTCGATCTCAGCATACGACAAGAGTGTGCCATCACCTTGTGGGACACCGACTTTCGCCCAAACGCGTTTCACATCGCCCTGCAGTCCAGTGATCATACCGCGAGCGGTCACTGTAGCTGATGCCCCCGGCGCCAGCGTCTGGATACGCCAGACACTCTCTCCGCGCGAGGGAGCTGGATCGGCCTCACGATAAGTGAAACCCTTCGGATAATCGATGACGAGCTCGAGGTTCGAGAGTGTTTCCGTACTCTCATTCCGGTAGGTCGCGACATAATCGACGAATTGATTGTCCCCCGCTTGTTGCGGCGCCGAGAGTTCCACGACCACCGCCGAGCTTTCTACGGCGACACTGTATTGTTGCTCCGTATCGACACGGCTCGATACCCCCTTGGGGGCCGCCCGAAGTGTCACTGTGAAAAGTGCCGCCTGGTCCTGCAATGACTGGAAGGAACCTTTGATGGTGACACTGTTTTGGCTGGACTTCTTCACCGTGCCGAGTGGCAGTACTGCCCGTGTCATGCTCATCTGGAACCCATCAGCTGAGGCAAAGCGGAAAAACTCCGGAAAAGAGATGATAAGTTCCGCCTCATCAAGATCCACCCAATTGTTATTCTCGTACCGAATCACGTATTCGACCGGGGTATTGCTCTCTGCCCGCTTCGGACCAGCGATCTCCACTCGGACATTCTCCGGGGTGAACAGCCAGCCGCCCGCCTTGAAGATAAGTCCTGCGGCGATAAGCGTCAGAGCGATGCCGCCGAGAATAAGCGCTACCTTCCGGGGCATGTGCGCCAGAGGATTGGAGAACTTCATCCCAGGAGCAACCGGCACTTCCCGCGTCTCTTTCCCTCCCCATGCCTCACCCAAAGGCACCGTAGGCATCGGCCTATCAGTCGGTTTCGGCAGCATTGATTTAGATTGAAAATCAGCGTCGCCCGGCAAGGTCGGCTCAACCTCACGACTGCGACGATGGAGTTCCTCGTTGACTTCAGTAAGCGACATAGTGTATGTTCCTCTATCTTATCAGAGTCACTGGGCAGGCGGAAGCAGACTAGACCCTGACCCACCGCTCATAACCAGCCCTGATCCGGGCGAGTTCACCCACCGTCTGGTCATCGAGCACGATTTTCAGGATATGCCCAAGTGGTTGCGCGACGATGAGCCGGAGGACCTTGATCGCGTTCTCTGATACCGGCTGTGCATCCTTCGCCTCGCGGACATGTGCTTCCGATACGACACCGCCGGTTTCGAAGCTCAGGAAGAACCGCCCGCCTTGCTTCAGCCGTTCATGCGAGATACTGCAACGACTCAATTCAAATTGGTAGCCGAGCAAAACAAAAAGTCGGAAGAAAGCCGCCTCGGTGAGCAGTCGTCCCTGGTGCCTATCTTTCCCCTCGGTCGCGATTCGTTCGCCAGTCTCGAGATAGGTCCTGAGAAGGGCGAAGAGTGTCTCGTCTTTCTCCTCTGGCTCGACCAAGCGATCAACCGCGGCGAAGAACTGGACCGTCTCACGCAACAGCTCAAAAGAACGATGCAGCGCCGGATAGGATTGCTCCAGCACGGCACCCGTGATCTTGCCCACACCGCGTGTCCGGGCCACCATGATCTCGGCCAGGGTCGCCGTTTCGAGTGAGCTCGCGAGTTTGGCCTCGGCTTTCCGGACACCCTTAGCGATCGCGGTCACTTTGCCCTGCTCGCGAGTGAAAAAAGTGTAGAAACGGTCGGTTTCCCCCACTTCGCGCTTCCGGAGCATGATACCCGTGAATCGATATTCCATACAGAGAAAAGTGTAGCACGCAGAAAAGCGCAGCTCGAAGCTTATAAAAATTCAAAAGCCCGCCGATCAAATGATCAAGACGGGCCCTGCGAGGAGAGGTCGAATGCCTCTCTCTCGGAACCTAGCCCTCGAGGAGGGACAGGATTTTTTTCACTTTGACCACATAGTCGAAAGTGGAAGGATTGAAGCCTTCCTGGCTCATCCTTCGGTTCACGGCACCGGGCCCAAGATTGTACGCTGCGAGACCTCGATCGAGATTCGCACTGGCTCCGTAGTCACGGAGTACGCGTGCCCCGCCCATTATATTGGTGCGGGGATCGAAGATGCGAGCGAGGTCGATACCGTAGCCGCGCGCCGTCGATGGCAGGAGCTGCATCAGTCCGAGGCAACGCGATGAGGACACCGCATTGGGATTACCTTCGGACTCCTTGATCATCACGGCGATGATCAGCTTTTCGGACAATCTGTACTGTGTCGCGGCCTCACGGATATGCTCGCCATGGAGCCTCCGAATACAGGCAGCGATATCCGAAATGCGGGTCGCCCAGCGTTTCTGCTGATTGCCGGCCATCTGGCAACTGGCAACCTGGGAACGCTCGATCAGCGTGAGGTCAGCAGACGTGAACCGAGTGGATTTCCGAGCGAGTCGGATCAGGGGAAGCGTATCGGCTTCAGTGGGAAAAGATTGTTTTCCTGAAGAAGCCTCACTGTTTCCAGCAAGCTCCCTCAGGGAAACAGACTGTTTCTCTAAAACCGAGGGAGCGTTGAGGGAACAACCATTTTTGAACTTCAGGACAGTGCGTCCTGCATAAATCCGATTCGGATCAGTGATGCGGTTGTCGCGAGCAATTGAGCGAAAGTCGATACAGAAACGACGAGCGATGTCCGAGAGTGTGTCACCCTGGCGGACATGGTACTCGATTTCATCGGATGAAACCGATGGTGTCACGGCTTGTGCCGAGGCGTCTGACACGACACCGATGAGTGCGAGAACGGCGAGGACAAGCCCCGCGAGCCAGCGCCCAATTACAGAGCTGTAAGATGGCATGATTTGCCTCCTGTGAAAGAACTCAGATACCGAGTGTGAGATGGATCGGTTGTGAAGAAACTGGAGTGTCAGCGTACCACGCGGCACGGGATGAGTCAACCAGAAACTACCGGGTAGTATCAGCGCGCCGGGTCATAACTCATAGTGGACACCGTATTACTCACAGCGCTCCTGTACTCAACTTCGAATATTGGTTTCCTCGACTTCTTTCTTCCTCAGAAGATGTCGATCAAGAAATGACCTCCTCCCCGGACAATAGTCCGGGGTTTCCTTTTCTGTCATGAGAATAAGCATTCTCATGTAACCAGCTCGTCCATAGGAATGGACTTCGTAATGGTTCCATTCCTCCCCGCACTCTTG
>JBATNG010000040.1:0-29274 GCA_049290235.1 Candidatus Moraniibacteriota bacterium | reverse complement strand
CGTACAGGATGAGACCCCCACCGTCCACGAAATCGAGTAGCCTGCGTTCAAGGCTACCACGAAGGCACTCTTCGCCCGGCTCTTGGAGCACTTGTTCAAGCCCGGCTGCCAGCGCGTATTGCAACGCCATCGAGGCGTTGGTATGCAACTTCCCGTTGAAGAGGTTGCCGATTGCGTGGACCTTCAACACAGGCTCTAGCTTACGAATCGAATGCACGGACATTTTCTTTCCCTTCCTTTCTTTGTTAGTTGTTAAATCAACATAAAAACCACTTGAACATTTTATATGAATATGTTATATTTGTCAATCGAAATGTATCAAAATCCCTGAAATAAGCCACATGCGCGCTATATTCAAGCAGACCGCAGTTGGGGTGGGACTCATCTTCGTTGTATTCTTTTGGCTCACCGCGCTTCGTATCGCGTATTTCATGCCACTTTCGGTCGATTGCCAACAGACGGTCCATTGGCCCGGTGAAACGCCCCATGGGGCCATCTGGGAGCGAGAGACCGTACATTGGGGCCATGTCCCGGACGGCTACACCACCCTGGTCGGCTGGGTCAATGCGGCCTCTGCCGTCCCATGCGCGGATGAGACCGCTGCCATACCCCGGATCGAAATTCTGGTATTCCGCATCATTGCCATAGACGTCACTGGTCGAGAAACCATCTTGACTGAGATTGATCCACGCGACCCCCATTCATTTGTCGGGCGGCTCTTTCCTCGTGTCCCGAAGTGGTTCGGGGAAACCAAGGGGCGCGACGAACGAAATATCGCATCACCTCTGGAAGATCGGCTCTCGCTCGACCTCGGCCAAGTACCGCTTCGAATCTATCATGCCTGGACCAAGCCACGCCTCCCGATTGATCCGACGCTCACGTACCTGATCGAAATTGAAGCCCGGATTTCTGAGACCGCCCGGCTTCAATTCGGCATCGACTACTGGCGCGATACAACGAGTGATTACAATGGCTGGGATGGGCAGTGCGTCCATTCTGCAAACTGCGAGGGCTGGGTGAGCGATTGGCAAGGCGACACGGATGGAGAATTCCGTACCTTCCGAGCGCCCGCGGCAGTCACCGTGCCAACTGTTGCGACTGGCACCGATTGAAATCAAATACTTGTCACTGTCAGGAGGGGTGTGCTAGTGTGGTCTGCTATGAATCGACTCCCTCTCACATCACGTCTTGCCCGTCTCAAAGAGTGGGCGGCTTCTTGGCGGCTGACAGTAGCTGAAATGAGCCAAGATTACCGTGGGATGTTCACTCCCTTCCAAAAATATTTTCTGCGTGTCCCGCGAATGACGCCGGCCTTCAGCTGGACGATATTCTTCCTTTTTGGGGTAGCCACAGGGTTTGGCCTGAAGACACTCGCCCAATCCAGCCTCACAATCGGCCATGAGGATTATCGGCTCGTCCCGGCCGAACGGCTCTATGCTCTGAATACACTGCGTGAACGGGCGCTCGCCGCTGGAGCGAACCTCACGGTCAAAACCCGGGCTGAGTATCCAGCCTGCACGGACGAAACGGGGCTTCCTTCACTCTAAATCACCGTAAGCTGCTATCCCTTATGAACTTCATGAATTGGGTTGATGTGAGACTGGGCTGGAAACGCTGGACGGGGAATCCGAAAAACCTGTTGGCGGGACTCATTGTGCTCGCGGGCCTCTTCGTCGGAAGCCTCTTCGTCGATCTCGGCCAGATTATCACGGGTGCGGGCTTTTCGGGACCGGCGATCCGTTCGCATGATACCCTCGTGACTGGCGGCAAGACCTGGGTCGGCTACACCGAACCCAAGGTGTCACTGCGGATCGTCAATGATGAGCAGTGTGCCACGTGTGATCCGAGTGAAGCCCTGCTCTGGCTCCGACGCATCGTACCGACTGTCGAGGCTGAGCGTGTCGATATCTCGACTGAGAGGGGGAAGCAACTCGTGGAGTCACTCCATCTCGTGACCGTGCCGGCATTCATCTTTGATGATACGGTCAAGGAAACGGAGTTTTATACTCAAGCCGAACCGCTCTTCCACGAAGTCAATGGGACACTCGTCTTTGATATGAACATGATCGGCATGCCTATCGGGCGCTACCTGACGGCACCGGAAACGGGGGCCGGGGATATCGTCATCGGGGGCTCGGACGCTCCGGTGACGCTCCTTGTTTTTTCTGATTTTCAATGTCAGTACTGCCGGGAATATCACGCGACCTACAAGAAACTCCTCGCCGAATACGGAGACCGACTCAGACTCGTCTGGAAGCATCTGCCGCTCGCTATTCACCCGCAGGCGACCAAGGCGGCAGAAGCGGCCCAATGCGCCGCGGCTCAAGATCAATTCATGCCCTACGCAGACGTCCTCTTTGCGCGCCAGAGCGAATGGGGAAAGGTCGGGGGCGAACGTCGTTTCAAGGAGTATGCGTGGCGGGTACACGGTATGGACGGCCAAGCCTTCACTCACTGCCTCGATGAGAAAACTTCAGTTGCGAAAGTTGCCGCCGATGCCAAGCTCGCCGCTGATTTCCATCTTGAATCTGCCCCCGCCACCTTCGTCAACCGGGAATATATCTCTGGAGCGGCACCCTATGCCGAACTGAAAGCCCTCATTGAATCGACTCTCGCCGAATGATGAACAGACGCATGCTCTCGAGAATCTGTACACCTTCAGAGAAGCTTCGGACGGCTAAATCCACCAACTGAGCCACCGTCTGAGGATTCCCTCCCAAGGCAGGAAGGGAGCTGGAGACCTGCGATTACCCTGTTACACTTTTATCGGAGCCGATGACCAGGATTGAACTGGTGACCTACGCGTTACGAGTGCGTCGCTCTACCAACTGAGCTACATCGGCAAGAGAATTCTAAACATTATTGTCAACATCAGTGTGACGGGGCAAGCGAGTGCGCCGCTCCCCGTCCGCATGACTCGTTTGCTCGTCAAACGTGTCGGGCAGGTACCTGCCTAACGCTAAGCTGGCAATAACGCCTCTTATCCTAGCAAATATCTGAGAAGAATCAAGCTGACATGGTAAAATATAATTCAGAAGATGCTAAAGACACGTCGATGGATGAGTTGAAGCGACAAATTATCCTCCTTGAAACTCAGTATGCCCGCTTGCGGGACTATCTTTGACTGGAATGGAAAGCGGACTGAAATCGCCCGACTCCAAACGGTCAGTGAACAGCCGGGATTTTGGGATACACCCGAAGCGGCCGCCGCGACGATGCAGACACTAGATGGTTTGAAGCAGGAAATTGCCCGTTTCGAAGTTCTCTCTCGCTCACTTCAAGATGCGGCTGAGCTATCGGGCATGGCTGATCTTGAGGAGAAAGACATTCAGTCATTGGAACAAGAGGTTCAATTGATAGGAGAAGAGATCCGTGGCTGGGAGTTCCAACTCTTGCTCGGTGGCGTTTATGATCACACTGACGCAATCCTGACGCTCCGAAGCGGAGCTGGCGGGACCGAAGCTCAGGACTGGACGGAGATGCTGCTCCGCATGTATTTGCGCTATGCTGAGCGCCACAGTTTCCGTTCGACGGTGCTCGATGAAAACCATGGCAATGAAACCGGCCTGAAAAGCGTCACTGTCGAAATTCGGGGGCGCTATGCGTATGGGTATCTGCGCGGTGAGATGGGGGTGCATCGGCTCGTTCGCCTCTCACCCTTCAATGCCAATAATCTCCGCCAGACGTCGTTCGCCTCGGTCGAAGTCATGCCAGTCCTACCCGATACCGACCGCTCTATCGAGATCAAACCCGAAGAACTGCGCGTCGACACATTGCGTGCATCCGGAGCCGGCGGTCAGCATGTGAACAAGACCGAATCCGCCGTTCGACTGACCCATTTGCCGAGTGGCATCGTCGTCGCGTGCCAGAGCGAGCGCTCTCAACTGCAGAATCGCGATCAGGCAATGAAGCTCCTCAAATCGAAACTACTCCAGAAACGTCTAAATGATGAGGAGGAGCGTAAGGCAGCGATTCGGGGTGAATTCAAGTCTGCCGGCTTTGGTAACCAAATCCGATCTTATGTCCTCCATCCGTATACGCTGGTGAAGGATCATCGGACCGACACTGAGACGAGCAATACCCAGGCCGTACTCGATGGTGACTTGGACAGTTTCATCGAAAGTGAGCTACAATATGAGCAAAGACAGAAAAAATAACTCCATGCCCAAGACTGAAGGACAGCCGATTGTGGTGTTTGAGAACGTGACCAAGGATTACCCTGGTGGCGTCAATGCGTTGTACGGAGTGTCATTCACGGTGTTTCCGGGCGAGTTCATCTCGCTCGTCGGCTCCAGCGGTGCGGGGAAATCAACACTCCTCAAACTGATCTACGCCGAGGCCGAGCCAACCGAGGGGACGGTCTATTTCAAAGGCCGGCCGATCAAAGACATCAATCGTAAGCATCTGCCGTATTTCCGACGGAATATTGGCACGGTATTCCAGGACTACAAGCTTTTGCCGCAAAAAACAGCCTTTGAGAACATTGCCTACGCGCTCGAAGTCGATGGCCGAAGCGCCAAAGAAATCCGTGAGGAGGTAAGTGAGCTACTCGAAATCGTCGGCCTTGGGAACAAGGGCCACAAATTTCCGCGAGAGCTTTCGGGTGGGGAGCAGCAGCGTGTCGCGATCGCTCGGGCCCTTATTCATCACCCCCAGATCATCTGTGCTGACGAGCCAACCGGCAATCTGGATCCCGTGTCGACTCGTGAGGTGACCGATCTCTTGCTCGAGATCAACTCGTATGGCACTACTGTCATCATCGCGACTCACAAGAACGAAGTCGTCGATCAGCTCAACAAGCGCGTTATCTCACTCATCGAGGGGCGACTCCGGCACGATGAAGCGCGCGGGAAATACAATATCAAACTCTAACTATGCAACGGACACTGAAACTCTGGCGCACCTTTCGAGAGGGACTGACGAATTTCCGGCGCAATGGTTGGCTGTCTTTTGCGACGATTACGATTCTCTCGCTTTCGCTCTTCATCATTAGTTTTGCTGGTCTGATCACGATCGGTACGCGGCTCATCGTGAGCGGTCTCGAAAATCGGATCAGTATCACTGTCTCGTTCAATCCGGATGTCACCGAAGGACGCATGGTCGAAATGAAGCAGTATCTGGAACGGGCCCGCGAGATCGCTTCAATCGAGTATGTCTCACGCGAACGGGCCTTGGAGGACTTCCTCGCCAACAACGGTGATGATCCGATCATCCGTCAGGCGATCGACGAAATCGGCGAGAATCCGCTCCTGGCTTCACTCGTGGTGCGGGCCAAGCATCAGGAGGATTACGAGAAGATCGCGGCCTTCCTCGAGAGCTCGCCCTATCAGACAGATATCAATCGCATCAATTTCGAGAAGAATCGACGAATTTTCGAGCGACTGAACGCCATCGGCCAAGCCGCGCGGAAGTTCGGTATCGCGCTTGGGAGCGCCTTCGGACTGATCGCGGTTCTCATCACCTTCAATACGATCCGCATTACGATCTACTCTCATCGCCAAGAGTTCGAAATCATGCGGCTCGTCGGTGCTTCCAATCTCTATGTCCGGATGCCATATATCTTCGAAGGCATCCTGTACGGTTTGTGTGCTGGGATTGTCGCCGTCGCCCTCGTCGCCCTCGCTGCCTACGGCTTGGCTAACTATACCCAGGGAGCCTTTCCTCAGGGTGATCTGTACAGGGTATTTCTCGGTTATGCGCCGACCATCATCGTCTCGACCCTGTGTCTCGGGGTTTTCCTCGGAGTGATATCGAGCTTCATCGCGATTCACCGTTACCTGAAGACGTAGAGCCTATCGTTTTTGCGGTCTGCCGACTTGATTCGGATACCATTTTCCGCTAGGATAGGGGAGTCTTTTTGAACAGAAGTTCGAATGAGGAAAGGGGGTCCCATGGCTGTAAAATCATGATGCCGAGTTCATGATTCTTGATTTCTTATTCTTGATTCGAAGCTTTTGGGGAGTAGCCCGTCTCACCCTAGGGTGAGCCGAGGCAAGCCAAGCGGTTTATCTCGGCTGAATGCAATGAAGACGGATAAGGCAGGGGCCCTATGAAAGGACATGTCTATATATTGCTCAGTCAGAAAGATCATCGTACATACATTGGATCCACAACCGACCTAAAGCGCCGATTAGACGAGCATAATGCTGGCAAAAACATTTCTACAAAAAATCGCCGGCCCTTCATCCTTGCGTATAGCGAAGAGTATGATAATCTCATTGAAGCCAGAAAAAGAGAACTATTCTTGAAGTCGCGAAGTGGACGACGAGAGATGCAGAGACTGTTTCAAGAGAACAACTGAGCACCTAACATTGGGGAGTAGCCAAGCGGTAAGGCAGTGGGTTCTGGTCCCACCATGCGAAGGTTCGATCCCTTCCTCCCCAGCACACGAAAGATCACTGTGCCTTTGTGGGTATGGCGATTTTTTTTATATCATGTAAGATAAAGTGATCAAGCGAAGAAAGGCGGGGTGTTCGTTTTCCATCCTAGTGCAACTTTGGATTTTATAATGTATTATTTGAGTAGCCTTGCGAAAATGGTTTTGTTTTAAGATAAAAAAATGAAAAAAAGCACCAAGGTATTTTTGATAATCGGATTAGTGCCGGTAGCTATAGGTATCATTTCAATCATTCTGGCACTATTGGTAGGTGTTTCAGGATGTCGGTCTGGCATATGTAACAGCATCACGGATGCGGTAATTGTTCTTCACTGGTTCATTTTGCTTGGCATATACACTGTTCCAGGCACACTGGTTGTAGCTGGAGTATATAATTTAATCGCTGACAAGCTAAACGCTCGCAATTCCGTAGCCAACCTAGATAAACGATCTGAATCAGAGGGCGTTCCGACACGAATCAATCAAACGTCTGTTAGGAAGAACGCGATACTGACCGTCGTTATCATGGTTTTTGGATTTGGATCCATTTTTCTCGTGTACGCAAAGATTCAGAACAGTCGTTCAGAAGCGCATATGAAGAAGTTCAGGCAGTTAGAAAGTGACTGCGCCCTTATCGCAGAACAACAGACCGATCCGACAACTTGCTCCAAGACTTCGCAGAATTCAGCTTGTCGTGCTGTTATAACGATGAATCCATACCCGATCGGACAAAAAACACACTATGTCAATCGGGCGGCATATGAAAGCTGCTTAAAAACGAAACAGGAGTAAGTTTATCCTGCAAATACGTTCCAACTTCGTCCCAGAGTTGCAGTAATTTATTTCAAACGCTATGAATTACGACATTCCACCCCAAGCACCGACCCCAGAAAAAGGCCCACGGTTTCTTATACTTCAAGAAATCAAGGAGCAGTTGAGAATCCGGCTTGAGAAATTGACCAAACAGGAAAGCCTCCGGGAAGTACGGGTTAAGAAAGACGGGCAGGGCGGGATTTTACTGTATGAAGTGGTCGTAACCGGTCTGGATGGAAACGACGCGCTCTATACATACCGACGGGTAGGCGATCGATCCCTGTCGACGAATATCGAAGTCGCGTACTATGCGGGCGCATTCCTGGATGATCCTAATGAAGATCGGTGTACTGGCGGTGCTACTTTTTCTACGTACGATGAAGCTACTGGCAAATGGACCGATCAGTGGACCGATGAGGAGGTGCAAGAGACACAATCTACCACTCATCGAACAGCGCCAGTGATCATCGAGGGCAGCGCTGTAGAAGTTGCTGCAGAAGGAGCCAAGAGACTGACCTTTGTGCCCGCCGATAGCGAGTCAGCCGGGCACACAGCAGAAGAGACCGAAGAACGTACTTCTTTGTCTACTAGTGGTGAGTTGGCGGAATTCCCAGTGGGTGAGGGCTTGATCGAACGTATTAGGACCCCCGAACTGCGACAGCTTTACGCGGCATTTGATCAGGCAGAGGCCATCCTTGGAACCGTGGATGTTGCGACTTTCATCTATAAAGAGGTGGAGGACATCCACGAGGCAATGCGGTTGAGATCGCTGGCCAAGCCGTTCCTCGAGAAGACTATTTACCCTGAACTCATACGATTAAACAAATCGGGGTCACTCTCCGAGCCACTCTCACAATGGAATCCAGAGGGCGACCTCACGGAAGATGAATTCGATGAACTGAACCTTCGAAGAAAGAAACTTTCAAACGTGATTGGCATCCTCCATAAGGACCCCACTACAGGAAAGCTGACTATCCGGCATACCCTGAATGATATCTAGCCCTTCAGCCATACCCTCCGTTGATGTGGGGTAGTATCCGTGTGCTACAATCGGATTGTGGAAAGCCGTCGGTTTTTTTTGTTACACATAAACCAATGAGTCTGAAGCGCGTATGGAAGCACCCATCCAGTGGCATAGCGGGTACAGTGTCGGCATTCAAGTGATCGACGAGCAGCACCAACACATGATCGAGATCATCAATATGCTGTTTCGAGAATTGGAAACATCGACCGCTGAAATCGATCTCACGCAATTCTTTGAGGATGCCGTGAATTACGGTGAATACCACTTCCAGACGGAGGAAACTTTTTTTTCACGGTATGAGTATCCGGAGAAGGAACAACATCTAGCAGTCCATGTCGCCTACAAAAAGAATCTGAATGGACTCTTACTAAAGACGGGCGATTCCCATACGCGGGCAGGGGAGCTACTTGATTTCCTCGAAACCTGGTGGATCGAACACATCACAGGGATGGATCAGACGTTGCGGAAACTCGTCGAACCCGAGACAACGACCCCTCGAGGGTGATCAGGTAATCTCGCCGGACGATCACATTGCATGAGACGCTTTCTATGAACCATTGGGAGACAACACCTCCAGTCGATCGACAGACTGAGGCTCGATCAATCACGCGCGACCTAGAATTGCTCCCGGAACATGGTCAGCCGAATGAATTCCGGACGCTCCGAATACTCGAGCAACTCAAGAAACAGGAATTGCTCGATGAAGCAGTTGATCGTGTCAAGGGACTCTACGAGGCGGAGATGCGCGAGATGAAAGACGATTTCGGGGAGGATTGTTGGGAGCTTCTCGCCGTACTCGAACTCTTTGATCCAGAGACCGCCCAGCATTGCATTAGCACATATGAAGTCGCTCGAAAGAAGGTCAAGAAGGTGCTGTGGAATGGCGTGGTCCTGGCCGAAACCTTCCAACAGGAGCAAGTCGATCTGACCCAATTCTATCGGACGTGCCTCTTGCATGATATTGGCAAGATCGAAGTACCGCACGCTGTCTTGGTGAATCGCGTGCCCGATGAACACTGCGCCGATATTCTTTTCGATCATCGCGATGATATCCTCGTGCCACGCCTGAAGGAGAAATTCGGTGAGAACTTTGTTCTCCCAGAGTCAATTCATGATGGACCAGCCTTACTCCAGTATTTGTATACGTCGCTTCATATCCGACCGCAGGAGATCACTCCGATCAAGCTTTTGCTCGAGCATCCGCTGGATGACGAGATCAAGGAACAGCTCGCTCACTGCGGCTGCTCGCCCGATGACACACTGCTCCACATCATGCGGACGCATGACGCATACTCGGAACGGATTCTGACGGCACTTGGTTACCCTATCGAGGGCGAGATCGCTGGCGCGCATCATCATCACCCAAACGGGGACAAGAAATATCAAATTACGATCGGGACCATGCGGGTATCTATCGATTTGGCCGACATCATCCACCTGGCCGATGTCGAGAATGCGATGCTGAGCAAACGCCATTACAAAGAAGGGGGGACTCCGCTCAAGGCCTTGCAAGTTCTCGCCTTGCATACGAAGCAAGGGTTGATTCAGGACTATATCGCCTACCTCTGGATTGCTGATGAGCTACTCGAGCTGCATCCTGAGAAACTCGGGGGTGATGAACAGAAGCTCTACACTGACATCGCGACTTTCCTCGATACCGAGAGGAGTCAACACCTCGGCTGGCCCGACTGGAATGCTGGACATAAATCCTGGAAGAAAGCCGCGTGATGATCTCGCTGTTTGACGATTTATTTCAAGCGATGTCTTCTTCAGGTATTCCGACCGTCGTTTTCACAGACAGTGAAACGTTTTCTTTTTTTTCACGATAGCTCTCGGCCTCTTTCCGAACCGCTTCTGGCAAAGCAGCGAGCACCGTCTTCAGTGCGACGCCGTCGACCTTCACGACATTTTCCCATTCACCGATAGGGGAGAGGAGGGCACGGAGTTTCGCCTCATCATACGTGTACGAAGTCCGCACTGATTTCCCGATAATGCCAGTCGAACCGAAAAGTCGTTCGACCTGTTCCTGTTCCATGTACTTCATGATTTCTTCCTGGAGCTCGGCCAGCCGCTTCTTATCACTTGTCATCTGTGACCGAAGTACGAGAAACTCCCCGATCGTTCGTTCGGCCGCGCTTTTCTCAATTGGGTCTTTGGGGAGCACTTTGAATTTGTGTTTCCACAGGGGACAGATCGGTTGGAAGCTGCACCAGTCACAAAGCGGGGAGAGCGTCGGGGCGAAGTGTCCTGCCTCGATCGATCGGATGACTTCGAGGAATGTCGCATCGAGGGCCTCGAGCTGTTCCCGCGTCCGCGTGGAGGATAGCTTCACGCCATGCTTGAGGAAATAGAGACTGACCGTGATCTGGTCGAGTCGTTCCCATTCCTTGGGGTAGCGGTCGAGGAATGCGCGCAGGTAGATGGAGAGCTGCAGGTCATTGTCGATTTTGTCCTGGCTCGGCATTTTCTTCGTCGTTTTGTAATCGATGATCTCGTAGCCATTGCTGGTTCGATCGATACGATCGATCACGCCCGCGATGATATGTTTGCCCGTGGCTTCAGTGCCGATCTCGATCGAGAAGCGGCTCTCCAGGGCCAGGGGATTCGCCTCGGAAATTTTATTCGCTTCATAGTACCGCTGGATCATCTCGACTCCTTGGACGAAGGCCGCCCGTTCCTCCAGCTCATCCTCAAACAGATCCCCCTTCCAATGCTTACCGAAGTGGTCGATCGCCTGTTCGACGGTCGGCGGGATGAGGGCCGGTTCATGGATGAATTTCATCGTCGCGTGGATGAGCGTTCCAAACACGGCTTCCTTGGATTTCTCCTCGGGAAATTTGTCGATTTCGCGGTATTTGTACTTCAGGGCGCAGCTCTGGTATGTATCCAGGCTGGAATAGGAGAGGCGCATAGGTGTAGTATAGCGCACTCACTCAACTGAAACATGCATGTTTCGACTATTGACTAGTGTTACGTATTATGTTAGTATAGAGCTTCCTTAACAACTGTTATGGTAACGAGGAAAAACCCCAGGCATAACCCTGGGAAGGAGACTTATCAGGTTCTATTCAGCTTGACAACCGCAGCAATACTCTTGGAGGAGAGCGTACCATGAGAAGCGCAATAACCTGTTTCAGCGATCTAGTGATGCACAGGCTTAACCGTTGGCTGTTTGGTGATATACCGGCGGTAAAGCTATCTGGTGAGTGGAGGCGCTCACCAACTCAAGAGGAGCTCGAGCTGGATCGCCGAGAGTTTGACAACGTCGTCCTCGCCGCCGAACTCCTGAAATTCAAGGAAGCTTATGCGCAGCTCCGCGAGGAAAACCAGGAGCTCAAGAGAGTCGCGTTGGTGGAACCGCTCACTGGCCTCTTCAATCGCCGTGGGGAAAAGGAGGAGCTTGCTCGTGCGCTCGCACCGTACGCACGACAGGCATACGGCCATAAACTGGCCGAACTCGCCTGGGTACATGTTTCGGTGATCGTCATCGATGTTGATGATTTCAAGGCCATCAACGATACCCATGGTCACGCTGCTGGCGATCGAACGCTCAAGACTATCGCAGCCCATGTCGTCCGAGAGTTCCGAGCGAGTGATGTCGTGGTCCGTTTCGGTGGTGATGAAATCGTCGTCTATGCGATCGGCGCACCTCAAGATGCGGTCCTATCCCGGGCCCAAGAGTTTCAGGCTGCATTGGCGAGTGACACCGAGCTCAACGCAGAGCGACATGTCTCGTGTTCTGTGGGCATCGCTCATGGAAAATTCAAGACCGAGAGGGGAGCCAGGCAGTTAATCGATTTGCTACGGAAATCGGCTGACGACGCCATGTATCAGGCCAAAAAGAAAATGGGCAAGGGCTGCATCGCCACTGCTCCCGACGACACCCTCTGCGCCTTCGAAGATCTGTAGCGGAACTTCGCTACGTTACCGTAATGAGACCGCCCACATGTCTATACAAGTGGAGCGGTCTTCTTTTTTACTCTATATGTCGCCTTATGTAACTTATGAGACATGATAGAGAGCGCCTGTGAGGAGAATCAGGCTCGGTATGCCGAGTATCTTCCCTTCATCTCACTACATCCTCTGTTATTCTTTTCATCCTGCTTCCGGATGATCGTGACCACACTTCAACTATCCCCTCTATCTATGCTGCGCACGAATGAAAAATAGTATGCCTGTTTTCTTTGAACAGTAACCGATGGTATTCACACAACCCTATCTGCTGCCTATCTGGCAATATTTCATCGAAATCCTGAGTACATCCAAGTACCTGTCACTCCCCTCTTTTTCCGAAAAAATCCGCAGGGGAGCCAGCGCAGTTTTTTTTCAGATCACTCGATCAAATGACAACGACACAATATCACATAGGACTGACGCGTTTGAGAGTATTGTCATTGCGATCCCGCCTTGGCGGGAGTGGCAATCAGTACTGTAAGCCATTTCTCGAGATTGCCACGGTCTAGAGACTCCCTCGCAATGACAAAGATTGTAGCTTATTAGAACGGAAAGAGTCTCAAGCGTGGCCATGTCAGTCTTGTCATGGGAGATAGACTTTCGGATTGACCGTCGCACCGACTGGGATATCTTTTAAGCTACTCACAATCTTTGACGGAACAATATCAAAGGACTTTGCGGAGAAAACTGTGAAATGGACATGTGGACCGGTCGAGTTGCCGGTGTTGCCAGATTTCGCGATAGTGTCTCCGCGTTTGACCTTGTCACCGAGCTTCTTCGAGACAGAGCTCAGGTGTCCGTACATCGTCACAAGGCCATTGCCATGATCGACGGCGATATACCGTCCGTAAGCATAGCGGCCATTGTTGCCGATCGCGATGACTTTGCCATCCGCCGCCGCGAGTACACTCGTACCCGTCGCTGCACCGAAATCGATACCATTGTGGAATCCTGACTTATAGAACCCAGATTTTTTGGCGAAACTCGTTTTGCCATAGTTCTGAGTGATCGTCACACTCTTCAGCGGATAGCCGAGGAGTCCTTTGCTGAAAACGGGCAGATCTTTGGTGTCGAGAGCATCGATTTTTCCGGATTCGATGGATTGGATTTCGTCCTCGATCTCTTCGCGTTGTTTCTCTAGGTCATCGACGAGCGCATCATACTTCTGGACTTCAGACTGGGTCTTGGCGAGGAGCTGCGCCTTGCTGGACTTGGTCGAATCAAGCCGAGCATCCTGTTCCTCGAGCTGGAGCCGGAGCGTATCGGCGGCAGTCTCTTTTTCGATGAGCGCCGCGTGCTCCGTTTTCAGTCCCTCGCGCAAGGCCTTCAGCGATGAGAGTACCTCGCTCACTTTGCCGCCGGTTTCTGACTTCCACTCGCTCTCCTGGAGCGGATTGGCGATCCGCGAGGCATTGACGATGAATTCGGTCGGGATCAGGGTCGACTGATCAGCATAATAGCCGCGCATGATTTCGGAGAGGATTTCGCGCTGTTTCAGGATGAAGCCTTCTTTCTGACTGATCCGCTCAGCGAGAATCCTCACCTCAGACTGGATCTCAGAAAGTGTCTTCTTGTTTTGTTCCATCTGGAGCTCGAGAATCTTGGCCTGCGCTTCAAGTCCTTCGATCTGATCACCGAGCGCGGCCCCCTGCCGCTGCTTCAGGCTGACGATCTCCTTATAGGCTTTGATTTTTGCTTTGATATCATCGAGTTCGTCCTGACGGTCATCGATGATCTCTTGCTGTTCGTCGGTGAGCGTCTGGAGCGTGTCCTCGGCCTGGGCCACGAGACCCGGGACACCACAGAGAGCGATGCTGAAAGACAAGAACACAATCATTCCAAGGAGCCGATCCGTCCGTTTTGATTGTTGCGTTTGTGCCGACATGATTTTTCTTTTGGTTTGGTCAGGACTTTTGTTACGAGAGTTTGGCCAGCGCCGTATCGAGACGCGCAAGCGAACGTTCACGTCCCAGCACCCAGACGATGTCCATGGGCGATGGCGAGCGTTCGAGTCCCGACACCGCCACTCGGAGCGGCCAGAGGAAATCCCCACGTTTCTCCCCGGCTGCCGCGAGCAATTTCTCTGTGAGATATTTGCGTGTCCACTCCGCTTCGCTCGTTGTCTCGATGAGTGTCTTGGCCTGGACGAGTGCGGTCTGAGTCGCTTCGACCGGATTTCCCTTCCAGGGAAGCAGTCTGGCGTCATATGCCAGCGTATCCGTGAAGAGAAATTGATTCTCATCACCGAGTGCCGCCAACGTCTTCAAACGGTCTTTTTCAATCGCAATTATTTTCAGGAGTTGTCTATCGGTCCGGTAGTCCTCGGGCGCTTTGACATGCCAGTCTTTCCGTTCGAGGAAGCCGCCCGCCTTGATAAGTAAAAGAAGATCAGCGTCAGTGGTGCGCATGATGTACTCATGATTCATCCAGTCGAGCTTGGCCCGATCGAAGACCGCGCCCGCTTTGTTTAGGTGTTCGAGCGAGAATGCGTCGACCAGTTCATCGAGAGTAAAGAATTCCTCCGTACTCCCCTTTCCCGGATTCCAACCCAGGAGCGCGACGAAGTTCAGGAGCGCCGCGCGGAGATACCCGTTCGCGACAAATGAGTCGATAGAGACGTCGCCATCACGCTTGGACAGTTTTTTCTTACCGTCTTGGCCCAGGATGACGGAGAGATGCGCGAACTGTGGTGCCTCCCAACCGAACGCCTGATAGAGGAGGATATGCTTAGGCAGACTCGGCAGCCACTCCACCGCCCGCATGACATGAGTGATCTCCATCTGATGATCATCGACGACACTGGCCAAGTGATAGGTCGGGTAGCCGTCGGACTTCATGATGACGAAATCATCGATGTCGGCAGTTTCGGCATCGATCGACCCGCGCAAGATATCTGTCACGGTGAACTTCCCACTCGCTGGGATCTTGAAACGGATCACGCTCGCTTCGCCATGGGCGCGGCGCTCCTTCACTTCTGCTGCCGGCAATTTCAAACATTCGCGATCATAACGCGGGGCAAGATGACTGGATTCTTGACGTTCGCGCAAAGCCGTCAAGCGTCCCTCGGTGCAGAAACAATGATAGGCCATGTCTTGCTTCACGAGTGCATCAGCCGCCACCTGATACCGTTCGAGCCGCTCGGACTGGATATATGGCGCATGGGGACCGAGTTCATACACGCCCGGGTAGCGACTGGACAAAACGCCAACGGAATCATTCTCGGTATCTTTGTCCGTGAGGAGTATCGGACCTTCATCATAGTGCAGGCCGAAGTCGCGGAGGAAGCCGATCGTGTTTTCGAGCGCCCCTTCGACAAAACGCTTCTGATCTGTGTCCTCGATACGCAAAATGAACTGCCCGCCGAGCTTTCGCGCCAAGAGGAAATTATAGAGTGCAGTCCGGAGGCCACCGATATGCTGGAGACCGGTCGGCGATGGTGCATAACGCACCCGAACCGGCTTGGATTCAGTGTCTGACATAGGCCCATTATACCACTACACCCATGCATCAGACTAGTAGCTGGCCCTTTATATAAGCCATAATCCAGTATTGACTATAGTGTTCCGATATGCAAATATATCGCTTCGGTGCCTACCGGTATCGATTCGTGCCTTAACCGGCCTGATTTTTTGGCCACAACAATTCGACGAGCTCAGGGTGATCCTTCAAAAGAAATTCAGGATCATTTCTGACTCAGCACTTTCATCGGAAAGATGACAACCGCGTTCCAAATACGACGGAAGCGCTTCGGCTGCTGAAGCAAACGCCACGCCCATTCCAGTCCAATAGAGCGAACGGGTTTCGGCGCACGCGAGATCTGTCCAGTCAGGAAATCGAAGGCTCCACCGACACCCATCACCAAGCGGATAGCCCCCGCTGACTGGCGTAAACCGGCGAGCACGATTTCTTGGAGTGGCGCGCCATAATTGCAAAAAACGAGGTTATAGGGGATAGGTTTTTGGGGTGAAAAATATTCGGGCGCGAATTTGAAGATGGCAAGATTGGGATAGCGTTCATGGAGCGTTTGCTTGATGGCTTCAAATGACGAGAGTCCATCGGGAGCGAGGATCAGACCGACCGAGAGAAAGCGTTCGTCTGCCCGCTGAAGGATCTCGGACAACAAATCAGCTCCCGGGATTCGTTCGAGCAGGGATTCGCCCGCGAGAAAAAACGGGAGATGCAATCCTACTCCATCCGCGAGCCGAAGGTCCGCCGAGAGGAGGGCGCCACGAAAGGCCGCGTTCTTTTGGGCGAGAAGCAGGAACTCGGGATTGACCGTCGCGATCCGGTGAAAGGTATCGCCCCCAGCCAGCCAATGATCAATCTGCGTCAGGACTGCGGCGCGAGTGAGATTATCGATCGGGATATTGAGGACATTCACCGAGGTAAGGAGAAAGTATTTAGAAGAAAGGAGTAAGGAGTAAGGGAAACGATAGGCACTACGCATTGCCACCGAGTGGGAATTCTGCGAGCGGGAGATAGGCGCGTTTCCCCGCGTCCGTCGTACTTTCGAACAACGTAATGGTATCGACTGACTCGATGATATGGAGCGGCTTGGTGAATTCGGGTTTCGTGTCGAGCGCTTCGAATTTCCCGCGCCTGACTTTGGCGAGGAGGATATGGGGGCGAAAGGTCTTGGATGCCGGCGTCAGATAGTCGAGAGCTGAGGCGACGGCGTTCCGAAGCAAGACGAGCGCGGGTGAGGTATCACCAGTGAGCCAGATCATCGAGGGATGCTCGTCGTTTGGCTCGGGCTGGATCATAGAGAAATCCAACTCAAAGGGTTCGGTATCCGCCACTGCCTCCTCCAAAGCCGACATGATCCGCGGTATCTCTTCCTCGTTGACAAACCCGAGGAAAATCAGCGTGACATGGAAATTACCTTTTCGCGTCGGGATGATCGGAAAACGCTCAAAGCGGGAGACCTCGGATTCAAGCCTCTTGTGGAGCCTGGATGACAGCGGGATACCGATGAAGAGACGACGAGTGATGAGCATAGTGGTCCACCTAGCATAGAGAATTCTCGGGGTCACGGCAAGCCACCACACCAATGCATTGGTGTGGTGGCAAGCGACTTCACCAAAATTTTGGTGGGGTAGTAAGCGATGTATCGGCAACATCGGTGTGTGTGGTATCGCCGCCGACGAGCGTGTATCCCTGGGACTGCTACAATGAGGACACCTGAGTATGCCGAAACTCCCGCTTGTGTACCGCATCGAAGTTGTCCCCCTCACTCCGCTCTACGGCCGGCGTGATCCACGTTTCAGCTATGCGTCACCGACGCCCCTCCCCCCCGGCTCACTCGTCTCAATTTCCTTTGGCAAACGCACACTCACAGGTGTCACGCTGGATTCAACCCATCTGCCTGGACCCGTACCCCAGTGGATGAAGTATGTCGGGGTGACACTTCTCCCGGGCTGGCTGACTGCGGATCAGATCGCTCTCGCTTGGCATATGAGTGAGCGTCTGTACGCGCCGCTTGGTCTCGTGCTCAAACCCTTTTTTCCCATCCAGCGAAAACCCCGAATGGTGAAATCCGCCGCTGGCGATACGGTAGCTCTATCAGTCGAACCGGCGCGCCCGACTCGGAGACGAAAGAAACGCGTATCCGCTGCGCTCAGTATGGAAGCGGTTCAAGACGATGCTCAGTTGTTCCAACGTTTGATCACCTGCGGGAAACAGGCCCTCGCCGAACACCAACCTCTCTGCATCCTCGTCCCGGAAGTACTCGCCGCCGAACTGTACGCTGAAAAACTCAAACGCGCACTGCCCCAAGCGAACATCGGCTGTCTCACGAGTCGCCGAACCAGCCGCGAACAGTACATCCTCTTCCAAGCCATCCGAGCCGGAACACTCGATATCATCATCGGCACCCGCCAAGCAGTCTTTGCACCGTTCTCGAACCTCGGGAGCATCGTGATTATCGATAGTGAGAAACGCCTGTCGTTCACACAATGGGAGATGACGCCACGCTATGACGCGATCGAGATCGCTGAATGGATCGCGGCACGGCACACCATCGCATGTGTGGAGCTATCGGTCGCGCCCGGGATCGAGTACTTCGCTGCAGACATCACACCGACACGTTTGGGCCAGCCATTTACTTTCTCAAAGCGACACTCGCTCGTGACCATCGATCTCCGCCTATCATTCTCGCGTCACAAGACACCGCCGGTAATCACGGTCGAACTCATGACCCATATCCGCGATGCTCGGACCCGCGGGGAATCCGTATTGATTCTCGTGAAACAGCGCGGGCTGGCGCGCTTTTCGTTTTGCGCCAAATGCCAGTCGCCTCAACGCTGCCCGAAATGCCAAACCATGCTGAGTGAGATGAAAGACGGCCGCTTCCGCTGTCTCGCCTGCGGATATCGGACGAGCCTCTTCCCGGCCTGCGCGAGTTGCGGCCATATGCATTTCAGAAGTTTCGGAGCCGGTACCCAGGCGATCGAACGCGCCCTCCAACGTGAAGGCATCGCCGATGGAGTGATCACCATTGACCGCGATGCGACGCAGCTCAAACATGATTTCCGTGCGCTCGTGTCCACGCTCTCTCCTGCTGTCGGTCCGACGGTCATCATCGCCACCTATGAAGCGGCCTCGGCCCTCCCCTTGCCGCCGCTCGGCCTCATCGCCATGATCGAACCAGATCAAGGACTGTTCTATCCAGATTTCCAATCAGAGGAGCGGCTCTGGCGTGAATTGCGACGCTTTGGCGCGAAGCTCTGCCCCGGCGGGACGCTTGCTGTCCAAACCTTCGAACCGGAATCGGTTTTCTGGACCACCTGGGCCCATCAAAAGCTCGAGTTGACGGCGCGCGGATTGCTCGACGAGCGACGGATGTTGCGCTACCCACCGTATTACCACCTGATTCAATTGGAATGCTATCCGTCACGTGGATCGACATCGCTCGACTTGGCGTACCAGGTGGAAACGAAACTGCGCGAGCTCGCGATTCCTGAAGTGGAAATCGTGCCGAGATATTTGCCATTTAACCGGAAAAACCGCTACCATATCCTTATCCGGTACCTGCGAACCAGTGCGCTACCCGAGAAATTGCGTTCCTATCTGTCGACGCTCGGCCCAGATGTCCGTATTACGAATAATCCCCTCTCTCTCCATGGCTGATTCCCTCCCTATGAATACCGCTCCCCCGATCGTCACCGGCGCTCTGAATGTTGTCCTTCACGCGAAAAATACGGCGGTCAAGGACCCACTCGCACCCGAAATCCAAGCGCTCCTCCCGGCGATGGTCCAGGCGATGCGGGCGGCCGACGGCATCGGCCTCGCTGCACCCCAAATCGGACAAAACCTCCGGATCTGCGTCATCGAAATTGACGGCATGCTCCGACATTTCATCAATCCGTCGATCACCAGCGCGAGCACCGACAAAATCCTCTTCGAAGAGGGCTGTCTCAGTTTGCCCGGGGAATTCTTCGCCATCGAACGCTCGGAACGCGTGACTGTCCGATACTTCGACGAGCATGGCCAAGACAAGAAGCTTCGCGCCCGCGGCCTCCTCGCTATCTGTCTCCAGCACGAACTCGATCATCTGGACGGCATCCTCATTTGTGACCGATACAAACACCAAAAAAATACCCATGCCTATGCCCTCTAATGAAACCGCCGCACCGATCAAGGACTTCAAACCACCGCAAGTTTCCGTCGTCTTCATGGGGACGCCTGAATTCGCCCAGACGGCGCTCGCCGCGCTTTTCGAGCACACGTATCATGTCGTCGGTGTCGTCACCCAGCCAGATCGAAAAGTCGGCCGGAAACAGGAATTGACCGCGCCGCCGGTCAAACGGTTGGCGATCGAACATGCTGTGCCAGTGTTTCAGCCGGAAAAACTCGATGCCGAAGCCGTGAAGACCATCCTCGACTGGAAGCCTGATGTGATTATCGTGGCCGCCTATGGGAAGCTGCTCCCCGAGAACCTGCTCGCGGCGCCGGGTTTCGGCTGTCTCAATATCCACGCGTCGCTTCTGCCCCGGTGGCGTGGCGCTTCGCCGGTCGCCAATGCACTGATGGCGGGTGATACGGAAACCGGTATCACACTCATCCAACTCGACGAGGGGATGGATACCGGTGACATCCTCGCGGTCGAGCGGACACCGATCGGTCCGGACGAGTGCGCCCCCCAGCTGCTCGAACGACTCGCAGTCATCGGTGCCCGCCTCCTCACCGAGACCCTGCCGCTCTGGATCACTCGGTCTATCACAGCGACACCTCAGCCCCTGGACGGGAACACACTCTGCCAGCTCATCGACCGAGAGGACGGGCACGTTTTCTGGAATGAGAGCGCCGAAAGTATTTACAATCGCTACCGCGGTCTTCATCCGTGGCCAGGGCTGTTCACACATTGGAATCGTACCCCCGAAGAAGGTCCGGTCCGGGTCAAATTGCAGACGCTAACGATTCAAAAGTCACCGCTGGCTATCGTTCATCCCGTCGGGACGGTCTTGGAAATTGGCGAGAAGATCGGCATTGTCACGGGTTCGGGAGTCGTCTTTCCACTGACCCTCCAGCTCGAAGGTAAAGAAACCGTAGCCATCGCAGATTTCATCACCGGCTACCCGGATTTCATCGGGTCGGTCCTCGTATGACTCACCCGATACACGTCATTTGCGCTGCTGTCGCAGGTCGGTCCGAGGGCCGCGTCGTACTCCTGCTCGCTGCCTTGATGTTTGGCGGGGCGGCAGTCATGCTCGGAAAGTTGTGGTATGAGAATCGGCCGGCCAGCCCCACCGAGACATCTCCCAGCACGACACTCACCGAACTCCGCACGATCAGCCCTGAAAATATCCTCGATCGGATCAAGCGCGGTGAAGATATGCGTTTCATCGATGTCCGGCCTCGCGCTGTGTTCGAACAGTACCATCTGATCGACTCGGAATGGCTCGGCTTGGCTGAGATCGCCACCTTCAGTGCCCCGACGGGCCAGCTTGTCGTCATCGTCCATGGCGATGAAAACTCCAATGATCAGCTTCGAGAAATCCACGAGCGTTTCTCCTCAAAGCAAATGACCTTCGCCTTTCTCGAAGGCGGTATCCGCCAATGGATCGCCAAGGGGGGGAATGTCATCGCTGAAAGTAATCCTGACTCCTATATCGACCGGACCAAGGTCATCACGATACAGCCAGACAAGGTCCAGGAACTCGAACGAACGCTGGTCAGAAGCGTTATCCTCGATGTCCGCAGCGAGAGCGATTATGCCCGCGGCCATATTCCCGGGGCACTCAACCTCCCCGCTGCTCGGCTCGAAAAGGAGCGCCGCAGTATCCCTAGCGGCTCACTCTTCGTTTACGGTGCAAATGAAAATGAGACTTTCCAGGCGGGCACTCGGCTTTTCGATATGGGTTTCATCGGCCTACGTGTCATCTCTGGAGGCTTCGCGGCCTGGAAAGAAAAAGGGCTCCCGACTGAACCAGTGACAAAATAGAGACACGAACGGGATCTTCCAGCTTATACCAAAAAACAGCCTCACGGGCTGTTTTCTCTTTTCTCTATCCACTGTGCTACCCCGATCAAGAGAGAACCACGGCGAGAATGTCTTTGTAGTTCAACAGTATATGATCGACATCGGCCACCTTGAGTTCCTCGCTCGTGCCATAACGCTTGAAAATAACCGTGTCACCTTTCTTCACGGCGATCGCCTTATCCGAACCGACGGCGACGACTGTCCCCTGTTGTTCACGTTCCCCCGAAGCACTTTCGGGCAGATAGAGACCGGTTGCAGTCTTCTCCTTCTTGGACTCGATTCGGATGAGCACGTTCTCTCCGAGCGGCTGGATGCGTAATTTTGCCATACTTGTGGGTATATACACCGTTAGACCGTTTACGACACACTCTCTTGGGAATGCGACACCCCATGCCTACTCATTGTAGGCAGCCTTAGCAGACTCGTCAAGTGAGTGCTAATTTGGATCAGTGGCTGGTCGCGTTGAAAAGTCCATTGAGTTCCTCGACCGCCGCTTCAGGGTCATCATTAAACAACCCAAGGAAATGTTCCTTCCGACTCGGCTCCCCCGGCGCACTTTCATACTCCATGACATTGTGTCGAAACCATTCGCCTGTCGCCAAGATCCACTCGATAACGGCTCCTTCGCTTCCATCCTCGTCAGCTGCAAGCTTGTCTCTGGTCCGCTGTTCCGCCCACGCCCGTTGGAGCAATGACGATTGGACCAGTTCTGTCTCATAAGCACTGCCCTGCTGATCCTCTTGCCTCCCTTCATACGTTTCGAATGAGCTCATATGCGTACATTACTGATGAGATATCTTAGACATGAGTTCTGCCCAAGCCCGGTCGAACTGCGGGTCACGATCGGCTTCGAAATCATCCCGAGTGAGTTTGACTGCTTCGTCTGGCTTGATACCCACGCCGTTGATCTGGTGGCCATCGGGCGTCAGCCAACGCGCCACAGTGATCTTCACCGCGGTCGTCGACGAAACCGGGACCAGCTCCTGGACGGAACCTTTCCCGAACGAAGTCTCACCCACAAGGACCACATCGTTGCGGTTCTCACGGAGCGCCGCCGCGAGGATCTCGGAAGCACTCGCACTCCCCTGATTCGTCACGACCACCACCGGCAGTGATCCAAACGGATTACTCCCCCGCGTCTTCAGTTCATGGCGTTTTTTGTCGGCGTCTTCTTCGATCACTACGACCGATCCGCTAGGGAGAAAGTACCCCGCCAGATCGACAGCCGCATCGAGGAAGCCGCCTGGGTTATTGCGGACATCGAGCAGTATGCCCCGGATATTCTGGCGCCGGATTTCGTCAGCAGCCTTCTTGAACTCCCCGGTCGTCTCGGCACCGAACTGGGTCACCTTGACGATAGCGATACCATCTCGGATCTCGAGGAGCACACTTTTCACGACGATGACATCCCGTCTCACTGTCACCTCGCGAAGATCATCCTCATCCGACTGGAAAATCGTTAGCCCGACCTCGGTGCCGCGCGGCCCCCGGATCTTGTCAACTGCCGCGCTCAGGCTGAGGTGTTCGGTCGACTCGCCATTGATCTTCAGGATTTTGTCTCCCGCCAAGATGCCGGCTTTCTGGGCCGGTGAATCCTCGAGCGGTGCGACCACTGTCAGGATGCCATCCTTGATCTGCATCTCCGCGCCAATCCCATCGAAAGACTGATCCAGATCCTCCTTGAACTCTTTGTTCTCTTCAGGATCGAAAAAAGTCGTATACGGATCACCGGTCGCGGCGAGCATCCCGTCAATCGCGCCATAGAAGAGTTTCTTCGCATCGAGCTGATCATGCTCCACATATTTTTCCTTCAAGAGATTCCACACTTTCCAAAACAGCGAGAAGTCGATGCTCTGATCGGCTCCGTCAGCCGTATTCCGAAATACCGCTTGCTGCAGAGCAACCGGAGTCTCGGTCATCGCGGAACGATCTTCCCCTTTCTGGTATCCCGCAAAATACGCGAAGGCGACCAGGCCGATCAGAGCGCCGCTGGCGATGAGGCGACGGCTCTGCTTTGGGCTCTCCGGCACTCGAGGCGATACCGGGGGCGGCAGGATATCAGTTTCAGACATAGCGAGGTTATGAATGGATTGGCAGCGGCTTGCCGCGATATTTATAGAAGTAGCGGAGGGCACTCTCGATATGATACCAGGTGAGACGATTCCCTAGAAGCGAACGGAAGAACCCTCCCTTGGCGCTCCCTTTGGCATGATAGTGATACACGCTGGCGGTCGGGACATACACGACGCGGAAGCCATGCTCCCAGAAACGCCGGCACCAATCGACATCTTCCATGTACATAAAGAAACGACTGTCCATCGGACCGACTGCTTCGGCTGCTTCGCGGGAGACGAACAGCGCCGATCCCATGATCCAGTCCACGTCACGCTCAGATATATGGTCGAAATCGCTCATCGTGAACCAATCGAGATGACGCTGACCGAATGGCAGATGTTTGAGCCATGTCCGACGATAGAGTATCGTCATCGGCCGATAGAATCTCAGACAGGTCGACTGAAGCGATCCATTGAAGTTGAGCTGCTTCGGTCCAATCAGTCCGACATTCGGATGAGTCCGAGCATAGGCGAGCAAGGTGCTCAGCGTGTCCGGACGGAGGATGATGTCGGCGTTGATGAAAAACATATATCGCCCGACCGACTCCTGGATCGAGGTATTGATGAGACGGCCGAAACCGACATTCTCAGCGTGCGGGAAGAAACGCACTTCGGGAAACTCTTCGCGCAGGAGCATCTCGGTGTCTTCCTCGGTCGCACTGTCGACCACGAGCACCTCATACGTGAACGCGGCACCGGTCAGTTCGCGACGGATAGCCTGAAGACCGAGCCGAAGAAGTTCAGGACTCCGATAACTGTTGACGGCGATCGAGACCTCGATAGGCATGCGAAGCGCAGTTATGGCAACCCTTGGAACAGCGCATGAATCTGGTCATAATTATCCCCACGCGGCAGGAGAATGTAACCGGACTCAGGCGTCGCCGGTGGAGCATAGAGCAGTCCGGCCTCGGAATCTTCCAACACGCGCTGCGTCAGAGTAGCGTCCTGATTAGTCTGATACAACTCGAGGAAGCGCTTCGCCTCCCAAGCCTCGGTATTGACGCGGAGATTGTCGCCCAGGCTGTCCATGAGTGCATTGATCTTGCCAAAATCAGCCAGTGTCCCGACGGACAAGGCTCTGTCCTTGATCGCTTGAATCACCTGCTGTTGACGCTCCGCGCGACGGAAGTCATTGCTCTGGTAGCGGGCGCGCGCGTAACAGAGCGCCTTATAGCCATCGAGTTCATTCGCCCCCGCAGGGAGTTCAAAGACACCACCGCATTCCTGATCCTTGTTGTAACACAAGAGGTATGACTTCGAGATATATCGGGTTCCTTCGCTCCGCGTATAGTACTTGTGCTCATATTGGGGCGGGCGGGTCGGCACTGTGTAGACATTGGCGTCGCAGACATGCGGCTCACGGAACTGCATCCCCTCGCTGAACGGCTCATTCAGAGTCACCGTCACCCCGCCAATCGCGTTTACGAGGTCGATGAAGCCCTGGAAATTGATCACGACTGCATAGGGAATCGTCTGCCCAGTCACCTCGCCGACGATGGTGCGCATATCCTCGATCCCGCCGCCTTTGCCACGCTCTTCGCCGAGTGCATAGACCGCATTGATCTTGCGCTGTTCATCTCGCCCTGGGACTTTCACATACAGATCGCGCGGGATGGAAACGAGCGAGGCCCTTGCTGTATCGCCACCTTCTTTCTTCTCGTCTTTCGGATGGAACGAGAGCACCATGATGGTATCCGCGAGCAGTCCACCCCCCGGGACGTTTTCGCCGCGCATTCCGAGGAGGAGGACATTGATCTTGCCTGCCTCTTCTCCCTTGAGCTCGTCCTTTGTCCCCGGCAACGACTTCACCAGATTCTTGAAGATCCCGTCCTTGCCCAGTGAAATCTTATTGAAAACGAATCCGGCCTTCACTGCGAACACCCCGCCAGCGATCAGACCCAGCGCAATAAAAAACAGAACGATGCGGATGACTCGCTTCTTTTTTGAAACTGGAAGCGATGAGTCAAGTGATGAAGAACCCATGAGTAATTGTTACGGATTAGCGAGGCGGCTCTGCCAACAACCGGTAGAGCTGGGCCAGCTTGGCGGCGCTTTCCGACCACGAATATAATTTTATGAGACCGGGAGAAACGCGCTGTTCACGGTCTTCGGTAGCCGAAAGACCAATAGAGAAAGTATACAGAGTGTCAGCGAGCGGGGCAAGCGCGTGCGGGTCGAAATAGTGCACTCGATCACGCCCGACTTCTCGAAATACCAAGATATCGGAAGCCAGAACCGGTGTTCCTATAGCGAGCGCTTCTTCGATCGGAATACCGAAGCCTTCGTAGAGCGACGGAAAGACATACGCCAGAGCACCGCCGACAAGTGCTTGGAGTTCGGCATCTGACACATAGCCCGTATAGACGACTCCGGTCTTGGCGTGAGTATCTTTGACTCCTTGATCGACATTGTGCCCTGCCGGATTGCCAGTCAGTACCAAAGGCAGCGCCAGCCCTCTTTCCTCGACCGCTCGCGTGAAAGCCGCGATGAGGAACGGGATATTTTTCCTCGGCTGAAGCGTCCCCGAAGTAATAAAATATTGCCCCCGCGTCAAGCCATACTTCGCCAGCACGGCTTCAGTCTCAGTCGGATTCTGCGGCTGGAACCACTCCTCCGCCGCTGCGTTCTCGATGACGACGATCCGATCCGCTTTGACTTTCCAATGAGCCAAGATTTCAGACCGAGTAAACTCCGACGGGACGATCAACCGGTCCGAACGAGCGAAGGTCCGGGGCATGAAGAGGGAGAGGAAGAACCGGTCGAGTGCCCCAATCCACTCTGGATGAACCCGAAAGGAAACGTCATGGATATGCGTCACGACTTTCAAACGGCGCGGCAGAAAGAGCGGGAGGATATACTGCGTATGGAAAACATCCACCGGGTGGCGAAAGAGCCGCCAGGGTAGCACCAGGCCGTTCCAGACGAATCGATTCCAAGCCGGGAGCGAGATGATCTCGATATCTTCGCGACTAAGCGCTTCGAGCTTGAGTCGGAGCGCTGCCAGCCGGTCATCGTCTCGTTCCGCGGTGAAAAGCTGGTAACGGATGTCCGAATCCTGACGGCGGATGAGCTCACGCACCAGCTGGAAAAACACCACCTCATCGCCCGTACGCTGCTTACCGATGAGCCGGATGTCGATCCCGACAGTCAACCATGGATGCTTGGTGTTCATGTTCGAATCGCTCATCGTTGTGGAAACAGTGCCGGGAAACACGCGAAGCCGATCCAGACGAAGCCGATCAAGAGGCCGGCATTGAAGAGATTGAAGACGAATACGATGGCCAACAGCGAGAGGGCGAGTGCTGTCAGCGTACCCTCGGATCCAGCTTTCGATCGTGCTGCCCGCTCGGATGGACCAAGGAGAGCACATCCCCCTCGCCACGCGATCACACCAAATGCTCCGATGAGCCCAATGAGACCAGTGAGACCAGCTCCCAGCCAGACTTCGAACCAGAGATTGCTCGCATTGTAGGCAGTGCCGTGTTCATCCCGACCGAGGACCGTCCCGATATTCCCCCAGCCGATGCCGAACACGGGATGCTGGCGGATTTCTTCCCACGATCGCGCATAGATACTGCTGCGGATCACGACATTCGGATCTGGTCGATACGTAGTCTGAATGGACTGTCCGCGGGCGGCCAACACTTCACGTTCTTCCAGATTGATATGGCGACAACCGAAAGCGCTGAGCGCGTCTACGCTCGCGATCTCAGACGGCAGATCAGTCGGGACGGGACAGGCCACCGTGATCTCTTGCCGGCCCGTCGCGGTGCTCCCCGCTCGATTGAGGAGGTCGAAACGTGTCAGCGGGATATCGACGACGACCAAGAGGGCGAGGACGAAGATGATAACGAGCACCTGAATACTCTGGAGCACCGGTCGCCACACTGCCTTTCCACCAGCGATGAGCGTCGCACTCACCCAGACAACCAGAGCCAGGCAGGCTGCGAGCCAGGCACTCCGGCTCACTGTGAGGATGAGCGTCACCAAGCCTATGGTGAGCGGCACCGTAAACCAGCCGACCCGACTCAAGCGAGCCGTTATGGTACCTCCTTCATCCCGCAGCAACTCTCCGAGACGAGACAGAAGGAAGAAAAGGATGATGACAGCAAACAGCCCGAGCCAATCCGGCTCAGCAAAGGTCCCATTCGGCCGACCCGGCATGACGGCACCGAGCATCCTCCCCTGTTCGAAGGCGATATTTTGGGCGATGCCGAAAGAGAGCGATACGAGGCCCGATGCTGACAAGGCCACTGCGGCGACACTGACATCTCCCGGGGTCCGGAAGAATATCCGGCCCAACAGGTACAGGGCATAAAATGAAACCACAACAACTGCATGGTGCAACCCCGCCCCGCCGAAGAGGACACCAGAAATCACCGCTCCGATCGGGACCAATGCGAGCCAGGCATCCAATACTCCGAAACGAAAGAGCGGTCCGGTCGTCCGTCTCGTCAGCACTCGGATCGCCAGGGCGAGCGAGACGATCACGAACAACCATTGGTACGGCCGCAGTGCGAAACCAAAAGCGTCCGGAAGGAGATTAATCGTTTCAAATGGCAAGACGGCGACCAGAGCGAGAAAAACCCAATTCGGCCGATACAGCGTGAGCAGGAGAAACAATAGGCTAAAAAATATCAGATTGATACCGCTGAGCGGGAAGGCATCGGCGAGCATGAGCATGACCACCAGTCCGCCGATGAGCAATCCGACCACACCGAAAACCATCCGTGGATCGGCTGACCACATACGAAAACATCGAAACAAGGTATCCATAGGATTATTGTAGCAAAGCCGCCACAGTCGCATCGGCAAACCGTGACCACGCATACTCTTGGGCGCGCTCTCGGCCCCGTGCTGAGAGACCTGCCCGGACTGTCTCATCCGTCGCGACCAGCTGCATCGCACTGGCCAACCCGTCGACGTCATCGACAGCAACGATCTCAGCCGTACCCTCGGCCAGTTCGCCCAATGATCCAGCTGCGGTGGTGATAACTGGTGTCCCCGAGGCAAAGGCTTCGAGCACCGGCAATCCGAAGCCCTCGAAGCGCGACGGATAAATGAACACTAGTGCCCCCTGGTACAGCGCGGGCAAATCAGTCTCCGGTACTTGACCCAACAATCGGACCCGGTCGCCGAGACCCAGTTCGGCGATGAGCGAGTGGACCGGCGTCGCCAGAGGATTCGTCTCTGCATAGACCGTGCCGCTCACGACGAGCAGCGGGAGTGACTCACGATCGAGCATCGACATGAGAGCAGCATACGCCCGCAACCAGACTTCCGTATTCTTCCGGAGCTCGAGTCCGCCGCCGTGATACAGATACCCTGGCTGCAGCCCGTATCGCTTGAGTACCGCATCCCGATCTGCTGGCGCGAGCGGTGTCTGGAACGCGGTCGCGATCCCGAGTGATGCGACGGCGACCTTTTTGCGTGGGACGGAGAGATATTGTTCCACATCATGTTTCGTCGCCTTCGAAGGCGTCACAATTCGATCGGCTGAACAGATGGATCG
>JBATNG010000039.1:0-19953 GCA_049290235.1 Candidatus Moraniibacteriota bacterium | reverse complement strand
CTCAGCGGCAGTCAGTGAATGCGAAAGACTTGGTGAGCCAGGATATGGTACAGGCTACTGCTGGATCCGTTGCGTCAACCAATACGTTCGGATCAGCTCATCGGTATCTGTCACAGATGGTGGCGTTCAAGCGTCAATAGTGTACCGGGCGCTCCTATTCCGAAGCCTCAAAGTTTTTTCAGGTATTCTGAAGAACCAGTTAGTCGTCTATTAGAAAAAAAACCAACCCCTTAAGAGGTTGGTTTTCTTTCTTGGCTTGTGGGCAATTCGAATGAGAATGAGTCAGGAAATGGATGTCGCTTGTTCGGTCAACTGCAACAAACTCGGCACCTGAAGTCCAAATGGCTTTAAATGTTGCTCTTTCCTCGTAAAATGATTACTACACCCCGTCGGCGAGGAGGGACTTGAGAAGTTTGGGGAGCTGGATGGAGGCAACACCGACGACACGGTCTGCACCACCGTAGTAGGTGATGAGCTTGGTCCCGCGGACGACCGCACCACAAGGGAAGACGACATTGGGGACAACCCCCACTCGTTCGTAGTCTTCCTCGGGGCTGAAGAGCGGGTGCCGGCTGCGGCCGATGATGCGTTCGGGATTTTCGAGATCAAGGAGAATCGCCCCAACACGGTAGTGACCATCGTACTCAGAGACACCGTGATAGAGGATGAGCCAACCGGCTTTGGTGCGGATGGGCGCGGTGTTGATGCCGATCTTTCGGCTATCCCACATGCCCCGCCGTGGGAAGATGAATGGACGATGCATCAGGAAGCGCGAGGTGCCATCGAAGGCGAGGTCATCGAGAAAATTGATATCGATCGAGGGCTGGATGCGATGCAGGACGACATACTTGCCGTTGATCTTCTCTGGGAAAAGACAGGCGTCTTTGTCATCGATGCCAGGCGGGGAAATGAGAACGGGATCGGAGAATCGGTCGAAACGCTCAGCGATGAAGTCCGCGACAGGGATCGTCGTAAGCGCGACGCGCGGCGGGGTAGCGGCATCAACCGCGGTGTAGAGCATGTAGTAGGTATCGTTGAAACGCGTAAGGCGGGGATCTTCGCAACCGGAATTGCCAGGCGCGTTCTTTGTTTCAAACGGCGCGCGGGGGATATAGACCGGATCGGGGAGGCGGCGGTTGATACGGAAACCATTCTTGCTTTCCGCGTACCCGAGGACAGAGGTGTCATCGGCGGACATCGCACGGTAGAGGATGACTGTTTTCCCTGGGACGTCGATAGCAGCTGGGTTGAAGACCGCTTTGGCTTCCCAGTCATGTTTCGCGACGGGTGCGAGTACGGGATTGTGCCCATAGCGCTCAAATTGCGGTCGCCGTTTGGGGTCGGATCGCATCTCCTTCAGGATTGACTTCAGGCTACCGATGGCGACACAAGTCGTCGTATCTGCCGCACCGTAGTAGAGAAACAGTGAGTCACCGCGCAGCACAACTCCAGTTGGGAAGACGATATCCTTCACCTTGCCGTAGTGTTCATACTCTTCCTCTGGGACGAGGAGTGGTACATCAGTTCGGGCGATGACTTTCCGAGGATTCTCGAGATCGAGGAGCACGGCTTCGACCGTGAAAATGGGGGAGGCGGTATGGTACTGCTGGATATAGGAATAGAGGAGCAACCAGCCTTCCTTGGTTTTGATCGGCGCCGCACCGATCTCGACGTGATCATTATCGGTCCGCTGGAGTTCGAGTCCGTGCTGGTCTAATTCCTGATACCAGGCCTGCCAACGCGCCTGATCCCAGAGGTCGGTCTCATCGTCAAAGGAAGCGAGCGCAATGGTCGCAGGTGGCTGATCGGTATTGGCTGAGAGTATCGCCCAGAGTTTGCCACCGATTCGCTCCGGGAAAAGCGTCATCGCTTTCGCATTGAAGGGTGTGATGTGATGTTTCTCGAACGTTTTGAAATTTTTCGTGATGGCGAGACCGACCGAGATGCCCTCGGCGCGGAAGGGGAATTCCGAGAGTGCCGTATAGAACACATAATATTTGCCATCGCATTTTGTGACTCGGGGATCTTCGCAGCCATAGCGTTCCCAGTGAAGTTCGGGTTTGATGACCTGACGATGATTCTTGAAATGAATGCCATCCGTACTCTCGGCATGGCCGATCGATGAGACGGAGAGCCACGGCCCATCGTCGTGGAGGAGCGGGAGAGACTGCGCTCGATAAAGAAGACGGGTTTTCCCTTTTTCCCGGATCGCCGATCCATTGAAGGCCCCATCAGACTCCCAGGGGAGGTCATTCTGCGGTACGAGGATCGGGTTTTCGAACGAGCGTTTGAAGAATGGCATAGGAGGAGAATTAGGGTTGCTGTTTGAGATTCATCTTCCGGAGCGTCGGCGGCGTATCCTTGAGCAGATCGTTCATGAAGGAGTCGAGATCAGCCATCGCGACGCCGGTACTGCGATCAGCTGCGCCATAGTAGACGAGCAGCTTTTTGTCTTTGATGACGGCACCGCAGACATAGATGACGCCGGGTTTATGGCCGCCGTTCTCGTATATGGTCTCGGGTTCGAGGACCGGCTCCAGGGAACGCCGGAGGATACGCTCGGGGTGCTTGAGATCGAGGAGCATGACGCCAACTTTGTACTTGCCCGGATCACGCATATCCATGCCATGGTAGAAGACGAGCCAACCGTGTTCCGTCTTGAGTGGCGGGGCGCCGACACCACGGACGATATTGTCCCAGGCGCGGAGCCGGGCGGGTTCGATATAGCCGCGGCCGCCATGTGATTTGAGGCTGCGGATATAGTGGCCATCGCCCAGTTTCTGAAGGCTGTCGAGGTACTCGATACGGATTTCGGGGCTCAGCCCGTGGATGATCGCGTACTGACCCTTGATTTTTTCCGGGAACAGCACCCAGTTCTTCTGGATTTCACCCGGCTCCGAGATGAGCTTCGGTCGCGCCCAGCGCCAGTGTTTCGCGAGGAAGTCAGCTTGGGAAATATGCGAGAGGGCGACGCCAGGGGGATTGGAACCGTCAAAGGCGACATAAACGAGATAGATGACATCATCGATTGCGACGAGGCGCGGGTCTTCGCAGCCACCCGTCCCACCGCCAGAGACAAAGGCCAGTACGTCTGTCCGAGCCGCTGACTCGGCAGCACGAGACGGAACGAAGGCGGGGTTGGCGTGTCGTTCATCAATGTGGACACCGTCTCCGCTCGAGGCATACCCGAGAACGGACTGTCCGTCATAGCCTTGGGCGCGATAGAGGAGATGGACGCGACCGTCGAGAGAGATGGCGGCAGGATTGAATGTTGCAAAGGCTTCCCAGGAGTGCCGGACAATCGGCTCGATGATCGGGTTTTGGGAGTAGCGTTCGAGCGGGATGCGGACGCCGGGTATGCGTGGCGGTAGTGGCAGCGGCGGTCGGACGCGTTGCCGATAGGTCTCCCAATAGCGAGCAATCGGATATGTTTCGAGTCCGTGTTCCGCTGACTGGAGATAGATCGAGAAGTATTTCCCGATATTTCCGCCGCCGATGATCGCAGCGTCTGGTGGCGTATCGATCGGTGCCGTCCACAAGGCATGATCACTGCGCCACAATGTGGTCGTCGGATGCTTGCGATCGAAAAGTGCAGCTCCGATGACGATTTGACCGGAATGGTCTCGGGCACTATAGACGAGCAATATCCCATGCCGGGTGTATTCGGCATGGAGCGGCGAGAGGTGCGAGACATCAAAAGCCGCTGGTCGGGCGACGAGTATCTCGCCCTGCTCTTTCCATTGACTGAGGTCGCCCGTTGAACGAGCGAGCGTGATGGTGCGGCCGTCACGGCTGAAATACGCAAATGCCGGGTCCTTCGTCGTTGGGGCGGATTTCTGAGCCAGCACGACGCAGGGGGACCGGAAAACATCAGTGGCGGCAATTATTTTCCAGGCCCCGTCCTTCTCGACGGTCGCAAAAAGGGTGTTTTTCCGCTCATCGAGAAAGCTGAGGAGTGTCTTGGTCCCGAGTGATCCCGCTCGGAGTTCGGGCGATGAGCCGAGCACGGTCTTGGTGCCATCTGGCCGGTACAAAGCGACGAAAGAAAGTGTTTTCTTGAATGTCCTGCCATCCGGACTCTCAATCGAGAAGATGCCTGGCATCGAGCGTTCGGCCGAACGCCAAAACAAATAGACCCGGCCACTCTTTTCAAAAACAAGCAGACCCTGATGATGATTTCCGGAAAGCATTCGTTTGTGTTTCTGATTCTAGTTTACCATTAAATCATCTCGCGAGCATCAGAGATTCCGCTTCAGATGCCGCAATAAAAAACACAGGACCCTGGTGAATGGATCCTGGTGTTCTTCCGATGGGGTATATCGATCTAGAACTTCGAGAGATTAAGCCACGTCGTCCGCAAACGACGGTGGCAAGCTGCTCCGGGATTTCTTAGGGGCCTTGGCGGGCGAGCGGGTTGAGGATGTCGGGTCGCGGTTTTAGGGATAAAACGAGACAAATAAGACAGTTTATTGTCTCTTTTTATGATATATTCAAACAATGAAGCAATCTCGATTCAAATCAGATCAATATCGAAAAGTGCGTGGTAGTTATGCGCGGTTTTTGAACGTGCTTTGCGAGCACTGCGGGGCAAAGGTGCTTGTCTATCAGAAAGACGGTCCAGGAGAATTGAGACGGCTTTATGTGGATCGAATTTTCGCTCCAGACAAGTTGGTCAAACTGCAAAACAAACCTCTTAAACAGATTCCTGAACTGATATGTCCAAAATGCAGGCGGGTCCTGGGAACACCATATTTGTACGAGAAGGAAAAACGGAAAGCATTCCGACTGTTCGTGGGGGCAGTACGGAAGAAGGTGACAACATTTCAAGGATAGAAAAAGGCCTCGCGCATGTCGAGGCCTTGAAGCAAAACGTCAGTTTTCACCGATCGCTTTAAGGTACAGGGAATAGATTTTTTGAGCAGCGATGCGAGCTTCTCCTTCAGCGTTCATCACGCGGTAATTTACAGCGTGGTTGAAGTCACCTCTCGCTAAAGCTTCCAATTCAGCAGTCCCGAACTGAATCCGTGCCATGTCTGCGTCCCGTCCGTCGGCGAGACGATCAGCGAGTGCAGCAACACCTGGAGGCTCTACATAACAGGTGAGGGTCTGGCCCGGAAAGGTTTGGAACATCACTTCGATATTTTGAACCGGCCAGTCGAGAATCGGGAAGTTTCCTTCCTCGAAAGCCTGATCGATCGGTTCTTTAGGCGTTCCATACCGGACGCCGTAAAGATGATTGACGGCAAGTAACTTGCCTTGCTGTCCCATCTCGTCGAGCTCTGCGTCCGTTACCGGAATCTTGTCGATTTCTCCAGGTCGGAGTTCGCGCGTCATCACCGGTGAAATGTAGCGGAAGCGCTGGTCCATTTGTCGGAGCTCACCGATAATTGTCGACTTGCCCACGCCTGAAGGACCGAGGAGGAGCAGGAACTTCTGGTTAGAAACGTCGCGCGCTTTGTTGAGTTCTGCTCGCATGGTCACGACCGACTCGAGAATTCGCTCCCGCCAGTCCAGATTTTCCGGCTGGTACGGATAAAGAACGCCCCGAGACGAGTTCACGAACACTCCCTGTTTCTGCGAATCGAGAAGCTCAACCAGATGCCGCGTCGTGCCGCCTTGCATGCCGTAGCCCGCAAAGAGCACCGGCATATCGTCTGGAATGATGCCTCGTATTTCGCTCAAATCCTGGTCGGCCGTCGCAGCCATGACCGGCATCAAGTTCCGAGCGCCGTTCCACCGGTTGACCATGGTTTCCAGAATGAATTTCCAAAGCGGTCGGCCATCGGATAAACGAGCTTCCTGGATAATTTCCGCCCCCGGATTGCTCGTCTTGACGAGGACAATACCCGCTCGGTCCGGCATCTTCGCGAAGGGTGCCAGAACTTCATCGCCCATATACGGATTAACAACGACTCCATCCGCGTCAAGCTCGTCGAACATATTCCGGAGATAGACGTCCATCGTATTCCCGATGTCGCCAATCTTCGCGTCGATGAAGACGGGTTGTGGGTAGTGCTCATGAATGTACTCGATGGTGTCCTTCAGGAGCGCATGACCTTCCGAATGGATATCGAAGAAAGCTTTCTGCACTTTGTAGGCGCAGACATAGGGACTGGTGATATCAATTACTGCCCGAAGGAAGACAGCAATCCGCTCCCCTGTTGTCCCCCCTCCTTCACTATACGCTTTCGGCATTTGTGAAACATCCGGATCTAACCCGCAACATGCCAAGCTATTGTTGCGTGTCATCGCTTCCCGGAGCATGGGGAGCGCCTGTCGTGTCTTCATGCTGATCTCCTTCGCTTGGAGTTTCGATAAGACCGAAGTGTCCGAGATGCTCCTGCTTTGCCCGCAGATGCATTTCGGTGTGCTCGGTCGGTTCAATTCTGACGGGCGTGTAGTCTGCCACCTCGTACCCGTTCTCGGCAAAGATTGCCGCCTTGTGGGGATTGTTCGTTGCGAGATTGATCTTGGTGGTAATCGGAACTCCGAAATATTTTAGAATGCCGATAACACCACCGTAGGTCCGCAACTCTATCACGCCATTTGGCGCGATCGCGTACGCGGCCTCGACCGTGGTGAGGGTGAGCTGCACCTGCAACCGAAGCGTTGCGAGCTTGAAAGGAAGACCCATGCCTCTGCCGTCCTGACGAGGAATATTGATGACCATTCCTTCGCCATTCTCGGCAACCGTCTTCATGGCAAGCTGCAGCTGTTCGCGACATTCGCACGTCCGATCCCCAAAGACCTGACCGGTTTCACAACCAGAGTCGGTTCTCATGAGGAGAAGCTCGGGTTTCTTGAAGACCGGCATGAGATTTTTATCAAGTTCTCCGTAAAAGATCACGGAATACTTTCCCCACTGATCGTCGATAAGGAAGTCGAACTGATGAAAGGGTCCGTAATCAGTGCTGATGAGTCCCACACCTCGCCTCGTCACAATGAACCAGCGGTTGTTTCCATCTTCGACAACACTGATCTGTTTACCGAGAGGGATCATCGATTGCTTCGCCTGTGCAACGAGCCGTTCCACTTCTTCGACCGGTATCGTGTTCCGAGCCGCTATTTCCTGAAGATTGATTTCCACTTCTATTCTCCTTTCGAGAGTTTCCTCATGTACTTGCCTTTGATGAGACGGAAGGCAAGCCTCCCGTCCTCATGCCGCATAGGCGTGCCGATGAGAGCCAAACATGAGCCGCATTCAAGATTCGGCATATCCTTCGGCTCCTGGATTCTCGAGTCGCGTTGCAGTTTTTCAAGGTCCGGAGGAGTGAAGATGCGGTTCAGATAGCACCGGAGCAGATTACCCGGGCCGTCCTTTTGATATCTGAGGATCCAAGCTCCGCAATTCGCGCAGTGAATGTCGAGCATTCTCGTGTTTCCGCCTCGATCTCGTCTGTATCTATCTTTCTTTAATTTCTCCATAGTTCACCTCTGTGATTGTGAAAAAACTCGTTGCATTGGCAACGAGCAATCTTACCCAATATACCTGTCTTTGTCCAGAGCGGGACGCTCTCCCGCCAGAAGAGGCGGTTTTTTTTGTTGCACATATTCGAGGCTCTCGGGTCACCCTCGATACTCTGTGCTTGATGCGGAAAAAAGAGGGATTTACCCCTCCGGGGCATAAACTTCTCATCCCCACCTTACCCCTCAGCCGAAAAAATACAAGGACCCCATTCAGGAGTCCTGTATTTTCTCGGTGCGGAAAGGGGGGGGATTCGAACCCCCGGTACGATTGCTCGTACGCTTGCCTACCTACGGCAGGTAAACTTGCTCCGCCACAGAGCGGAAGAGGCGGGATTCGAACCCGCGATACCTTGCGGTATGCACGCTTTCCAAGCGTGTGCCTTCAACCACTCGGCCACCCTTCCGCTCTAGGGCGGATTTCAATTGTATGCCAAAAATTGAGAAGCAATTTTTGACAAATTGGTAACAAGCAAGTCCTCTAACCCCTGCCCGCCTTGGGCGGGACTCGGCCACCTTTCCAGTTCTGTAAACTTCCTAACCCATTCTCTCACAACCACTCCCCAGCCCAGGGCTGGTCCGCCTGGGGCGGAGGCCACCCTTCCTTTCTGACGAGCACAGTGTAGCGAAAGAACCACGGGAGGGCAACTCCAATTCTATCGGGCCGTTGGAAAGACACCTGCTTCGTTGTACAATGAGGGAAAGAGTTGGAGCCAAACAAAATTATGAATGTACCGAAAATGTTGACGTTCGTCGAACCTCGCGAGGTGATTCGTGCGCTGCCGGTCGGTCCTGGCGATACGGTGGCTGATTTCGGTGCAGGATCAGGTCACTTCTCGTTCGAATTCGCCCGTGCGGTCGGGTCTGAAGGCACGGTCTATGCGTTGGATGTCTTGCCGTCGGCCCTGGAGGCGATCGCGAGTCAGTCCAAGACACTGGGTATCTCCAATGTTATCGCGCAGCGTTGCAATTTGGAGCGCGCGAATGGGTCTGGCCTCGGGATGGAGTCTGTCGACTGGGTCATCGCCAAGGACGTGTTGCTGCAGAACAAGGACAAGGGCATCATCATGCGTGAAGTGGCTCGTATCCTGAAGCCGGCGGGCCGGGCGCTCATCGTCGAATGGGACCCAGACGAGTCAATCGTCGGCCCGGAGAAAAGTCTGCGGATCAGGCCCGATGAAATGAAGCGAGTCATCGATGAAGCCGGACTCACGGTCGTCGAAGAGCCATCCGTCGGCGGATTCCACTACGCCTTCCTGGTGGAGAAAAAACACTAACCTTATGAAGCGCCGTATTTCACTTGCTGCTGCCATTTTCCTCCTGGGAGGGTCGCTCCTCACACTGTCCGGTTGCGGCGAACCAGAGGCGGTGCCATATGCCGTCTCACTGGAAGTCTGGGGAACATTTGATGATTCTGATGCGTTCAATCAGGTGGCGAACGAGTATAAGAAACTCAATCCCTACGTGCGCGAAGTCAAATATCGGAAGCTCGCCCCGGAGACCTACAAAGAGGATTTGCTCGACGCGATGGCCGCGGGCAATGGGCCGGATATTTTCATGCTGAGGAATACTTGGCTCTCGAACTTCGCCGATAAGGCGGTCCCGGCTCCGGAGACCATGTTCACCGAAAAGACGGTCCGAGATGTCTTTGTCGATGTCGTCGCCGAGGACTTTCTCGATGCTGAGAAACGGGTGATGGCCGTTCCACTCTCGGTCGATTCGCTGGCGCTGTATTACAACAAGGACATCTTCAACGCTGCCGGTATCACAGCACCACCGAAGACGTGGGAGGAGCTCGTCGCGATGGTACCACTCCTCGTCAAACAAGATGAGTTCGGCAATATCAATCAGGCGGCAGTCGCACTCGGCGCGGGCGAAAATGTGAACCGCTCCTCGGATATCCTGCTCACCCTCATGCAGCAGTATGGAGCATCGATCACGGATACGCATTTCAGTGAACAGATGGATCGGCAGGCACTCGAGTTCTATACGCAGTTTTCCCGGCTCGGTTTACCGACCTATACCTGGAACCAACGTCAGCACTATTCGATCGATGCTTTTTATGAGGGGACACTCGGGATGATGATCAATTATTCCTATCACTACCCGACCATTCGTCAGAAGAATGCGAAATTGAACTTTGCGGTTGCGCCACTGCCGCAGTTCAAGGATCGAGCGCCGGTGAATTTCGCTAATTATTGGGGATTCGCGGTGGCCAAGAACAAAACTCAGGTCACTGATCCCTCGCGGCCCCAAGCGACCCTTTCGACAGAGAATTATCAACAGGCTCGGGTGCATGAAGCTTGGCAATTTCTCGCCTATCTGACCTTGCCGCACCCGACCGGGGTCCTGCAACTCACGAATGCGTTTTCGGGCAAGACAGCTGACTTTCCGCTTCCCCTCGACCCGGCCAAGAAATATATCGATCTGACGAAGAAGCCCGCGGCGCGACGGGATTTGATCGATGCTCAAAAGGACGATGTCGTCCTCAGTCCGTTCGTCGCCGGCAACCTCATCGCCAAAAGCTGGAAGCCGGGGAATACGGAACAGGCGGAAGGGCTTCTCGTTGAAGTCATCAGTGCGGTGGTGCGGGGTGAACGGACGATCAATGAAGCACTCTCGATCCTCGACAATCGGATAACGCAACTCAATCGGCGCTGACCGGTATGGCTGAACATTCGCGGAAAACAAAGAACGAAGCAGGGAATCAGGAGGAAACCCATTCTTTTCCTTCCTTGGCCGAACGATTATTCGGCGCGGTGGAACGATTTATCGAACGGATTTCAGGCATCGCCGAAGACCGAGCACTTGCCCTCATCAACCGTGTTATGCTGCGTCTTTTCGCCTTTCTCCTACTCGGTGTCGGTATCACGTTCCTCCTCGTCGGGAGCGTCCAGATTATCAATGCGATCCTGCCGTTCCCGGGCGTCGGGCAGATTCTCATCGGCTCACTCGTTCTCGGCGTGGCGGGGGGCACGCTGCTGCTCTCGCGCCGCCGATCCTGATCGGGTGACCGTAGCGCTCCTGGAGTATATAGGCACGGTGAGACCCGCGCTTTTTTCGTATGGAGTATAATCGGGGCAGACCCCAACGCTATGACCCGTCTCTTCCTCGCCCTCGTTTCTTTCCTCACCGTCTCTCTCGGAGGGCTGTGGTATGGTTCGTCGACGGACGCGCCACTCGACCAGGCAGCGTTCGAGAACGAGCCGCTCACTTTGGAGAACAAATCGGTTGATATCCTGATTCCTGGAGCGGTGACTCCGAAGGATACTCCGGAGGTGCCGGTGGCAGCACCGCAGACACCCCCTCTGCCACCCTCGACGAGCGGAGAAATACTGACCGAGAAACCCACAGAGTCCTCTATGCCGGCACCGAGTAGCGCAGGGGGCCCGTCCATCACATCGCGGCTGTTGCGTTTCGGGTACCGTGTCCCGCCGGCCCCGCGCAGTATCGACACCATCGTGCTGCATTCATCCTACAATGCACTCGGCGGGGACCCGTATCTGGTGGACAAAGTCATCACTGAGTATGAAGGCGACGGCGTCGGGGCGCATTATCTGATCGATCGGACGGGCACGGTCTACCGCCTCATCGATGAAGCGAATATCGCCTATCATGCCGGTACGTCCAAGATGCCCGACGGCCGCAAAAACGTAAATGACTTCTCCATCGGCATCGAGATCATCGCGACCGAGGACAGTGGTTATACGGACAAACAGTACACAGCAGTGAATGCCCTCATCGCTGACATCCGGACACGGTACAAGATAAAGTCAGTCGTCGGTCACGCTGACATCGCCCCTGGCCGCAAGACCGACCCCTGGAAATTCGACTGGAAGAGGCTGAAGTAAATCCTTATGTACTTATGCGATTTAATCTGGTCAATGAACTGGAATAGTATCCTAGAGCAGTTCATCGCTGGTGGGGCAGTTGCTTTACTCTTCGGTTTCTTCTTTCCAATTTGGTGGAAAAAAACCCAGACCCCAAGTCTTATTGTTATTGAGAATGAAGGGAAAAATTCTGAAGTTGAAACAGTCTTAGGAGACGGTGTAAAAACTTTTAGCGCAAAACTCTTGCTGAGAAATCTCAGTAGCGTAACATTGGAGGATGTTTATTGGAAGTTGATAGTGCCACCCTCAGTTAAGGTTAATTCTCCTGAAGTGAGTAGTACGGTAGATGGGTTTCAGGTTATTGCCGGAAGTATAGAGAACAGAATCTATCCAATGAGGGCAAGAGCTATTCCAACATTCAAGGGCAGCTTTCCTGACGGGGTCGACTCTGTAACGGTGTATTACGAGATTTCAACAGAGTACGGACTATATCCGCAAGGTATTAGAAGTACTTATGATAGAAGCGGCATCACATTCTACAAGGAGAACAATCTTGAGAAATATGGAAAGATCAAACTTAAATGATTTTGACGAAATTTAGTATGTACTCTTTTCTCCTTACTCTTACCAAGACCGATGCCCGACTCGTCCTTTTGAAGGACGGGGAGGTTGTCGCGGAAAAAAGCTGGGCCGAGAGCCGGGACTTGGGGCGGCAGCTGTTTGAGGGGATCGACGCGCTGCTCCAGGAAAATGACCTGAATCCCCAGGATGTGACTGATTTTCGGCTTGAAACAACCGTTTCTGACAACTTCACCTCGGTGAAAATTGCTGAGACGGTGGCAGGAGTGTATACTTGGGCCGTGAGCGAAGGGAAACTTCGCGACACTGTGACACTGAGTGAAGGAAAAACAGACAAAAAGAAGCTGAAAACCGACCCAGGACTCTGACAGAGCCAGGGGCTTTTCTGTCCTATTTGACAGGATTTTTAGCTCTTGCTACACTCACAAGTACTTTAGAGAAAGTTTTCGATTTCTGGAACGAGGTCTGTCGAAAAGCTGTTTTCAAGAGGGAAGTGGTTTCTCGATAGGCTTACTCGCTAAGGCACGGGTGATGCATACAGTCGAGTGCTCGAACAATTCGACCATCGTTGGGACAAGTAAATAACGTAATCCTCATACCCCCGGCTTATCATCTCGCCTGATAAGACGGAGCGGCGTGAGTGTTTTTCTATGACCAAGGGCAAAGCGCTGCGTGTCAAGGACGCTATCAGCACCGGTTCCTCATTGAAGAAGCGTCGATTCTTCAAGAACCGCATCACCGTGTCCCTACCGGACCTCATCGAAGTGCAGACGGCTTCGTACGACTGGTTCTGGAAGAAAGGCCTCCAAGAGCTCCTCGATGAGATTAACCCAGTGACGGATTTCACAGGCAAAGACCTCGAACTTTCTCTCAACGGCTACTATCTCGACGAGCCGAAGTATATCGCGAGCGTGGCCAAGGCGAAGAACATTTCCTATGAAGCACCGCTGCGGGCGAAGGCGACCTTGCTCATGAAGAAGACAGGCGAAGTGAAAGAGCAAGAGATCTATCTCGGCGAAGTCCCACTCATGACCGAGCGCGGCACCTTCATCATCAATGGCGTGGAGCGCGTCGTCGTCTCCCAGCTTATCCGCTCCCCGGGGGTGTTTTTCACCATGGAGTACCAGAAGGGCAAGAAGCTGTTTGGCGCGAAGATTATCCCGAACCGCGGCGCCTGGCTCGAGATCGAGACTGACCTCGATGGTGTCTTGTCGGTGAAGATCGACCGTAAGCGCAAACTTGCGGTGACAGCGCTCCTCAAGGCCTTTACCTTGACAGAGAAGGACATCCGCAAAGCGTTCGCAGACATCGATAAGGGCGATATCCACTATATCGAGACGACGCTCGCGAAAGATGGCGCAGCGAATCAGGGTGAAGCTTACCGCGAAGTCTACAAGCGACTTCGTCCAGGTGACCTGGCCACAGAAGAGAATGCCAAACAGATGATCGACGGCATGTTTTTCAATTATGAACGCTATGATTTTGGCGCGGTGGGTCGGTATCGTCTGAACCAGCGGTTGGAAGTCGACCGTCCCGACAAGGAAGAGAACCGCGTCCTCAATCTCGATGATCTCATCCTCATCATCCGTGAAGTGATCCGTCTCAATAATGATCCGGAAGGCAAGGCGGACGATATCGATCACCTCGGCAATCGCCGCGTCCGTGCCGTGGGGGAACTCATCCAGAACAAACTCCGGGTCGGGCTCTATCGCATGGTGAGGAATATCAAGGATCGCATGTCGACCTGCGATGTTGAAACTGTCGTCCCGGGCCAGCTCATCAACCCGCGTCCGGTCGCCGCGGCGGTGAAAGAATTTTTTTCCAGTTCCCAATTGTCGCAGTTCATGGACCAGGTCAACCCGCTCGCCGAACTCGAGCACAAGCGTCGCTTGTCCGCGATGGGTCCGGGCGGACTCACGCGTGAGCGCGCCGGCTTCGAAGTCCGCGATGTCCATCACAGCCACTATGGCCGGATCTGTCCGATCGAGACGCCGGAAGGTCCGAACATCGGTCTCGTCGGCCATCTCGCGACCTATGCCCGGGTGAACGAATACGGTTTCCTCGAGACTCCGTATCTCATCGTGAAGCATGAAGTCACGGGCAGGAAGGAAGACCTCGTGAACCGCATCCTCCGCGAAAATATCGAAGGTGTGGCCAAGAAGGGCGAGCACCTCACGGAAGCCCTCGCCGAGAAAGTTGCCGCGAGGAAAAAGGGCGAAGAGGTGTTGGTCATGCCGTTTGTCTCGCTTGAGATCGAATACCTGAATGCTATTGTCGAGGACCGCAAGATCATCGCTCATGCCGGCATTGTTCTGGATGATCACCGCAATATCACCGGGATGCAAGTCGAAGCCCGCGTGAAGGGCCATCCGGAAACGATCGAAGCCGAAGCTGTCGATTATATCGATGTGTCGGTGAAACAGTGTATCTCGATCGCGACCGCGCTCATCCCGTTCCTCGAGCACGATGATGCCAACCGCGCACTGATGGGTTCGAACATGCAGCGCCAGGCGGTTTCTTGTGTCGTGCCGGAGTCGCCGGTGATCGGGACGGGGATCGAAGACAAGGCGGCACGGGACTCGGGCCAGGTGGTCCTCGCGCTCGACGCCGGTGAAGTCATCGAAGTCGACGCGGATCATATCACGGTCCGCTCCAAGGCCCCGGTCGGCGCCAAGAAAGAGCATCTCGACCGTGAATATCCGCTCCAGAGTTTCGAAAAGTCCAACGCCTTCACTTCGATGAACCAGGTGCCACGTGTCTCGAAGGGCGACAAAGTCGAAGCGGGCGATCTCCTCGCGGACGGTGCTTCGACCGAACAGGGTGAACTCGCCCTCGGACAGAACATGCTCGTCGCGTTCATCCCGTGGGAGGGCTATAACTACGAAGACGCTATCATCATTTCCGAACGGGTCGTGCAACGCGACCGCTGGAGCTCGATCCATATCGAAGACTTCTCGATCGACGTGCGTGATACCAAGCTCGGACCGGAAGTCGTCACTCGCGATATCCCGAACATCGGCGAAGACCGGCTGAAGAACCTCGATGAGAACGGCATCATCCGCATCGGTGCCGAAGTGTCGTCTGGTGATATCCTCTGCGGCAAGATCACGCCGAAAGGCGAAGGCGATCTGACCGCTGAAGAGCGCTTGCTCCGCGTCATCTTCGGTGAGAAATCCCGTGACGTGAAAGATTCTTCACTCTACCTCCCGCATGGCGAACACGGCAAGGTCGTCGATGTGAAGATCTTCTCCCGTGACAAGGGTGACAAGCTCCCGATGGGCGTCTTCGAGCAAATTCAGATTTCCGTCGCACAGCTTCGCAAAATCCAAGTCGGTGACAAACTCGCCGGTCGTCATGGCAACAAGGGCGTCATCTCGCATGTCGCTCCAGTGGAGGACATGCCGTATCTCCCGGATGGGACACCCGTCGATGTCATCTTGAACGCACTCGGCGTGGCTTCCCGTATGAACATCGGTCAGATCCTCGAGACCCACCTCGGTTGGGCGGCGTCGACCCTCGGATACAAAGTCGCGAGTTCATCGCTCGACGGCGTGTCTGAGACCGATATCAAGGCACAGCTGAAGGAAGCAGGCCTGCCTGAAAGTGGTAAGATCCGCCTCGTAAATGGCAAGACGGGGGATTCGTATGACAATGAATCGACTGTCGGTGTCATGTACATCATGAAGCTCAATCATTTGGTCGACGACAAGATCCACATGCGATCCATCGGACCCTACTCGCTCATCACGCAGCAGCCGCTCGGTGGTAAGGCACAGTTCGGTGGGCAGCGCTTCGGTGAAATGGAAGTGTGGGCGCTCGAAGGTTACGGCGCGGCGCATACGCTCCAGGAAATGCTCACCATCAAGAGTGACGATGTGCTCGGCCGGTCCAAAGCCTATGAGTCCATCATCAAGGGTGAGGCGATTAAGAGTCCGAATATCCCGGCATCGTTCCATGTGCTCGTCAATGAACTCAAGGGTCTGTGTCTCAATGTCGAACTCAAGGGAGCCAAGACCATCTCGATCGACGGGGAGGATGATATTGAAACCGTATAATTAACTAACAACGAACAACCCACAACCAACCACTGCTCTCAACAAATACTTCTCAGAATCAAATTGTTGTAGGTAGTCAGTCGTAAGTTGTCAGTTATCATCATATGGAAAACATCACCAAAGTCAGCGATTTCGACTCAGTCAAACTGACGCTCGCCTCGCCCGCTGATATCCTCGAGTGGTCCAAAGGGGAGATCACCAAACCTGAGACCATCAACTACCGCACGCAGCGGTATGAACCGGATGGACTTTTCTGTGAAAAGATCTTCGGCCCGTCGAAAGACTGGGAGTGCTACTGCGGCAAGTACAAGCGGATCCGCTACCAGGGCATCGTCTGCGACAAGTGCGGCGTCGAAGTGACACGCGCCATCGTTCGCCGTGAACGCATGGGCCACATCAAACTGGCGACTCCGGTTTCTCACATCTGGTTCCTCCGTGGTGTGCCGTCGAAAATTGGCCTCGCTCTCGGGATCTCGCCGCAGGATCTCGAACGCGTCATCTATTTCTCCTCGTACATCATCATGGACGTGAAGGAGACGCTGAAAGAGCAGACCCTCGAAGCGCTCGAGAAGGAGTACAAGGCCAAGACCAAAGAAATCCGTGCAGCTGAGAAAAATGAGACGAAACTCGAGAAGGCGCTCGAAGACTTGAAGGAGCAGTATCGCACCACGAAAGACGATATCAAGAACCTGCGTCCGAACCAGATCGTCTCCGAAGTGGAGTACTTCAATCTTTCGAGCCGGTTCGGTCAGGTCTTCACGGCGGGTATTGGTGCTGAGGCGATCCGCAAGATTCTCGAGAAGATGGATATCCCGGAGATGGTGGAAATCCTGAAGAAAGAACTCTCCGAAGACGAGTCCGTCGATCAGAAGAAGCTTCTCCAGCGACTCAAAGTGTACCAGGGATTCCAGAAGGCCAATCTCCGTCTGGAGTGGATGTTGCCGACCGCGATTCCCGTCATCCCGCCGGACCTTCGTCCGATGGTGGCATTGGATGGCGGCCGCTTCGCGACTTCCGATCTGAACGATCTGTATCGCCGCATCATCAATCGCAACAATCGTTTGAAGAAGCTCTTGGCGATCGGTGCGCCCGAAGTCATCACGCGCAATGAGAAGCGTATGCTCCAGGAAGCGGTGGACGCGCTCTTCGACAACTCCGCACGGCGTGGCCAGGCTTCGACCGCGGCTTCGACCGGTCAGCGCCGCCCGTTGCGTTCGCTCGCCGATGCGTTGAAGGGCAAGCAAGGCCGTTTCCGCCAGAACCTGCTCGGCAAACGCGTCGATTATTCCGGCCGTTCGGTCATCGTCGTCGGACCGAAACTCAAACTCTATCAGTGCGGTCTGCCGAAGAAAATGGCGCTCGAACTCTTCAAGCCGTTCATCATCAACAAACTCATCGAGAAGGAACACGCTCACAATGTCCGCACCGCTGGCCGGATGGTGGATGCTGAGAGTGAGGAAGCCTATGAGATTCTCGACGAGATCATCCCACAGCACTATGTCCTCTTGAACCGTGCCCCGACGCTCCATCGCCTCTCGATCCAGGCATTTCAGCCGGTTTTGATCGAAGGGAAAGCGATCCGTCTCCACCCGATGGTTTGTGCGGCCTTCAACGCCGACTTCGACGGCGATCAGATGGCGGTGCATGTGCCACTGACTGCCGAAGCTCGTGGCGAGTGCGCGACGATCATGCTTTCTTCCAAGAACCTCTTGAAACCAGCCTCTGGCGAACCGATCGTTTCGGCGACCCTCGATATGGTGCTCGGTGCCTATTACCTGACCCATACCAAAGTGTCGGCCAAGGGTGAAGGGAAAGCGTTTGGGACGATGGATGAAGCCATCCTCGCCTATGACACTGGGGCGATCGCTATCAATGCTCTGGTCCGTCTCTCTTGGGAGGGCGCGATCATCGAGACATCGGTCGGTCGTATTCTCTTGAATGACATTTTGCCGACGGAGCTTCGCTTCGTGAACGAAGAAATGACCAAGAAAGATCTGAAAGTCCTCATCTCCCGGATCCTCGAGACATTGGGCCAAGATGAAGCCGCCCTCTTTGCTGACCGGCTGAAGGATCTGGCCTTCAAGTCCGTTTCGAAATCCGGTTTCAGCTGGGGAATGGATGACCTGAAAGTCCCGAAAGAGAAAAATGAATTGATTCGTTTGGCTGAGGAGAAGGTGAAGCTAGTGAAGGACCAATTCAATATGGGGCTCCTCACGAATGAGGAACGCAAAGGCCGGGTCATCGAAGTCTGGAATGAGACGAAGAATCAGATCACGGATGCGGTCCGCGCGACACTCGACAAGGAAGGACCGGTCTATGCCATGGTGTACTCCAAGGCGCGCGGTTCCGAATCCGTCGTCGTCCAGATGACCGGTATGAAGGGTTTGATGGCGGGACCGACTGGTGAGACTATCGAACTTCCAGTGAAGAGCAACTTCAAAGATGGCTTCAATGTGTTGGAGTACTTCATCTCGACGCACGGCGCGCGCAAAGGTATGGCCGACACCGCACTTCGGACCGCAACGGCCGGGTACCTGACTCGCCGTTTGGTCGATGTGTCTCAGGACATCATCGTCCGTGAGAATGACTGTAGCGATACGACTGGTGCCTATCTCTACCGCGAAGATTCAGACAAGATCGGTATGTCGTACGGCGCCCGAGTCGAAGGCCGGTACGCTGCGGAGACGATCAAGGACCCGACATCTGGAGAAATCATCGCCAAGAAAAACGAGCTCATCTCCCGGGCCAAAGGTAAGGAGATCGAGGGGAACAAAGCCATTCCAAAAGTCAAGGTGCGCTCGCTCGTCACGTGCCGCTCGCGTCGCGGTGTCTGCCAGAAGTGCTACGGTATTGACCTCGGTCGCAATGCTTTGGTCGAGCTTGGTGCTTCTGTCGGTGTTGTCGCTGCTCAAGCGATTGGCGAGCCGGGGACTCAGCTGACCATGCGGACCTTCCATGTCGGCGGTGTGGCCGGTTCGGACATCACTCAAGGACTCCCGCGGGTCGAGGAGATCTTTGAGGCCCGGACACCCAAGACTGAAGCTATCCTCTCTGAAGTCGATGGTCAGGTGACCAGCATTGAGAAGGAGGTCAAGGTCGTGAAGGTGACTGTCCTCGACGAGGCGAAGACTGAACATGAATACTCAGCGCCAGCCAATGCGACCGTGAAGGTGAAGGTCGGTGATCTCGTCGGCAAGGGCTCGATCCTCTCTGAGGGCCATGTGGATCTGAAGAAGCTCCACGAGGTCATGGGTGAGGAGGCAGTGCATCGTTACATCATCCGTGAGATCGAAGAGATCTATGCAGCTCAGGGTGAAGGCATCAATGACAAGCACATCGAAGTCATCATTCGCCAGATGCTCTCGCGTATGCGCGTGGCGGATCCGGGGGACACGATGCTCCTCCCAGGTGATATCGTCGAAAAAGACCAGTTCCACGAAGCCAACGAAGAGATCGAAAAGACAGGTGGGACAAAGGCGACCGGCGAAGTCATGGTGCTCGGCATCACGAAAGTCGCACTCTCGACGGAGTCTTTCCTCTCCGCGGCGTCCTTCATGGAGACGGCTCGCGTCCTCATCAACGCGGCGGTCCAAGGTCGCGAGGACCGACTCCGTGGTCTGAAGGAGAACGTCATTATTGGGCGTCTCATCCCGGCCGGGACCGGTTATCGTGAAGGTCAGGAGAAACGCTAGGTTTTTCCGTCAGAGGCAGCAAAAAACACTCCTTATCCCGAGGGGTGTTTTTGTTGTCTGAGGTCTGAGCCGGAGCTGTCTCTATCATTGAACACGTTCGCTTGGATTGTCGGGATTTTTCAAGCGTAGGTTTTGTCTCCATGGATGCTCCCCCCACAGGAGTGGTATACTACCCTCAAACAAACCTACCTCCATGCGCCTCTCCTTCTTCGTTTTTCTCGCGTTCCTCATCCTCTGCACAGGAACGCTCTCACTCGTGCCTTCCGCCTCAGTCGAAGCTGGCATCATCCCTTGTGGCCTCACCACGGATGATCCGAATCAAGAGGGAAACCA
>JBATNG010000038.1:0-9231 GCA_049290235.1 Candidatus Moraniibacteriota bacterium | reverse complement strand
AAGGATGGTCTGGGCTCGCTTGATCTCATCAGCACTTTTGGATGTCTTCAGGAATATCTCTAGTTCCGCTTTTTGTTTTGGTTTCAGCCTTTTCATTCTCTCTAATCTATCATGGAAAGTCCGGTTTAATAGTGTGATGTGTATAGAGCATCCGATGACCGACTTATGATTTGTTGAGACCAGGAAAAATTACAACTTTTTGGTCAGTTTCTCGCTCCAGTTGAAATTGTACTTGTCACTCCGTAGAAGCTTTTCAATATCTACCACTATTTCCTTGATGTCTTCACTATCGAGCGGGCTGAAACTATCATAAAATCCGGACTCCCTATGAGGTAGCTGGACTGCGTCTCCATATTTCTGGTGTACGGCTGTTTTCGCTCGCCCATAAATCTGCATATGCAAAGTCGGACCTTCCGGTTTGAAGACGCCCCAGTTTCCCATATCCTGATAATTGACGATGCCGATGACCACTCCACGCCGTGCCATGGCCGACACAAGTGCCTCACCAACAACCATGGAGAGTTTCATGTATTCAATGGCAAGTTCGGGAGAAAGTCGTGTGCGATCACGGACAGGCACCTTCGGAAATATGTACATATGCCCGCCCTCCGCCCTGTCGACAAATGGTCTGGAAGCCGCCTGGATCAAAAAATTGTCCGTCTCATATACTGGTATCTGCATGATTAGAGTATATCAGAAAACGAGAACGGGCTGAGTTTACTCATAGGTGGAAACCTTCACCTCATTTCATCAGAAAGGCTTCTCTTGGATTAAGAGGACCAAGCCGATCTATTCAGAAAGATTCCCTTTAACCGACAACATCATCGAAAAATCGTGATATAGTAGAGAAAAAGAAATATTCACATACTCTATGGAACCAATGAATGCCGGTACTCCCCTCTTGTCGTGGCGCGCGCCGGAACACATCCATGTCCGGCCCAACCCGCGCGGTTTGATGGTTTCGACTGTTCTCCTCGCGCTCATCATCGCCTACGCGATCTTCACCAATAGCCCGATCATGGCGATCACGTTCTTCTTGATCGGTATCGTCGGCTATCTCTTCCTCACCCGTGACCCGCGCGAGTTCGAGTTCGCCGTCACGAGCAAAGGCATACTCGGCGGTAAGACGCTCTACGCCTTCGAGGATATCCATTCATTTTGGATTTATGATGAACCACCGCTCGAAGGCGTGCTCAGCCTCCACTCCAATGGCATCATTTCACCCTACATCCATATCCCGATCGGCGATGTCCCACCCGAGGAACTGCGCGATCTCTTGCTCGACTATGTCCTGGAGGAAAAACATATTCCTACCGTGATTGACACCCTGGAAAAAATGCTGCATATTTAGTTGACCGACAAACAACCTGCGCCCCGACGATTGCCCGGTACTGGGCTTTTGTTTTGAGAGTTTTGGTTTTTGTTGTAGGTTGTACATTGTAGGTTCTTGGTCCATAACGCGCGCTCGTAGCTCAGTGGATACCCGCCCGACCGGACGACACCGGTCGTTCGGGCGGGGAGCATCTGATTCTGGTCGCTATGTCCTACACCGTTTATGTACTCATGGACAATTCTGGTAAGCTCTATAAGGGGGTTACAAACTCCTTAGAAAGACGTTTGCAAGAACATCTGTCTGGGAAGACTCGAAGTACAAGAGCGTTGGTCGGTCCCCGGGTGGTCTATCAGGAAAAGTTCAGCTCATTTGAGGAAGCGAGAAGACGAGAAGTTTATTTCAAGACCGCTGCAGGGAGAAGGTTTTTAAAGAAGACACTAGAAACGCGCTCGTAGCTCAGTGGATAGAGCATCTGGTTGCGGTCCAGAGGGTCGCAGGTTCGATTCCTGCCGAGCGCACCAACTGACGCAGGAAGTTTTCGACTCAGAGAAAACCAACTGCCTGCCCGAAGTGCTACATCGTTGCAGGCGGGCTTGGTTTTCGTAGGGAATCGAGAGTCGGAACGCTGTACGAGTTTTCCTGTCGTCAGACAGAAAAGGCGAGCATACTGAGCCAGGGTCGAGAAATTTTTCCGTCAGGAAAAATATTCATGACCGATTCCTGCCGAGCGCACCGCTCATTTGTATCATGCGATCCGGACTCCAGAGTAACATTTGGAAATACACGCTTATCCTCATCACGAATAAGCGTGTTTTCGTGGCGATCTTGGGCGCCTACTACCTCACCATTCCCGAAGTCACCCCCCAGTGGATATTTCGCAGACAAGCTCGGACACAAGGAAACCCTCATCGTCGCCCGAGTCTTTATGGTATTCTCCTCTTTCTTCCTCCTCATCGCGAACAATGTATACCTCCTCATCCTCGGTGGAGCCTTTCTGAGCCTCAGTCATGCATTCCATAGCGGCACCGGCAGCGCCTTCATGCACGAAACCCTGCGCGCACTCGGGAGAGAAAAGGAGTATTCAAAAGTGATGGGCAAAGCCAGCTCGCTCGGGTTCGCCATCCCTGTTGTTCTGATGGTACTCGTCCCCTTCCTGGTCGACATCAGCTACAAACTTCCCTTCCTGGTCGGGCTCATATTGGATGCCATCGGCTTGATCGTTTCTTTTTCTCTGATCAAGCCACCCGTCACCCCTGAGCACATTGAAGAGATCGGCCTCACAAACTTCCGACAGGTTATCCAAGAAGGTTTCCGTTTGCGATACTTTCGCTATGCCACCTTCATGGGAATCATCACTGGGATACTCGTGGCGGTGGGTGTTTTCCGTGCCCCATACCAATCGCTCCTCGAGATACCCGTCATTTGGTTTGGCGGCTTCTTTGGTGCCGGCCGGGCACTGGCCTCACTGATGCTCGCCTATAGTGGCCGGCTCCATGCCACTTTCAAAGAAATCATACCTTCCAGGTCTTCATGCTCATCATTTTTTCTGTCCAACTCCTTCTGTTGGGGCTCATAGCTTCTCCGTGGATTGTCGTGACACTCTTCCTCGCCATCAATGCCTTCCAGTGGGGACTCAGTCAGGTCGGCACCAGCTTTCTCGTCGAAATCATCAAGGACAGTCGGTTCAAAGCGACCCTCCTCTCCATGCCTGGACAGATTGACATGGCGGTGACAGCGATAACGAGTTTCGGCCTCGGTTTCGCGATTCAGCATCTCTCGTATCGACTGGGATTTCTGTGTATCGCCATTCTATTCGTAGCCGTACTCCTCCCCTTTTACCTCTACCTCTACCAAGACCGGTCCACCCTTGTCCCCGAACGTTAGCTCAAGCACGCGCCACAGGACTGTGCTCGACGGGATGTATGGATATAGAGAGAGGCGCCAAAGGGAATCCCTCAAACGCCTCTAGGCCACTGATGCTGCTTATTCATATTGCTGAGCAGCTGCCTGCTCCCATCGATCGGGATCAAAGGACTGACTCAGTCTCCCTCCTGTATTATTCTCTCGCGGAGGGACTAGGACACGGACTCCCTGTTCGAGTAACTCTGGCGTCGATTTTCCTACACCACCAGAGAGTAACTCGAGGATACCGCACGGACGACCACGCGGACACTTAAATACGCTCATTATCAGACTCCTTCTCGAATATGTCACTGGACAACTATCTCCTATCCGTCCAAAACTGTCAACTAATAAATTCCTCTGTGATACAATCAGTTTGCCTTTCGGTCACGATGTGTGATAGGGTTTTTGTTATTCGGAACAGACGCCACCTGGTACAAACGTCCTCGTCGTATAATGGATACCCGCCCGACTGAACGATGTCCGTCGTTCGGGCGGGAGACACGTCCCCCGAAGGCGGAAATGCAGGTTCCCCGCCAGCAACGCTTGAAGCGTAGCTTCTGCGGGCTGGGATTCCACTCAGACCAAGCAGATATATTTCAATTTTTCCGTCCCCGTAGTTCAACGGATAGGACACTTCCCTCCGAAGGAAGAGATCGTGGTTCGATTCCACGCGGGGACACATTCTCAATACTTCACGCAATACTCCCGATACGCCACCATCAGTTCTCGTGTGATCGGTCCGACCGTACCGCTCCCAATTTTTCGATTGTCGATCTCGACGACTGGGACGAGCGCTTTACTGCTCCCCGTGATGAACACTTCGTCGGCCTGGAGTAGCTCCTCGAGCGTTACCGATTTCTTTGCGACCGTCTTCCCCTGGACAAGAGCCAGCTCCATCACCAATCCCTGCGTGATACCCCGGAGAGCGTTATCCCAGGTCGTACACACCTGCCCATCCCGAACCCAAAAGAGATTGCTTTGCGAACACTCTGAGACAACTCCCTGGTTCACATAGAGCGTCTCATACGCCCCCGCAACATCGCGCCGCGCCAGGTCCTGAATCGCGATGGCATGATTGGCAAATTTCACTTGTGGGAGCGACCGCGTGTATTCGAGCGTCACGAGAGACACGCCGTCCCGATACATCGCTGGCCTCGGCGCGTGGATCGGATCGACGAGCATGAAGAAATTTTCCTGACCTGATTCCGGCCGGAAACCACTCTGACTCGGACCACCAGTGAGGACACTCCGAATCGATACCTCTCTCGGCCCAGCCTGACAAACGAGTTCGGCGGCGACCGTTGCGAATTCCTCGCCTGTTATCGGCACCCGGAGTCCGAGCGTCTCCGCCGACCGCCTGAGCCGAGCGTAGTGCCGATCAGCATGAAAAGGCCGACCACGATACACCGGCATCACATCAAACACCGCATAGCTGCGGAGGAGGCCGATGTCTCGCGGACTGATACGGATGTCCGACTCCGGACAATACTTTCCATTTTGATACGCTTGAGACATACCTCATGCTAGCACTGGCCGGATAGGCACTCAAATTATCCCCTTGACGAAGCCGTTTTTTCTGACTATAATGACGGCGCTCGTTAAAAAAACAATACCCCCAACCCCCAGATGTAAGGAGAGTCCCATGCTTTCTAAACTCCCAGCTGTTTGCCACGCCGGCCTGCAGCATCGGAGCCCAGGAAATCTGGCGCTCCACCTCCACTTTGATCGAGACCTCGATGAAGAGGCTCAGGGTGTCGTGCTCAGTTCGCTCGGCGCCTATGTCCTCCAGAAGAAAGGGCCGACGTTTTCACCTGATTTCCATGGTGCTGTCGTCCTCCTAAGACCACTAAAGAAACTTCCTCTAGGACAAGAGGACTTCAAGGCAGTAGCCAAACATTTCGGCTACGAATCCCCAGACGGAGACCTACCGTTTCTTGGTCACGGTCAATGTCCCATCGTCGAAGAAGCTGACGATAACCGACCGATATATGTCAGCGCCACGCCTCTGTTGAAGCAATAACGCCGACACAGGAACTCCCCCGCCCAGAGATGCAACACCCTCTGCGGCGGGAATTTTTTACTCGATTTACCCTTGACGAACTCTCATTTATCCAGTACCATAGGGACGTTGTTTAAAAATATAAGGGAACAGGGAATGCGCCTCAATACTTTTATGGGGGCAAGAAAGAAAATGACTTTACCAGCCGTATTACAAGCAACTGCTTTCGACAGGTTCAATACCTGTCTGTGCGTCCTAACGTTCGAAGACAGACTCTCTGCCGAGCAACAGCAGAGGCTCATCCGGGTGATCGATAAGTTCAACAACCGTAGTCCGGGCGGAAAACTCAAGCCGAGATTTTCGCTCACATTCGATGGCCCACAGGTTACCATCCGTCAGGCCTCCATGACCGAAGCGCCCACAAAGCAACACTTCGACGGTCTCATGAGCGAACTCGAGTTCACCCTCCCCGACGTCTCGACGTCAACAACCACTCCACCCCCGGCAATTAACGACCGGGACAAAGGGTCCGCTACACGCCGCGCAGCAACACGATAGCATTCCAACCGCACACTCGCACTTCCCTACCTCCCCTCTGCGCCGTACAACGCAGAATTCGCCCCTGGACGCATCACTGCGTTCTGGGGATTCTTTTTTTTCATACGCTATACTGGAGCCATGAACACTCCCGACTATGCTTGACTTCACGACCCGACTCGACTCTTTCCCCACGGTCAAGAAGGCCCACTGGTACGCCCTGAAGCGCCTCGGTATCGAAACGGTCCGCGATTTGTTCTATCATTTCCCGGCCCGTTACGAGGATTACTCGGTCACGACGCCGATCGCTGACCTGATGCCCGACACCCGCGTCACCGTCGAAGGTACCATCACCACCCTCTCGGCCGAGCGCACCTGGAAAAAGAAACTCCTCCTGACCGAAGCGACGATCGAGGATGCCACCGGCACGCTCCGCGCCATATGGTTCAATCAACGCTTCGTGCAGACGGTCTTGAAAGAGGGGCAGACAGTCCGGCTCTCCGGCAAAGTCGTCCGCGACCGGGACAGCCTCGTCATACAATCACCAGCCTTTGAGCGAGCTGAGCGGGCCGCGACGCACACTGGGCGCCTCGTACCTGTCTACCCCGAGACGACGGGCCTCACCTCGAAATTCCTCCGCTGGCAGATTGCGACCATTTTCGGAAAACTGAAAGCCATCCCCGATCCGCTCGATACCGCGATCATCACCGACCTCCACCTCCCCGACCTCCGCACTGCGCTCGCCTATATTCATTTCCCCAAGACCGAAAAGCAAGTCCTCCTCGCCGAAAAACGTTTCGCCTTCGAAGAGATGTTCTTCCTCCAACTGAAAAGCCTCGCCGTCCGCGCCACCGCCGCAGCGGGTCAGGCTGTGAGTATTCCCCTCTCCCCCGCTGACTACCAAGCCTTCCTCACGACACTCGGTTTCACCCTGACTGGCGCTCAAGAGAAAGCCATCACTGAAATCCTCACCGACCTCCGTGGATCACATCCGATGAACCGACTCCTGAATGGCGATGTCGGGAGCGGCAAGACTGTCGTCGCCGCGACCGCAATGTACGCGACTGTCCAAAACGGATACCAATCCGCGCTCCTCGCTCCGACGGAAGTCCTGGCCACACAGCACGCCCAGACCTTTGAACGGCTCTTTGCGCCCCTCGGAAAAAACGTCGCCCTCCTCACAGGAAGTCTCGCGACGCTCTCTGGCGAACCGATCAGTCGTCCGGCGCTCGTCAGGGCCATCGCCGCCGGCATCCCGGATATCGTCATCGGGACTCATGCCATCCTCGAAGATCGCGTACGCTTCCAGTCGCTCGCCCTCATCGTCGTCGATGAACAGCATCGCTTTGGTGTCGCGCAGCGGGCCAAGCTCCAAGAACAGGCCTTCGAAAGCGCGGATGGATCCGACTCGTCCATCCCGCACTTCCTCACGATGACCGCCACACCGATCCCCCGAACACTCGCGCTCACGCTCTTTGGCAATCTCGACCTGTCGCTCCTCGATGAGATGCCTCGGGACAGGAAGCCCATCATCACTCGCGTCGCGGCGAGCGAAGAGGCCCGGAAAAAAGTCTATGCCTTCATCGAACAGGAAATCCAGAAGGGCCGGCAAGCCTTCGTCATCCTCCCCTTGGTCGAAGCAAGCAAGGCAATGGAAGAGGTGAAGGCCGCGACATCCGAACACGAACGCCTCGCCAAGGAAGTCTTCCCCAATCGTTCGCTCGGCCTCCTGCACGGGCGAATGCCTGCCCGAAGCAAGGGAACCTTGGGCGGAAAGGCGAAAGAATCAAAAGAGGCCGTCATGCAGGCATTCAAGAACGGAAAGCTTGACGTCCTCGTCGCAACCGCCGTCGTCGAAGTCGGTATCGACATCCCGAATGCAACCGTCATGCTCATCGAGGGCGCCGAGCGCTTCGGTCTCTCCCAGCTCCACCAGTTCCGGGGGCGGGTCGGGCGCGGGAGTGACCAGAGCTACTGTTTTCTCTTTCCGAGCGATGGCAAAAGCCCTGAAAGTGCCAGGCTTCAGGCGCTAGAAAAAACGAACAGCGGCTTCGAATTGGCCGAGATCGATTTGAAGTTGCGCGGTCCAGGCGCCTTCCTCGGCACGCGCCAATCCGGCCTCCCGGACATCGCCATGGAGCACCTGTCCAATGTGAAGCTCATCCAAATCGCTCGCGAAAAAGCCGCGGCCGTCCTCGCCGCCGACCCGACACTCGCCGATCACCCGCTCCTCCGCAAGTCTCTGCAGACCTTCGAAGAACGAATTCATCTGGAGTAACTACGCTGTTTCTTGATTCAAAAACTCTTTCAACTGATTCACAGCCAAAGCGCGCATGGAGACGCTGTTCTTTTCTTCTGCCGACATCTCAGCAAAAGTCTTGGTGTGCCCATCAGGAATAAATATCGGGTCCAGACCAAAACCACTCTCTCCGCGCATCTCGGTTGCGACCGTACCGGACAGTTCACCGACAAACACATGTACTTGCGTACCGTCATTATAAGCAACTACTGTTTTCGCTAATGCCTTTCTGTTTTGTTCGTCACCCAACATCTTGAGAATACCAGCACTTCCCACTGTCTGCACAAAATACTTGACAAAAGGTCCAGGCAAACCATTCCAAACATCAAGGTACCAGGCAAAATCCTCGACCAACACCAGCTCACCAACTTTTTGAAACGCTTCTTCGGCCTTGGCTCGAGCAATTACTTCCACATCCATGTCCTGCGGCTCGGTGAGCTCGAGGTGAATCTTTTCCAATTCATACCCGAGCATATGATTGACCTCACGCAGTTTATGGTCGCTGGTTGTCGCAAAGTATTGAATGTTCATACTTCTTTTCATTTCAATATTGTATAATTGGAAATTGATTGAAAATTGTGAATTGAAAATTCTTTTACCCCTTTCTCATCTTTTCAGTCACCCAGAACTCGCCGAAGTAGCGCTTGGTGAGGATGCGGGTCTGCGAATCAATCGCCGGGATCGCCGAGAGGAAGGCCACGACCGGCACCAAGAACCACTGGAAAAACATGAGGAGGTTGCGTGACCAGTGATAGCGTTTGGGCCGCGGTGGTAGTGTCAGAAGTGACATCGGGATCGAGACGAGCAGTCCCGACATGCCGAGTGTCATGAGCGTGCGCGTGAAGAACGGAAGATTGTGGGCCAAGACACTTTCCTTGAATGCTTCTCCACCGAGGAACAGCGGCAGCCAACCGAGGAAGGTCAGGAGGAATGATGTCGTCGCCCACGAGTAGTGACCCTCGAGCATCTCGAACATGATGCGTAGTTTCGTCCGAGTCCGGATGCCGAGGTCCGGCCAGATCGCGCGCATCGTCACCGGGAAATTTTCGATCCCATAAGCCCAGCGTCGTTTCTGTTTGTACTGATTCACGATCGTCTTCCAATACGTCGGCGCGAGCACGGCGTCGAGCGAAACGGGCAAATGGATCGGCTGTACCT
>JBATNG010000037.1:0-16037 GCA_049290235.1 Candidatus Moraniibacteriota bacterium | reverse complement strand
GATCGCGGCCTTGATTGGACTGTGCATCGTCCTCTTAGCCTGGGTCACAGTCAACTTCATCTTGACCCTCCCGATCTTCAATACCAGCACCAATCTCATCCGGACCGGTTGGGATACGGTGCAGTGTAGTACCGCCTCCTATTCGGTCGGCACCATCGCGACAGCTCCCCCCTCAACCGGCGGGGGTGGTGGAAGTAGTGGGACTGGTGGTGGAGCCGGAGGACTGGGGAATGCCGTGACGATCCCTCGAGACCTCTCCGGTACCCCGATCAGTGCCCCGGCCCTCCCTTCACCTACCGGTCTTACCGCCTCGGCTCCTTCGACGGAAGCCATCAACGTCACCTGGACCGCTGTCCCGGGGGCCACTGGCTATCTCGTTGAGCGTTGCACGGGTCTCTCCTGTACCACCTTTACCACCCTCGGAACCACCACCGGCACAAGCTTTAGCGATACTGGTCTCGCCTCAGGCACTGGCTACTCCTATCATGTCCAGGCCGTGAGTGCGGCGGGAGTCTCTGGCTGGACCAATGTGGTCAGCGCGACAACTCAAGGAGTCCCGAGTAATCCGTATGTCTATGTCCCACCACCCGATGATCCGTATGGGATGGCAGGCGGAGGGGGGAGTGGAGCGGGAGGCGGAGGAGGGACGAATTACTGCTCCGCTGGTGCGTTGGGGGACACTGCGAGTGCTGGACATGGTTTCGGAAGCGGCACATTCCGCCCGAGTGGAGTGGGAGGAAATGTGACAGTGGTGGACAACACGCACGGATTCACAATGGTGCCAGCGTGCGCGAGCAATTCTTACTACAATTGCCCAAGCATATGGCCACCAGATGCAGTGCTCACCACGGGCACTGTCGTATCGGTGCGATATATAACTAGCAACACACTCTCTGCAACAGGACAATACGTGAGTATTTCAGACGGCGCCACGGGTTCCGGCGTGAGAACAGGGGTAACGATATCCTTATCAACAAGACCCGGCGACTTCTCGACTTCTGCCCTATGCAATGAGACATTTCCAGTGGTACCAGTAATCCGCATGTTAGTCGGAGGTGCAGGGTGCCCCGTCACACCAGGCAGTCTCTATTACTTGAACATCAAGACAACATCAGCTTGCCCGATTGAACCAGATGCACATTGTAAATATATCATCCAAGCCCCGCCGGATTTAATGGGCACCACGGTGTCGTGTACTGCATCGAGTGGGAGTGGGAGTGGCTCAGGAAGTGGAAGCACTATTCCAAACTGTACTGTTGGTACGCACAGTGCAGGCCCAGCAGTGCAAATCGGTGGTGTTGTACCACTTGGACAATATCGAGTACAGAATACTGCCGGGACGCAAACATATATCAACTCAGTGGTTGGAAGAACGATTGCGATTCCCTACTCATTAACTGGAGGTGGATTAACTTCATTAAGTTTGACTGACGCAACACATGGAGCTGTTTCTGGAAATAATGGACGAATATCAATTTCAACAACACCGGGAGGGGCGGCAGTTGGCGGGTGTACGAGCACGGGAAGTGGCTCAGTTGCACTCACATTTCCGGGAACTTGCAATCCACCCTCGACAGGTTATGTTAATGTTACTTCTATCTCCTGTGCAACAAACCTCACTAATAGTGGATGTGGATTCTTTCTTGATGAACTCGGAACTGCGGCAGATCTTTCGATGCAAACATCTGATCCGAGGGCGGGAACTAACTGTAGCGCAACGAGCGGGAGTGGGACTGGCACCACCGCCTCCTGCACCATCCCGGCAGGTGCGGCAAATCCGACGGGTGATACGATAGGGAGAGGGACTTGGAGACCGAATAGTAGCCTCCTCGTTGCGGATCAGTCCTATGCGCCTGGTTCTGGTGGATCCACGACCCTTCCTGGTTGTATTAATGGGAAAAGTGATTACACTGACCCTAACAATTGCCGTGACGAACCATTCCAAAACAATTCGACCGTCTACAGCATCCGCTACGCTTTGAGTGGAACGATAACGCCCGGAATCTACTTCAGAATTACGCAGCTACAAGGCGTTGGGATCCCGACACGGACTCTGACGTCACTCTCGACGATTCCGGGTGACTTCTCCTCATCACTTCCCGTTGCGTGCAAAGCAGAAGGGGGTGCTGGTTCCATGCCAACGATTCTCCTTGGTAACGGGAACTGTCCCATTCTCCCTAATACGATCTATTACTACAATGTGAAGCTTCTCGACAACTGCCCAGTAGGTTGGCCTTGTACCTTCAAAATTTTAGAGCCTGGCGCGATGCAAGGCACCTCCGGTACCCACCCTGCATGTACAAGCGGAAGTGGCTCAGGGAGTGGCACGACCTCTGGCTCAGGCACGAGTAGCGGTACGGGCACAACGGGTATCCCAGCCTTCCCCTGGACGATTCATGGTGCGACCTATACCAGCCTCTCGGCTGTCCAAACCGCCTTCTCACCGAGCTGTGTGAATGTCAATGGTGTCCGGGTTTTGAGCGGTTTCGGCCCGTGCGTGAGCGGGACAGCGCCGTAGACGAGAGCATATTTCGTGCCCATCAGAGAGGTGTCAGGGGCGAGAATTTCCGCTTGAAAAGAGCCCTGTTTTCGGCTAGAGTGGGTGAGTACTCTACCCTATGGACATTCGATACGATCCGAAAAAAGTCGAAAAGAAGTGGCAGAAATACTGGGAATCGGGTCATCCCAAGCCCAAAGGGACCAAGGGCAAGTACTACTGTCTCGATATGTTTCCCTATCCGTCTGGCGACGGGCTCCATGTCGGTCATGTTGAGAATTTCACCGCGACCGATATTTACGCGCGCTTCATGCGTTTTCAGGGATATGACGTGCTCCATCCGATCGGTTGGGATGCGTTTGGTCTGCCAGCCGAGAACTTCGCGATCAAGACTGGTATCCATCCCGACAAGCGGACGAAGGAGTCGATTAAGAACTTTACTCGGCAGATCAAGTCGATCGGACTTTCGTACGATTGGGATCGCGAACTGAATACTTCGAGTCCGGAGTATTATCGCTGGACGCAGTGGATGTTCCTCTTTCTCTACAAGAACGGTTTGGCTTACAAAAAGAAAGCCAAGGTGAATTGGTGTCCGTCATGCCAGACAGTGCTCGCCAATGAGCAGGTGATCGACGGCAAATGTGATCGTTCGGGTGATATCGTCATCCAGAAGGATCTGGAGCAGTGGTTCTTCAAGATCACTGATTTTATCGAACCGACAAAGACCCAGAGTGACCAGAAGAATGGCAAGAAAATTTCCGGCCTCCTCTCAGGTCTCGATACGATCGACTGGCCCGAATCGACCAAGTCCGCACAGCGCCACTGGATCGGCCGCTCTGAGGGAGCTGAGGTTGTCTTCTATGTGGCCGATACCGAGGAAGAAGTGAGGGTTTTCACGACGCGGCTCGATACGATCTATGGCTGCACCTATGTCGTTGTCGCGCCCGAACATCCGCTCGTGGCAAAGCTTGCTGACCGCATCCAGAATGTTGATGAGGTAAAAAAATACTTGGTAGCCACGAAGAAGAAAACTGACCTCGAACGGACTGAGCTGAACAAGGAGAAATCGGGCGTGTTCCTCGAGGGTATCGAAGTCGTCCATCCGTTTACCGGTGAGCGATTGCCAGTCTACGCAGCGGACTATGTACTCGGTACCTATGGCACGGGCGCGGTGATGGGTGTCCCAGCGCATGACGAGCGGGACTTTGAGTTTGCGAAGAAAAAAGGACTAGAGAAAAAAATAGTAGTGATTCGGTCAGCGAGTTCTGGTTCAGACACAAGAGATCTTAATAATCTTGAAGAGCGGGATAAGTTATTTATTGAAGATGGGATAGAAAGAGTTGAGAAAGAAGGTTTTTTTACAGGTGATGGTACTCTGGTAAATTCCTCGAAGGATTATGACGGACTTAAATCTGTTGTAGCCCGAGAGAGAATGGCGTTGTATCTGAAGAAAGAAAAGCTCGGGAAGAAAGTAGTGAACTATCGATTACGTGATTGGCTCGTCTCCCGGCAGCGCTACTGGGGCGCGCCCATCCCGATCGTCTACTGCGATGATTGTGGCGCACAGCCAGTGCCGGAGAAGGACCTCCCGGTGAAGCTCCCGACGGATGTTGATTTCCGTCCGACTGGGGAGTCGCCGCTCGTCCGCTCGAAGAGCTTCCATAAAGTGAAGTGTCCGGAATGCGGCGCCAAAGCTCGGCGCGAGAGTGATACACTGGACACCTTCGTCTGCTCGAGCTGGTATTATCTCCGCTACGCTGATCCAAACAATACGAAACAGTTTGCTGCCAAAAAGAAACTGGAGCAGTACCTGCCGGTGGATTTCTACATGGGTGGAGCGGAGCACACGGTCCTCCATCTCCTCTACGCCCGGTTTTTCACCAAAGCGCTTCGTCAGTATGGCCACCTCGCATTTGATGAGCCGTTTCGGACGCTCCGCCATCAGGGAATGATCCTCGCAGAAAACGGCCAGAAGATGTCGAAGTCGAAGGGGAATGTGGTCAATCCTGATCAGGTGATCGCGGAGTTTGGCGCTGATAGCCTCCGTTTGTACGAAATGTTCATGGGCCCCTTAGATGAGATGAAAGCGTGGAATACGGCGAGCATCATCGGCCTCCGCCGGTTTCTCGAAAAAGTTTGGAAACTTCAAGAGAAAAAGCCTGTATCACCAAGGCCTTCCTGGGCGTCAAAGTCATTTGAGAATCGTCTCAATAAAACTATCAAAAAGGTCACGGAAGATATCGCTGAGCTGAAGTTCAACACGGCGATCAGTGCGCTCATGATTCTGGTAAATGAAATGGGGGAAGAGGTGAATATTCCTGAAAAACACTTCAAGACAACACTGATTCTTCTAGCTCCATTTGCGCCGCACATGACCGAAGAGCTGTGGAGCATGCTCGGCGAGAAGAAATCAATCTTCCTGGCGCCGTGGCCGAAGTATGATTCGAGGAAGATTCGCGAGGAGACGAAGACTATCGGTGTCCAAGTAAATGGTAAGGTCCGCGGCACTATTGACCTCGCCGTCGATGCGACCGAAGCAGAGGCGAAAGCACTCGCGCTCGCCGATCCGAAGATCCAGGCGCAAATCGAAGGGAAGCAAGTTCGGAAATGTATTTACGTGCCGGGACGTATCCTCAATTTTGTCGTTACTGATTAACCACCTGGCCTATGTGCGGCATCGTGGGATACACGGGACAGCGTCCGGTCAAGGACTTCCTTATCGATGGACTGAAGCGTTTGGAATATCGCGGCTATGATTCGGCTGGGGTTGCCTTTCTCGATGGAAACAAGGTGCGGACGGTAAAAGCAACGGGGAAAGTCGCAGCACTCGAAGCCAAGATCGGCACCGTGTCCGTCGAAGGTATGGGCATCGCGCACACTCGCTGGGCGACCCATGGGAAACCATCGGAGAAAAATGCACATCCGCATATCGATTGCCAGGCCCGGGTCGCCGTCGTCCACAACGGCATCATCGAGAACTATCGCGAGCTGCGGGAGGTGCTCGAGGAGCAGGGGCATCGTTTCCGTTCCGAAACAGATACCGAGACGATCGCACATTTGATTGAGGAGGAGATGAAAACCGCCTCTTTCGAAGAAGCGTTTGTGAAAGCGCTCAAGGCACTTCGTGGCGCTTACGGGATTGTCGCGATCTCGAGCCAGTATCCGGGTATGCTGCTGGCCGCCCGGAAGAGCAGTCCGCTCGTTCTGGGTATCGGAAAGGGGGAGATGTTTGTGGCGTCTGATGTCTCGGCGATGGTGGGCGATGTGAAACGCGTCGTCTATCTCGATGATGGCGAAGTGGCAAAGATAGACCGTGATGGCTACACGGTAAAGACACTCGGCAGTCGGAAGCGAGCAAAGGAAGAAGTGACACTTGAGTGGGATCAAGCGGTGGCAAAGCGGGGAGGCTACCCGCATTTCATGCTGAAAGAGATATTTGAGCAACCCAAAAGCTTCACCGATGCGTTACGCGGCCGGCTCTTGGTGAAAGAGGGTCGAGTTAGGCTCGGTGGTCTCCGAGCAGTCGAGAAGCGACTCAGGCAGATCAATCGTATCGTTATCGTCTCTTGCGGGACTTCCTATCACGCCGGTCTCGTCGGAGAATATCTGATCGAGGAATTTGCTCAGATCCCGACCGAAGTCGAGATGGCTTCAGAATTTCGGTATCGCCAGCCGATCCTCGACAAGCGGACGGCTGTAGTCGCGATCTCACAATCCGGCGAGACAGCCGATACACTGGCGGCGATCCGCGAAGCGAAGGCGAGAGGGGCCCTAACTCTCGGTATCGTGAATGTTGTCGGCTCGACGATCGCCCGTGAGACGGAGGCTGGTGTCTATTGTCATGCCGGACCCGAAGTGAGTGTGGCGTCGACCAAGGCCTACACCTCACAGCTCGCCATCTTGTCGCTCCTTGCGTTGTACCTCGGCCAAGAGCGCGGATTATCACCGGTCGTGGAACGGCACGTCGTCAAAGCACTCGCTGCTCTCCCGAAGCAGATGGAGGCGGTCTTGGCAAACGCGAACCGGATCAAGCGAGTGGCCAAGAAGTATGCTAAGCAGGAACACTACCTCTACCTCGGGCGAAAATTCAGCTTTCCGAATGCGCTCGAAGGCGCGCTGAAGATCAAGGAGATCGCCTATGTTCCGGCTCAGGGGTATCCGACCGGAGAGATGAAACACGGGCCGATCGCACTCATTGATCCGACGGCGATGGTGATCATACTTCTCCCGCGCGACAGTGTCTATGAGAAGAACATGAGCGGGATGGAAGAGATCCTCGCTCGTGGCGGCAAAGTGTTTGCGCACGCGACGACCGGCGACCTGGTGATCAAAAAGAAAGCGACCGATACGATCTTTATCCCGAAGACGCTCGAGATGTTCGTACCGATCCTCTCGGTGATATCGCTCCAGCTCTTCGCATATTTTGTCGCCGTCGAGCGCGGATACGACATCGACCAGCCGCGCAATCTCGCCAAGAGCGTCACAGTTGAGTAATATACCAAGAGGCCGGTAGCGGCCGTTTATCCATTTCTTGAACTCCATGAAGAGCTGTATCCCAGAACTGTTACCACTCGATCGGCCGCTGATTGTCTTCGATCTCGAGACGACCGGATTGTCGGCGGGCGAGGACAAGATCATCGAGCTGGCCTATGAGAAAATCATGCCCGACGGCAGTGTCGTCGCGCATGTCCACCGGATCAATCCGGGCCGGCCGATTCCGCCGGAAGCCAGCGCCATCAACGGCATCACAGATGCAGATGTGGCCGAGAGCCCGAGTTTCGCCAAGCTTTCGTATACGTTGTGGAGTGCTTTCGAGGGAGTGGATGTCGGTGGCTTCAATATCACCGGCTTCGACCTCCCTTTCCTCAAGACAGAATTCGCTTCGGTGGGGAAAAGCTTCGATTATCTCTCGAAAAAGATTCTCGACGCCAAGATCCTCTACCACAAGATGGAGAAGCGCGATATGTTCGCCCCGCGTAACCTGAGCGCTGCCTACAAACTGTACTGCGATAAGCATCACACGACCGCGCATACTGGTGCTGGGGACGTCCGAGCGACGGTCGAGGTGCTCGAGGAGGAACTCCGCCGGTATCCGGAATTCCGCGATTGGAGATACCTCGCCGAACTCCACGGGAACAAGGACTTGCTCGAGTCAGCCAAGACGGAACATGCGAGCCTCGAGGATACGCTGCGCGCCAACACACTCTTTTAACTCCTATGGAAATACTGGATGCCCTCTTGCTTGGTATCGTCGAAGGTCTGACGGAATTTTTGCCGATTTCGTCGACGGGGCATCTCGTCCTCGTCTCGCATCTCCTCGGGTTACCGGAGACTGACTTCCTGAAATCATTTGAGGTGGTGATCCAGCTCGGCGCAATCCTGGCCGTGGTCACGCTCTACTGGCGGAAACTCCTGTTTGATCGGGCGATCATGCAGCGTATCGTGGTGGCACTCCTGCCAGCCCTCGGCGTGGGTTATCTTTTCTATGCCACGATCCGTTCGCTCCTCGAATCCCAGCTGACCGTCGTGGGAGCACTCTTTGTCGGTGGCATCGTACTGATCCTCTTCGAGCACTACCGTCAGGAGCCGATGAATCCGACGACGGTTGAGACACTGACATACCGGCAGGCTTTGCTCATCGGTCTCGGTCAGACACTGTCTGTGGTTCCGGGTGTTTCGCGCGCTGGTGCGACCATCGTCGGTGGACTTCTCACCGGACTGTCCCGGACCGCGGCTGTGGAGTTCTCTTTTCTCCTCGGCGTGCCGACCATGATCGCTGCGACGACCCTGGACGTGGCCAAGAATCATGCCAGTTTTTCACTCACGGATATCCATTTGCTCTTGATCGGCCTCGTTGTTTCCTTCCTCGTTGCCCTCATCGCTATCAAATTCCTGCTGCGCTATGTCGAGACACATTCCTTCGTCGCTTTTGGCGTGTACCGTATCATGATCGCCGTCCTTTTCGCACTTATCTTCCTCTAGACCTATGCAGCTGATCCATGGAAAACCGATCGCTGAGCGGCTGCTCCAGACAGTGGCGGAACGTATCCGATCCCGCGGCGTGACACCGGGACTGGCCGCTCTCCTCGTGGGTGATGACCCCGCTTCCGAGATCTATGTCGGGTTGAAGGCCAGGGCGGCGGAATCGGTCGGGATGTATTTCGAGAAACAGGTACTCCCGGCGACCGCAACGACCGCTGAAGTTCAGGCCGTGGTGCGCTCGCTCAATGGGCGGCCGGATATCCATGGCATCATCGTCCAGTTACCGCTGCCTGACTCGATTGATGCAGACGCTGTTATCGCCACCATCGATCCATCCAAGGATGCTGACGGGTTTCACCCGGAGACGGTCAACCGTTTCCTTGCCGGTCTTTCTTCGGTTCCGCCGGCCTTCCCGCGGGCGCTCCTCATGCTGCTCGAGAGTCCGGGGGTGTCTCTTCAGGGGAAGCACGCGCATATCTTCGCGAATTCAGCGCTGTTTGCTCGCGTGATGAAGACCGCTCTCGGTCGGTTGGGTGTCCAGTCGGAGGATACTCTCGATCGCATGACAAGAGAGAGTGTCGCTCAGCTCAAGTCGGCCGACATCGTGATCACTGCGACGGGGAACCCGCACTTCCTGACGGGGGACATGGTCCGCGATGGAGCGATCATTCTTGACGGAGGGATCACACGTGTCGGTACCGAGGTGGTGGGTGATGCGGACCCCGAGAGTTTCGCATCCGCCGAAGGATATCTCACCCCGGTGCCGGGCGGTGTCGGGCCGGTGACCGTCGCACTCCTCATCGCACACACGGCCGAACTCGGATTGGGAGAAGACCTCGAGGGGAGTATACTGTAATCATATGTTGGACCGGAGAACCACGCTCAAAGGATCGGCCCTCGGCTTTTCGCTGGTGCTGCTTTCGCTCCTCTTGTTTTCGGGGATCACACTGCTCAGCGTTTCGGTCTTGGAACGGAAGGCGAGCTTCGCCACGCAGAAATCCGCCATCGCGTTCCAGGCGGCGGATAGCGGAGCGGAACGGGTTTTGAAACGGATCTATATCGACAATTCACCGGCCATAGCAGTTGCTTCTCCAAATACAGATATGACGGATCCGCCATACGAGGATACCTCACTGGGTACCCTCGCTGGCAATTTGTCAGCTACGGCTTCGGGTGCGGGCTGTTCGAACGGGGTCATCAGTGCCTCCAATAACAACGGTACAGCGAGTCCGGACTATACTTTCCAGGTAACGTTTTATACGCAATCGGGCGCTGTCATTTCGTGCAGCGACGCCCAGTGGCGCGACAAAGTGGTCCGAATCCGATCGGAGGGATTCTTTCAACGGACCTCTCGGGCGATCGAGGTCGGTATCCGAGCTCGAAAGTAGAGACGACTATCCCTCATGAGCCGATCAGTCTGACTGAGTGGTTGTGCCGCGGGACCCGCCTGCGCTCTTTGAACTACAGGCGGGCAGAGAGACTCGAATTATTTACTGGTGGGCGAGGAAGGACTTGAACCCTCACGATGTTGCTATCGCGGATTTCCCCCTCCAAAGGCGGGTAAAAGTCCCGCTTGCCCCGTACCAAATGTAACTTTCTTGAGTGGTGCCGGGAGAGAGACTCGAACTCTCATGATATTGCTATCGCGGGATTTTGAGTCCCGTGCGTCTACCATTCCGCCATCCCGGCCAAAAAGGCTCTCTTTAGGGAAGGGTAGGCAATTGATAGAGTGTTGTCAATGGAATATAATGGAACCAACAACTCACGACTCACAACCTACAATCGGAAAGGGTGAGGATTATTTTGTTGTTGGTTGTTGGTTATAAGTTGTAGGTTAATTTCATGGCCAAAGTCATCGCCTTCGTGAATCAGAAAGGTGGCGTCGGGAAGACTACGACCACGATCAATGTCGCGCGCTATCTCGCGGAGGCGGGGAAGCGTGTCCTCTTGGTCGACCTCGATCCGCAGGGCAATGCCTCGTCGGGCTTGGGTGTCCATGTCCGCAACCTCGAAAAGAACCTGTATCACTCGATGATTATGGGACTACCCACCATGGAGATTATCCTCGATATCGGTATCCCGAATCTCTATCTCATCCCAGCGGCGCAGGACTTGGCGGGGGCTGAGATAGAGATGGTGCATATCGCTGAGCGAGAGTTTCGTCTCTATCAGGTCATCCGGCAAGTTCGTTCCGAATTCGACTATATCCTCATCGATAGTCCACCGTCCCTCGGACTCCTCACGGTCAACGGTCTCGTCGCGAGTGATGGTGTTATCGTGCCGGTGCAGACCGAGTACTATGCGCTCGAGGGATTGTCGCAGCTTCTCGGCACGATCGAACTCGTCCGGGAACACCTGCAGCCGAATCTGAAAATTTTTGGTGCGCTCCTCACCCTCTTTGATCGTCGGAATCGGCTGGCGCGGCAGGTCGTCGAGGAAGTCAGGCGTCATTTTCCTGGTCCCGTTTTTGATTCAGTCATCCCGCGCTCCGTTCGTCTCGCCGAGGCGCCGAGTTTCGGCAAGTCCATCCTCGACTTCGATGCGTTTTCCAAGGGTGCTCGCGCCTACAAGTCCGTCGCGCGTGAGATCATCGCCCGGGAAGAGCAGGAAAGAGAAGACAATAAAGTGATATGATGGATGCAGTGAGTCTGGAGGAATGCAAACATTCTATTCTCATCCCTAAACCCTAAACGCTCGTTTGGTATGGCCCAGCAGTATGGACTCGGACGGGGATTGGCATCGCTCATCCCACCGAAGCGGAATCCAGTATCTGACTCCGCTCAGCCAGTGGCGATTGGTGGCATCCCGGTTTCGGCACTTCCACCGACCACTGTCTCACATCCCGATGTTCCGTTGACCCGCGAGATCGCCATCGCTGATATCGTACCGAACCCGCATCAGCCGCGGCTGCACTTTGACGAAGCCAAACTTGTCGAACTCGCGGACTCGATCAAAGAACACGGTATCCTCCAGCCACTCGTTCTCTCTTCGCTTGGTGAAGGAAAATACGAGCTCATCGCGGGGGAACGACGGCTGCAGGCGGCCAAGCGCGCCGGACTCGCCACTGTCCCGGTCGTGATCCGCGAGGCGGCGGGCGATCAGGAAAAGCTTGAGCTCGCCATCATCGAGAATATCCAGCGGCATGACCTGAACCCGATCGAAGAGGCGAAGGCCTACTTGCGGCTCACGGATGAATTTGGCCTGCATCAGGATGTCGTCGCCAAGAAAATGGGCAAGAGCCGACCGAATATCTCGAACACACTCCGGCTGCTGACTCTGCCGGTAGAGATCCAACGGGCCATTATCGTTGGGAAGATCAGTGAAGGTCACGCCAAGGCGCTGCTATCGATCGACAATCCAGAAAAGCAGCGTGCCCTCTTTGATCTCATCATCAAGGAAGAACTGACCGTCCGCGAAACTGAGGAAAAAGCCCGTGAAGTGTCGGTCCGTTCGCATCTGCGTACGGCGCGTGAGCCAGCCCCTGAACTCGCGGCCAAAGAAGAGTGGCTGACCGAGCAGCTCGGCACGAAGGTGAAGATTCAACCCAAGGGCAAAGGCGGCAAGATCACGATCGAATTCTACTCGAACGAAGAACTGAACGGCATACTCGGACGACTCGCATAATTGAGCGAAGCACGAAATGAGGAAACTCTAAACTCTAAACACAGAAAAATAATTTTCTATCGTCTCTTTAGGGTTTCAAACTTTTTTTATTTCGTCTCCCAGTTTAGGTTTTCGGGTCTCTTCTGTCGGATTTCCCTTACACCATGTCCCTCACCAGAGCGCGTACCGTCCAATACATAGGAATCCTGTTGGTACTGGCAGCCTTGGCTGCTGACTGTTGGTATTTCAATGTGCATGCCGGTACGGTGAGTCAGCCCCCCCTCTTGTTGCACCAATAGTCTTTTTGGGTGAGTTGGGGGGATTTAGAAGCACCACCTTCTACCTACTGAAAACTTGTATCGGTTAATAACTTAGAGGTTCGACCTCCAGGTGAATTTGAGGCTTGAAAGAGGGGTTTTGCTAGGAATTATCGTTGGTGGTATGATGGTTTTGCCATGAAAAAGAAGCCGAAGAAAGTCACGACCATCGAGGATTTGGCGACGCTCATGCAGAGTGAATTTTTGGCGATTCATGAAAAATTTGATAGTGTCGATTCAAGATTTGCAGAAGTTAACCGTCGGCTGGACGAGATTCAGCAAGAAATCCAGGATGTCAAGAGTGACTTAGAAGACCTAAAACTTAGGATGGTCGAAGTGGCATATCGTTTCGAAGTGCGTGAGCTGGAGAAAAGGATTCACAAACTCGAACTCCGGCTCGCAAAATAGTGTCTGGCAGTCGAATGTTTGAATCGAGAGCGATCCGAAGACGGTCGCTTTTTCTGTTTTGCTTCACCGCTTCGGTCCAGTCTGTGTACGAGCGAGGATACGTTTGAAAATACGCCAGGAAATCAATGTCGGATATGGCGAGAAACATGGTACAATATCGAGGATATAGAGCCGTGTCTTGACCACGAACCGTCACTTCTTTGCGTATGGCAACACCGCCATCACCCCTCAATCCTTTTCTCGGCAGTAAAACTCCACCGGTACCGGAAAAGCCAGCCGTCACGCCGAGCGAACCAGCCTTGGTGGTGTCTGGTGTGGCATCACCCCCGGCTGTCCAGTCGATGGCCTCAGATCTGCCGGCGGATGAACTGGTCGCGACGCCGGCGAGTAAGTGGCGGCATCGGGTGGTGCGACGCGGTGCGGTGACGTTGGTATTTGTCGGTGTCATCGCAGGAGTCATGTACTGGTGGTTCCACAATGCCGGGACGGTACCGGCCACACTGGAACCGAAGCCAGTCGCTGAAGTGAAAGAGTCAACCCCACCTGCCCTCTCGTCCGAGGGAGCGACGCTTGCCCTGCCGGACGACAATGCCAATTTTGAGAGTGAGCACTTCAAGGCGGGTGAGATCGTCATCGGTGGCGAGCTCCAGTTCCTCATTGATGAATCGGAAGTCGGGGCGCTCACGGTAGAGAATATCCGCGGCGAAGCCTTCACTGAGAAGAATAAGCAGGAAGTGAAGCTCGTCGTGACCTGGACGACCAATAAGCTCGCGCTCGCATCGGTGAGGTACTCCAAGGGTATCGGCCAGACGGAGCGTGGTGTTGATGAAGGCGACTATAGCTACAATCACAGCGTCATCATTTCTGGGCTCGATCCGGCCTCGACGTATTTGTATACCATCGATGTGAGCGACCGCTATGGCAATCGGGTGAAAAGCGAGCCGCATGCGGTCTTCACAGGCGCGCGGACGGTGTCATTGTTCGACCTCATCGCGGGTGCGATCGGCGAGGTATTCGGTTGGGCGGTAACGAACAAATAGCCCCTTGCCAAGATAGAGAAAATGACTGTCTTTCGTGGTATAATTCCGCTATGGCATGAATGTCCGCCATGCACTGGTATGTAAAAAATAAAAACCTAAAAACGCATACTTTCCTCCTAGCGATCGCATTGGCGACGGGGAGTCTCATTGGTTGGGGGTACACCTCCCAATCGGTTTTGGCGCAATCAATCAACCAGATTTCGGTCGCTGTTTCGCTCTTTGATGCCGAGAGCAAGATCATCACCAATGGCGAGTACGATGTACGCTTTGCTCTCTATCGGACTGATCGGACGACTCAAGACGCTTATCCCTCGAATGCGGACGATCGGCTTTGGGAAGAAACCCAGAAAGTCACGGTGAGGAACGGTGTGCTGCGTGCCTTCCTCGGATCAGCGACAGCGCTGCCGGCGAGTCTGAGTTTTGAAAGCGGGGATTATTATCTCGGTATCCGGGTCGGCACTGATTCGGAAATGGTGCCACGCAAGAAACTCGGCGCGGTCCCATCAGCTCTCAACTCGCAATTCCTCCGCGGCAAGACATTCGGCACGAGCGAAGGCAATCTGCTCGTGCTCGATAAGAACGGCAAGGTGAATCTTAAGCAGCTGCCCGTGGGGACTGGCAATAACCAGCTCGTGCGTGGTGACGATGCACGCTTCGGCGATATCCACCAGCAGAACACGGACACAGGGACAGACTCCGAAGTCTTTACGATCGGGAGTGGCACCGGACTGACGAGCGCGAACTTTGATCTCGCGGTTTCGAGTTCGAGCACACCGCCCGCAATCCGTTACAATGGGTCGACGCAGAGCTGGCAGGTCTCCAACGATGGTTCAGCTTTCTCCGACATTTCGACCACGGCCTCCGGCAGTTTCCTCCCGCTGTCGGGTGGGACGATGACAGGCGATATTACCTTCGCGGGGACGCAGGCGTTCACCAATCTCATCGATCTCGGTGCGGACACAGTCGGGAATTATGTCGCGACGATCGCAGGCGGCAATGGTGTCTCGGGTTCGGCCTCGGGCGAAGGTGCGGCAGCCACGCTCGATATCGACCTCCTCGACAGCGCGGATGGGACGGGGGCGACGTCATCGAACAGCGGCTTGGAATTTGGCGGCGCGGGCTCGGACGAACTCTCGCTCTTGCAAGGTTGCGCCAATGGTCAGGGCATCGCGTGGAATGATGCGACGAATGTGTGGGAATGTGCGAGCTTTTCCTCGGGTCTCTCGGGGACAGGGACAGCGGGGGATGTCGCGTATTGGAGTGGTGCCAGTTCACTCGGGAGTGAAGCACAGCTCAACGTCTCGCGCGGTGGAACTGGAGTGAGCGGATCAGCCGCCAGCAACGGATCATTGCTCATCGGCAACGGCACGGGTTACACACTCAACACTCTGGCTGTGGGCAACGGTGCCACAATCACAAATGGCGCCGGTACGATCACGCTCGGCCTCGATGTGACGACGACAGGTACGACTATCAATGCGTCATCGAATTCGGGCCTCGAACTGACTGCTGGCGGGTTGCGGCTCCTCGGCAGTTGCAGTAATGATCAGGTGCTTTCGTGGAATTCAACTTTGGAAACGTGGGGTTGTTCCAACAAGACTGGTGGCACGAGCGATTGGACGAGTGCTGGCTCTTTCACATACTTGACCGATACAGCGGATGACCTCGTCGTCGGCGGCTCGACCACGGACACGGGATTTTTCTTTGATGTGTCAGCTTCAACGCTCGCGTTTGAAGGGACAGCGGCGGATGGTTTTGAAACGACACTGGCGGTCACGAATCCGACCGCCGATCGGACCGTGACGCTTCCGAATGTCACAGGCACGGTCATCACGACTGGCAACCTGACCGATATCACGGCGGTCGGGACGATTGCTTCGGGCGTGTGGAACGGCACGACACTCGCGGTGGCCAATGGTGGGACGGGGGCAACGAGCCTGAACAATCTCATCGCCCTCACCACCGACACCACCGGCAACTACGTCCAGTCCATCGCCAATGGTAACGGCCTCACCGGGGGTGCCGCTGGCAGTGAAGGGGCGACCCTCACTCTCGGCCTCGACCTCCTCGACTCCGCCGATGGCACTGGTTCAACCGCTTCTAACTCTGGTCTCGAATTCCAAGGTGCTTCATCCAATGAACTCACCTTGCTTCAGGGGTGTGCAGACAATGAGATTCTCTCATGGAACA
>JBATNG010000036.1:0-15957 GCA_049290235.1 Candidatus Moraniibacteriota bacterium | reverse complement strand
GATCGCGGCCTTGATTGGACTGTGCATCGTCCTCTTAGCCTGGGTCACAGTCAACTTCATCTTGACCCTCCCGATCTTCAATACCAGCACCAATCTCATCCGGACCGGTTGGGATACGGTGCAGTGTCAGACCAGTTCCCTCTCAGCTGGAGCGACCACACCCATGGCTGCAGGGGGTGGAGGAGGGAGTGCGGGCGGTGGCGCTGGTGGGACAGGCGATGACGTCGTGACGGTCCCGCGTGGTGACACTGGGACTCCAGGAACATTTCTTCTCCCAGCTCCGACCGGTCTAGTCGCGAACGCACCTTCGACATCAACCGCCACCATATCCTGGACCCCTGCTTCGGGCAGTTCGGCTGGGACCGTCTATCAGCTGGAACGTTGCACGGGATTGACCTGTACCATCTTCACTCCGATCGCGACTGTCACCGGGACGAGCTACACAAATACCGGACTCGCGGCTGGGACAGGCTATTCGTACCGGGTCCGGGCGGTCACTGCGAGCGGAGAGCTCTCCAATTGGTCAACCGTGACAGGAACGACAACGGTGGCTGATCCGATCAGTAATCCCGGGACGCCACCGGACAACCCGGGCACTCCTGGGACACCGCCAAGCGGCACCTGTATCGGCCCCGGCACTCCCCAGTATCTCTTGGGGAAGACTTGGGTGAGCAATCGGATCAATCCTGATGGAACGCCGATTCGCACCGAGGTGAGCTTCGTCGGCAGTGCGGCCAATAACAATCTCGGTATGAACCTGACTATCACCTGTCAGATGAGTGCTCTCGGCCATGGCAATGACCTCTCACCGAGCGTGACGGCTCTCATCCAGAATGCCACGGCCTCAACCTTTGATATCGTCCCCAACTATGAGCAGACTCTGATCAATAATCGCGGGTATACCTGCACGGTACGAACGGTCACGGAAACCGCCACTTATACACCGTTGTCTGATACCACGATGCGACTGTTCGGTCTGGATTTCACCGGGACATGCAACTAAGGAAGAACACCGAGTCCGCCAGCCACTACCGTTTTCCTAAGAAGGATTCCTTACTTACATATACCGTTGCCAGTGTGCCCCACAAAGGGACACGGATCGCTCCGACCATCTTCGCATTGACAGTCTCTGCTCGACGCCGTACACTATGCCTACTCTATGCTCACTCCAGCCTTCGGCGAAAAGCTCTCGTTTCATGCGCGCCACGCTCTGAAAGAGGCGCGTGATATCGCTCGCTATGCCAAAACGGTGGAAATTGAGCCCCGTCATCTCCTCCTCGCCCTTTCCCTGGAAACAGGCAGTCTCGGCAGCATTCTCCTCGAAAATATCGGTTTCAAGAAAGACGCAGTTGAGAAACTCTGCCTAAAAAAATCACCCCCCAAGAAACCGCCCGTCGGCCCCGAATACTCACCCGTCCTCTCGGCGGTCGCTCAATCCATCGTGAAGCGCGCCTATGTCCTGGCCAAGGAACATGGCTATCCGTATGTCGGGACGGAACACCTCGTCGCGGCTCTCTTGGAGTCCGACGACGCTTCACTCCTCGCGATCATCGAAACGCTCGAAGTCAGCGAAGAAAAGATCCACACGGCGCTCGACACCCATCTCCGGTTCGAGCACTTTCCTGAACTCGCCCGGATGTTCGATTTCCCCGATCTCCCACTCTTCCGAGGCGAGCTGCGGGAACGCGAGAGCACGAACGGTGCTTCCTTTCTCGAGCAGTATGCCGTCGAACTCACTGAAACAGCCGGAAACGAGACGCGTTTCGTCGGTCGGGAGCGCGAACTCGATCGGCTCACCCATATCCTGGGACGCAAAGAGAAGAACAATGCGATCCTCGTCGGTGACCCGGGTGTCGGAAAAACAGCGCTCGTCACCGCACTCGCCCTCCGCATGAAGGCCGGCCAAGCGGGACCAGTCCTCTCCGGGAAGCGCATCTACTCGCTCGACCTCGCTTCCCTCGTCGCCGGGACAAGTTTTCGCGGCGAATTCGAGAACCGAGTGAAGGAACTCATTCACGAGGTGAAGCAACGCCCCGATGTCATCTTGTTCATCGATGAAATCCACACCCTCATCGGCACCGGCAATACCCAGGGTGGTCTCGACGCCGCCAACATCCTGAAACCCGCTCTCGCTCGCGGGGAGATCCAAGTCATCGGTGCGACGACATTTTCTGAATTCAAGCGCCACTTCGAGAAAGATGCCGCGCTCGAACGCCGCTTCCAGCCCCTGCAGCTGCCGGAACCGACGCCCGAGGAGACACTGCAAATCCTCGAACGCTCTCGCAGCGCCTATGAGGCATTTCATTCGCTCGTGATTGACCCAGAGGCACTGCACTCTGCTGTCGATCTCTCCGTTCGCTACATACCTGATCGCTTTCTCCCTGACAAGGCGCTGGACCTCATCGATGAGGCTGCTTCCCTCGTCCGCCATCGGAAAGCCGGGCCGGGCCAGAGTAATTTCTCCACGCTCCTCTCTCTCGAACGCGAGCTCGAGGAGGCCGAACATCAGAAAGAGCATCTCATCGCTGATGGAGCCTACGATGAAGCAGAATCCGTGAAGCACTCTATCGGGCTCATCCAGGGACGATTGCAGGAAGTCGCGGAACATGCGTCTGCCACCGAGCCGAAATCGAAGCAAGCGATCGTCAAACACGCGGATATCCTGGAAATCGTTTCGCGCGCGACCGGCATTCCTTTCGCACGACTATCCGAAGACACGCCAGCCGCCCGGCTCGCCCGAGTCAGAACAGCCCTCGAAACGAATGTTATCGGCCAAGATATCGCCCGAGATGCCGTTCTCACCACCCTCGCCCGTTCCATCTCGGGCGTAAATGACCCGAACCGCCCGCTCGGTTCATTCCTCTTCCTCGGTCCGACCGGCGTCGGCAAGACCCATCTCGCCAAAGTCCTGGCCGAGGAATTCTTCGGCGATGCAAAAGCCCTGATCCGCCTCGACATGAGCGAGTTCATGGAGCGCCACTCCGTCGCCCAGATCATCGGTGCCCCAGCGGGCTATGTCGGCTACGGCGATGGGGGCAAGCTGACCGAAGCCATTCGGCGTCGCCCCTATGCTGTCGTGCTTTTCGATGAGATCGAGAAAGCCCATCCGGATGTCTTCAATATCCTGCTCCAGATCCTCGATGAAGGGACACTCACCGATGCCGAAGGCCGGCGCGTCTCCTTCAAAAACACACTCATCATCCTCACGTCGAATATCGGCACAGCGAGCTTCACCCAGTCCGCCAAGGTCGGATTCGCCGAAGCGATCCCGGGACGAGTGCTGCGCGCCGAGTTCGAGGCGATACAACGCGAAGTCCTCGAAGAACTGAAGAAAGAAATGCGTCCCGAACTCCTCGGCCGGCTCGATCAGGTGATCGTCTTCAATGCGCTCGATCAATCGGCGATCGAGCGCATCGCCCTGCTCGAGCTCAATCGATTGAAGGCCCGGCTCGCCGCTCAGGGTATCACCCTCACGATCCCGGCCACGATCACCCACTGGATCGCTGAGAAGAGCTTTGCACCCGAGCAAGGAGCTCGGCTCGTAAGAAAGAATGTCCAAGCCTATGTCGAATCCGTCCTCGCTGACCGGATGCTCGGAAAGCACCTCCCCAAACACCTCACGCTCTCAATCAAACGCGATACCGTCCTCGCTCGGTAGTCGGATCGCCGCATGCCGGCAGTGGATAGTTGATTTCTTTTTCCCGCTCCGTTGTTTCGGCTGCGAATGCGAAGGGACGCTCGCGTGTGCCGCCTGTCTTGACACTCTCCCCGAACGCGAGTACCAAGAGTGCCCCATATGTCGCCGACCGTATCAGAAAAATGGTGCCACCTGCCGTGATTGTCGACGCCAGACCGCGCTCGACGGCCTCTTTATCGCCCGACCGTATCGTCATCGCCTTCTCCAAAAGCTCGTTTTCGCGCTGAAGTACCGCTTCATCGAAGCCGCCGCTGATCCCATCGCCTCGCTCCTCGCCAAGAGCATCGCCCATCATCCTTTTCCACTTCCTGACATCGTCATCCCCGTGCCGCTCCATACGAGACGACTGCGCTTCCGCGGCTTCAACCAGGCTGAGATGATTGCCCAGAAACTGATGAGTCAGCTACTCCCCGGTTCGCCTATCCCCATCCAAACCGACCTCCTCCAGCGCGTCCGTTTCACCAAACCGCAGATGAAAACTGATTCAAAAACTGAACGTCAAGCCAATCTCTCATCAGCCTTTATTGCACCGCTCGAAACGGCTGGTCCAATCGTCGGGAAATACATCTGGCTCATCGACGATGTCGCGACCACCGGCACGACGCTCGATGAATGTGCTCGCGTCCTGAAGGCAGCCGGGGCCAAAATTGTCTGGGGTGTCGTCGTTGCCCGCTGATACTCCCGAAACCAGCCTTGCCCAAAGGCCATGACACGTTACAATGATGGCATGACGTTCCTTTCATCCATCAGCATCGGATTACTCATCGTCGCCATCAGCTACGGCATTTTCACGTATCTCCGGATCCATCAGCTGATTGGGCAGAGTGGAGTGCTCGTCAAGCAGGCCGTACCATTTGAACGATCGGCCGATCCCGCCGCACCAAAAATCCTTTTTGTCGGTGACTCGACGGGCGTCGGTGTCGGTGCGCTCGATCCTGCCCTCTCGGTCGCCGGTCACTATGCGGCCGATTTCACCGACTGGACAGTTGAGAATGTCGCCGTTTCCGGTAGTCTGACCGCTGACCTCATTCCTGTCCTCCGAAGCCTCCCCGATCATCACTATCAGCGTGTCGTGATCCAGGTCGGTGGCAATGATATCGTCCGCTTTTCTCCCCTCGTGCAACTCAGCCGAGATATTGAGACGGTACTGCTTGAAGCACGGCGCGTCTCGGAGAGTGACACCGGAAAAGTTTTTCTCATGACTTCGGGCAATGTCGGCAATGCCCCGTTTTTTCCCCGACCGTTTGCCTCGATTTGGGAGCATCGCACCCGCACGGTCCGAGCGCTCTTCATAACCGCCACTGAAAAGACCAACGCCACCTACATCGATCTCTTCATCGAACGTCCCGAGGCTGATCCTTTCGCGATGCTACCCTACCGATACCATGCGACTGACCTCTTCCACCCGAGCGCAGCTGGCTACGGCCTCTGGTATACCCAACTCAAGCAACACCTGGATCCACAAACGCTCCCTTTGAAACGCCCGCTAACGGACTGACACCGTCGGTCACCGTGCTTGCGGGAGTGCTATCGGCCGACTACCCGGTGCACTCGCTACCAGATGGCCGATCAGATACTCGATCGGTGCATAGTCATCAGTCATCTTTGGATAACGGGCGAGTTCGAGCGGGATGGTATCGATTCGCTTGTTTTCCAGGGTACGGAGAAAGGGTTCCGGGCGGGCAGTGAAAATCGGCGCATGGAAATCAATGGGGCGCGGGTTCTTGTACCCCAGAAAGACGATATTCTGTCCCTCGGTCGGATGCTCTGGATCGGTCAGGAAGAAATAACTATTGGGAAAAATCTCTTGAAACGTCCGCATCTCGGAGAGGAGGAATGACGGGGTACCGTCGGATGAGAGACGACCGATGAAATTACCGAGGAAGATCCCATCCTCACTCAGTTTCTCTTCGGCCGCTGCAAAAAACTCGGCCGTTGCGAGATGCGGCGGGATAGAGAAGGAGTAGTAGACATCGCTGAAGATCAGATCATAGGGCACGGTCGCATCACGGAGCCATCGCCGCCCGTCCGTGACATGATTCACGAGACGACTATTCTCTTTCAGGCCGAAATATCGCTCGGCGATGGGGAACAGGGCCGGATCAATTTCAGCTACATCCACACGGATATCCGGGACATCGTTCAAGATCTTCTTGGGGATGACATAGGCACCACCGCCGATAATGAGGGCGCGGTTGATATCGGGGTGCAGGATGCGATACAGATCCGTGTACTTCGCAATTTCGAAAACATATTCATCGCTATCGAGAAACATCGCCCCCGAAGGCGCCTGATCCTGGAGGAAAAATCTCGCCGGCCGCTCCTGGTACAGACCGTCCACCACATCCACTTTTTGATAACGCGTTTCTTGACTAATAACTGATGCGTACGGGACAGTCGCTGGTGCGAGCACGGATCCGACGACACAAACAAAGGCCATTCCACTGACAACACTCCCGCGCACGCCGGCGGCAAGGAGCAAACTGAGGCCCAGGCAGAGCAACAACCCCGCAACTCCGAGGAGTATCGCGCTCACTCCAAAATGCGGGATGAGGAAGAACCCGGCTCCGAGACTGCCGACGATGCTCCCAGCTGTCGACCAGAAGAAAATCGATCCAGAGACCGCGCCGATACCCTTTTGGGGCGCGCGACGGCTCTCGAGCGTGATCGCAAACGGTGAGAGCAGACCGAGCAGGCCAGCCGGCAGAAAAAAGAGCCCGGCTGAGACAATGAGTGGGCCGCTCACGATATTCAAGTCATATGCTGCCGAAGGGAGCACCAGCACCACCAGCAAATACACACTGAAAACACTCAGACTGCTCGCCAGGATGATCAATGCGAACAACCGCTCGCTCGGATATTTGTCTGAGAGCCGACCACCGATCGCATACCCGACACTGAGCGCCGCGAGGATGACACTGATGACACTCGAGAATGTAAAAATCGTGTTCCCGAAATACGGTGACAGGATACGCGTCGCGATCACTTCCACTACGAGCACCGCACCGCCCGTGAAAAAAACGGCGAGCGGCAACTGGTTCTGTTTCAGAACGGACAAGAGCATAGGCCTCCGGGAAATGTAAATCAGACAGAGATTAGAACGACTACGATCTGAGGAGCGCCGAGAGCACAAGACCGGCGGCAGGACACAAGAGCCTCGCTAATGAGCGAGTCGCTCCTACTTCCAGCGCGGGGCGAAACGAATCATCCAGGCAAAGAACTTCGCCTTGTATTTGTTCATCCCCTGTTTGACCATATTCTCATAAGCAATCCGCTGGAATTCCTTCAGGTCAGTCCCCTCATAGCAGAGTTTGCCGTCCTTGAAACAGTAGCTGCAGTACCGATCATCCTCTTGTTCGCCTGGGTCCTTGTCGAGGGGCATCATACAACTCTCACACATCGCCCGATTCTTTGTCGAAGGCATACGTTTCTATAGTTACGAGTTAGACACGCGAGAACCGAAGAAAAGAGTCCCTGTCTATTCTAACGCCCGAACTTCGTGGCCTGCAACTGCCCATCGATTCGTTCGACTTCCACCCAGGCGCGCTCCTCGGTCGGCCCATACGGGATGATATACTGTACCCGATATACGACAGCCGTCCCCGTCCCTGTCGTCGTCAAACCGACCGCATAATACTTTTCAGGATTGGGGAGATGCTGCTTGAGTGCTTCCGACGCGACGGTAACGAGCTGCTTCTTGAAATCCAGGTTTTCAAGAGTATCGGCGAGGAACAAACATCGATAGTCGCTTTTCACAATTTTTTCATTCAGAAGCGGGTACGGTCTGAGGGCTGCCAGAAATATCTTGTACGGTCCGACCGCAAGCACGTTGCCTGATCCCGCCTTATTGCTCTTTACTTCAGGCGGCATGAACACATTCGGATTCCCGCCATAAATCCGCAGCTCATGTTGCGTGACTGTCCCTTGATAGTCCGTCTCGACCGAGACCGTCGCCCATCCCGCATTGCCACAATTCACATTCGCCGGACAACGTCCATCGTTCAAGACATCGACCAGCTTCACCTTCAAGTCGTTCGCCTGAGCGAACACGCCTGCTTCGCCAAGCCGCACGATATTCGGAGTCAAATTGATATAGTCCGGAGTGAAATTCTGCCAGTCGTGTTCGATATTCATAGATTCTTCTTGAGTATCAGAAACCCCAACCTCCCCCGATCCTCGCGACCCAACCCGCAGAGCCGTTTCACCTCCTACTGACGTATCTTCTATGGCCGGGCCATGGAGTGTCAAATAATCTCGGACAAGCCCCCAACACATCAGCACACCAACAACCACAGCCACTATGATGAGTGCAATACGAACCATAGGAATACTGCTTGATGAATCCCCTGCCTGCTTACTGTAGCATGACTCCCCACCCGTCCTGAAGGCCCTTACTCTTCCAACCCGAGTTTCTTCAGTCGGGCTGATATCGCCCCTGGAGTACGAGCAAAAAACTTCGCAAGCACAGACCGACACTTTCCTGATCGGTACTCCTGCGTCAGTCTCGCATCATCATCGTCGTTCCAGCGCTGATAGGCGTGCGGATTTTTCTTCCGAACTTTCTGGATGGATGTTTGTTCTGCAGCACTTTTCTTCCCCGCTGTCATCGCCTCGTCCCGTACTGGCCGACCTGCAAAGGCAGTTTGGAGACTCAGCCGTTCTTCGGGTCCGAGGGCGAGAAATTCCTCGCCGGCCAGAGAAGAGCGCTGCAACAGTGTACCATCTCGCTCTCTCACCAGCGGATGCACTTCCAGTGCCCGCGCATTGATCCCTCGGATGAAGAGTCCTGACAATTTGCGCACCCGCGACAAAGCCACGTAGCCCATACCGTACTCAAATGATTTTTTGAGGTCGATCTCGGCCGCATCGAGGCTCATGCCTTGGCTCTTGTGCACCGTCACCGCCCAGGCGAGCCGAAGCGGCAACTGCTCGATCGCAGCCACCACCTCCACACCATCCGAGAGCTGCCACTCGGCAGCCGTGACCGATACTTCACGCCCGGAAAAGGTCTCGACGATCGGCAGCTTGGTTTTTTCATCGAACCCAACGATGCGACCGAGCGTGCCATTTACGTACCCATTTTCAAAATTGTTTTTCACAAACATCACCTGGGCGCCCACCTTCAGGACCAATCGTTCAGGAGCGAGGCAGTTCTTCTGCAAACCATCGGCGAGCGCCCGTTTGCCACGGTGTTTCATCGTGTACGCATACGCTGGTCCATCGATCTTGAGGAGTTCAAGGTTATTCAGCCTATCGACATCGACATTGTGTGTGAAGAGTTTGGCGACCTGCGCGGCGAGCGAACCATCCGATTCCAACGCCAGCACCCGCTCTTGGAGAATCGTCTGCATGTCCTCAGTTACCTCACCCGCCCGGATAGCATTCAGGAGACCCTTCAAACGATCATCTTCGTGACGGTGCTGCTCTTCGAGATAGCAAACCCTGAGATCCATCGCCTGCCACGCGGCTGATTCGAACGCGAATCGCATCGGCTTCTGTCCGTTGCTGACCGGCGGTAGCTGGAAAAAGTCTCCGCACAGGACCACCTGCAGCCCACCGAATGGCCGGAATGGATCCTTCATCGCTCGACACAGCTTTTCGACCGCATCCAGCCGATCCGCATCGAGCATCGACACTTCATCGATGATGAGGACTTTCGTCTTGCGGTAGCGGGCGACGAGGTCTCCACTCTCAGCCACTTCTTTCGCTTCACGCTCCGTGAGCGTATCCCGGATACCGAGGCCTGACCACGCATGGATAGTCACTCCGTTCATATGGGTCGCCGCGATGCCGGTCGAGGCGGTCACCGCGACTTCGACTTTTTGCGCTCGGAGATACTGGATGTAGCGATTCAGGACAAATGTCTTCCCGCTCCCAGCTGGTCCGGTCAGAAAGACATTCTTGCCCAATTTCAAAATTTCGAACGCGGTTTCTTGTGTCATATCTTCCGTTCAGTTACATCCCTCTCAGACCAGCCCAGACGAACACCATACATCACCATTGCACTATAGGGCAAACACCCCGATCCCCAAAGAGCACAAGCCAATCACCAGACGGAGATTGGATGGATTATGGCTTGATAGAGGGGCAGCACCGTGCTACTGTGGCAGGAGCATACCATATTGGAGAGGTGGCCGAGCTGGCTGAAGGCACCACACTGCTAACGTGGCAGAGCTTAATCGCTCTCGAGGGTTCGAATCCCTCCCTCTCCGCATCAAGCACATAGTATCGAGGGTGACCCGAGAGCCTCGAATATGTGCAACAATACAGAAGCTCACTATCGTTGAGCTCCAAACACTCCTCGACCCGCTCCTTGAAAAGGCTGGCTATACCAAGCTCGAATTTGAGAAACCGGTTCTAGAAAAGGACGTTATCCTAGGATTCAGCCTCCAAGATGCCAAATCAGGCCGGGTGGAGTACGATAGCATCCATGATCTCCAGAAGCTCCTGAAAGAGGCTTTAAGCCCTACAAATTGGCGTCTCATGAGCGATGGAGTCAGTTACCGCCTTGGATTCCTCCAAGGGAGGCTCAGGGGCATAGAAGGCGAAGAAAAGCTCAAAGAACTCCTCGAATCCGAGCAAAAGAAAAAAGCCAAGTAATTCATACGAGTCAAAAATTCTATGCACCGAGAACCATTGTTACAACTCTTGAAAGAATATGAGTTAACAGCTCCTCTTGATGAGAAAGAAACTGTCACAGAGCTTATTCAGTATGTTTCAGAAAATCCAAACTGTTTTGACCGAGAAGCGAGAGAATGTGCCAGGCATATCGCCGCTTCCGTACTCCTGGTCACGCGAGACTTCAAAAAAGCACTCTTTCTCTGGCATACGAAGATAGGCAGGTGGACGCAGCCAGGCGGTCATGCAGATGGTAATCCTGATCTAGAGAGCGTAGCCCTCAAAGAGCTGGAAGAAGAAACTGGTATTACGGGTGCGGAGCTTGTAAGCCCTATTCCTTTGGATATCTATCGCTTTGATTATCCAGCAGAAGTTTTTGGTTATCGAAAAAGTATCTATAATCTCTGTTTCCTTGCTTTCCTGCCAGAAGGACAAGAACCGAAAATCATGGAGCCTGAGAAGTGTAAAGAAATGCGCTTGGCAACTCCCAAAGAGGCTCTAGCAATGATTGAGGCGGTACACCACGAAGGAACAGAAAGACTGATTCAAAAATGGCAGGCTTTGGCAAAGAAAAAAGAAGCAAGGGCGTAGCAATGCTTCTTTCGAAGTTCAATCTTTCCGAGCGAGGACCCAGAGGTGGCTCTCGGCACTGCCGAAGTCTTTCTCGTTGGCCGTCTTCAGCATCGTGAAACCGCTTTCCGCGATCATCTGCATGTTGGTATCGGCATCGAAGAAGCTCCAGGCCATCTCCGCACCGCAGAACGATTCTCGTTCTTTGTAGGGAACGTCCTCGGTACCAACCGTGATGAGAAGGTGCCCTTTCGGCTTGAGAAGTGCGCCGACCTTTGAGAGCAGTTCTTGGTGCCGCTCTCTTGGTATGTGGAAGAGCGAATACAGGGCGATCGCTCCATCGTAGTGCAGAGGAGTGAAAGGATGGTTCAGGAAGTCGCCCAGGATGTACTCTGCTTCCGGAACGCTCTTCTTGGCTTTCTTGAGATGCTTCGAAGAAAGCTCGATACCTGTCACCGAGAAACCCTGTTGTACCAGGTAGAGGTCGTAGGGCACTCCCGGACCGGAACCAAGATCCAGCACGCTTGATTGCGCTGGAAGATTTGATCGCAGCTCTTCGAAGAACCCGGCCTCAAAGTCATTGAGTGACTGACGATTGCGGTAGACCCCTTCGTAGTCACCCTTTTCGTAGCCTCGTTTCACTATATCCTGCATTTTTTTCTTCACGCTAACCTCCGTAAACAGGTTTGGTTGAGAGGGCAGGTATCGCACTGGGGAGAGGATTCGTGGCAGAAGTGCCTTCCTACAGACCAGAGTGCGGTACCAAGTAAAGCTGGGAACCGAGGGTAGTCTACTTGCAAGCAGTCATGCAGATTCCTCAGTCCGTCCTTGGTATCGGTGTCGAAGAGGCCGCTCCTCGAGAGGACCCGCTTGAGATGCACATCGAGCGCCAGTGGAAGGCTTCCGATGTCGGTAAAAAGAATCCCGAAATCTCTTGCGAGCATGAGCACTGCCAAATTCGCTTTCTTCTCTCCGATCCCGCTTAACTTGAGGAAGTTCTTTCGAGCGATCGCGACTGTTTGATCGCCCTTCCACAAGTTTTCTGCCTGGACATCAAACTCAGACACGAGCACCGAACAACTGGCTATGAGATACCGTGCCATATTGCCGGGATACCTGTGGAGCGCCTTTTTCGCTGCGATAACCAGTTTCAGATCCTCTTCATTCATTGAGGCAATCTTTTGGGCATCGAGATGCCCCAAGCGTTCCTGCAAGACGAGAGGTGCTTCCCAGGCTAAGCGTGATTGGATGCTCTGATCAAAGATGAGCCCAATCACAAAAGCGAGTGGGTTGCTGAATATCAAGGAGTTCGCTTTCTCTGAGTGCGAGTACCCCTTCTCTTCCAAGGAGAGTTCACTTGTGGCTTGGATTTCTCCCAGCGCTTTGATATAGAGTGTTCGTGTCTTTTCCATTTCTTTCTCTCTTGGGAGTTTAAGAAGTCTGAGCAGCGGCTGGTCGTTTTTCCCAGGCCGCCACTCGTACTTTGCTGTCCGTCATTGTTAATCCAAGAGATTTTCTTGGAGCTACTTGGTCGTTATGGACCAGTTTCTTGGATTGGCGTACTTGGGAACATTCAGCTCTTGGAGGGAGATAAATGTCACCATGAGACGACTTTCTTTGTATTTTTCCCTGAGCTCCTCGAGTTTTTCATGTGAGTGGTGAATAGCCCAGACGCCTGAGGATACTTCACGCAACGCTTCCACACTGGCGTCGTATTCGCCCTGCATATCGTGCAGTGCATACACGAACTCGGGGATGAGGTGTTGAGGCACAATCGGAACCTTCCCAACTTCGTACGCTTTGGCTCGTACCCAATCGACATACTTGAAATCTTCATTCCGAATGTCGATGAACGTAACCGGGCGAAGAATGGGCGTTACCTTGTCCAAGTAAGCGGAGATCTCGTGAAAGTATCGATCACTCAATGCATTCTTGAGATCAGCCTCTTTGACTACGAGCGGTTTGCCTTCGTAGCGTTGGGCGCTACTGTACCCCAAGCTTACCACGGTCTTTGGGATACTAAAGACTTTGATCGGGAGGTCTTTCTGTCTCACCCAAAGAAGCATCTCAATCAGCACTCCCTCAGGCAAGGCGCTCAGCGGATCATCTTCGCTTTCGGAAAATGCCCAGAACTCATCGGCGATCATGGTGAGTGACAAGCAATCCTTCATGACCTCCGATTTGGAATCGTTATGCGCCCGAGTGGACAGATAATAGCCGAGGGCATGCTCCGGATTAATCGGAACAAATCCGTTTTTGACCGCAAGTTTCCGCATGCAGTCGATGTAGACCATGAGATCTCCATCAAAGGACGTATAGACAGTGCGTTTCTTCATGACTTTCTCCGTAGAAAAGTGGTGGCGGGATACGTAACTTTTGACGAGCTACGAATTTGTTAAGGAACAGTAGATTTTACCCAGAATAGGACGTTTTGTCAATCTTGCTCGCAGGCGCTTTTCTCATGCGCGCATGCATTGACAGAGAGTCTTTAGGATGGTATTTTTCTCTGTTGCCATATTGTCCTTTAACCGAATCAAGGAGAGCATCATGATTATCGGCCTTCTGGGTCCGAGCTGCAGCGGAAAGTCCTTTTTCTTGAAATCCCTACAGGAGTTGGTGGGCTTTTCCATTCCGATGAGTGTCACGACTCGTCCCCAAAGGAAAGAAGAGCTTTGGCATTTGAGACATGTCAGCAAACGGTCCTTTGAGGCAATGAAAGGTCAAGAAAAACTCTGCTTCATCACTGAAGCTTTTCGTCACTCCTATGCCTGCCTCAGATTTGATCACGAAAGCGATGTGGATACCGCGCTCATCATTACCAGGGGGAATATCCCTGAGCTCAAAGGCATGTGTGGTGTGGTCGTGAAAATCATCCCATATGATCCCGAAGAGGCGATAAAGAGGATCACATCGCAAGGCAGGAAGAATAAAGAGAGAAGAGCCCAAGAACTCCTCCTCGATCTTTCCGACAAGGAAGATAATCTGGCCGACGTCATTTTCGAAAATCGCTATGACGAAGCCAGTCTCAACGACTTCCTTATCTTGATTCAAAAGCTGAAACAAACCCGCACGTGATTACCGCCCTGGCCTTGAATAGGCCGTGGCGGTTCTTTTTTTATAGAGATTCCTTTTGTACGAATGAGACAATAGGGTGTCTTTTTTGCTATATTTGAGACATAGCCTGTCCTGTGTCTCATTTGTCTCGTTTTATCCCTAAAACCACGACCCGACCTCCTCAACCCGCTCGTCGGCCAAGACCCCTCAGAAATCCCTCAACGGCTTGATTTCTCAAAGTTCTAGACCGATGACGCCCGCATCAAGCACATAGTATCGAGGGTGACCCGAGTAGAACATATATGATGTTAAGTGATTTCAATCGGAGATTTGAGGATTACTTTTTTGGGAAAGAAGCTGGTTTTGTTAAGAAGACTTTTGGGGTTTCTTTCTCTTTTATACTGCTTTCAGTATTAGGCTTTCTTGCATTTATAGTGCTTCAAGTCGTCGGCTCATTAATTTCATTTTTGCTAGGAACGTCCAGTACTCCTTACCCTGATTACCGGGATCATCAAGAGTCTACAAATTCTAATGAGGCAGAGTATTATGGTTCTCCGTGTACAGGAAGAAACGATACAGACTGTTGATGAGACAACTTACAAAGCGTTGTACAAATAACTATGATTCTTGAAGGAAAATGTGCCCATACATGGAAGCTTCACACCCCTGCAAGCCTTAAAGAAGTGGCTGGGCCAATTCCTAGTTATTACATATGTGATGACTGCCGTTGTCTTCTAACTGGGCCGGAGGTGTTTCAACTAGAGGCTCTTGAAAATCAGAATGAAACGCTAAAACATATAAAAGGATTTCAGGCATATCTTGGCGCCTTGGCAGTTGCCATTTCTTTCATCGCTTTACTGGTTTCAATGTTTAAGAACTGACCCGACCTCCTCGATCCGCTCGTCGGCCAAGACCCATAAGAAATCCCGGAGCGGCTTGATTTCTCGAAGTTCTAGACCGATGATGCCTGCCAGAAAACGAAAACAGAACTATGCTTCATGATTCTGTTCTGTTTTTTTTCTAACAGAAATCCTTCAGAGAACAACTAATCGTGTAAGGAATTCAAGATTTTACCTGTCTCTTTATCAATCAGGGATGGGTCGGTTGGCTTTTTCTTTCCTTCCCCCTTCTCTACCGGTTTTCCGTATGGATAAGCCCGACGCGCTTGTGCTTCAGCCGCTTTCTTCTTTGCGAGTTCCTCCTTGGTTGGTGGCTCTACCCCTACTGGACCCGCATGCTCGCGCCAGTCTGATTTGTTTTCAAACATAGTTTTCGCTTTATGGTTTAGGCCAATGCGCCCCAATTGTAAACTATCGTCTCATCCTTGTCAGCCCGCCCGTCCAGAAACAGGCTCACGCACGCTCCCTCTGAGACCGAGGATGATAAACTGAAAGGACAGTCATCCAGCCCAATCAGCCCTATGATAAGCCCCCTCGCCTCCCCCAATCATCGAGAGAAAGTCCAGCGTCTCCAAGAAGACATGCGTCGGTTTTTCGCTGTCAAGAAGAAAGTCCGCATTTATCATGGTGGAACAAATTCCACTCGGCCACTTCCTCATCAACGAGGTTCCATCGTCGATATCAGCCATTTCACGGAGGTACTATCGCTCGATCCCGAAGAGGAGTCCGCCTGGGTCGAACCCAATGTACCGATGAAGGCACTCGTCGACGCAACGCTCGACCAAGGGCTCATCCCGCCAGTCGTCATGGAACTCCGGAGCATCACCGTCGGCGGTGGCATTCAGGGTGGCGCCGGCGAATCGAGTTCGTTCCGCCTTGGTCTCTTCCATGACAATTGTCTTGCATTCGAGGCGGTGCTCGGTAATGGTGATATCATCACGGCCTCACCGACTGAAAATCCTGAATTTTTTACCGGACTCCCCTGTACGTATGGCACGATTGCCGTCATCACCGCCGCCAAACTCAAGCTGATCAAAGCCAAACCATTCGTTCACTTGCGCTACGACCGAGTCGCCAGCCACGCCGAAGCGATTCATCGGATCAAAGCCGCCACGCAGC
>JBATNG010000035.1:0-3202 GCA_049290235.1 Candidatus Moraniibacteriota bacterium | reverse complement strand
TTCTTTTATGCTACAATGAAGCCATTATTCGGTCTGTCGAGACTCATTATGCAACGACTTACTTCAGGCATCCAGCCGTCAGGAAATCTCCATTTGGGAAATTATCTGGGGGCGGTGAAGCAATTTGTCGAACTGCAGAACGACTACGAACTGAATGTCTTCGTTGCTGATCTCCATGCCATCACGGTGCCACAGGACCCGGCCGAGCTGCGGAAGAAGACTATCGAAGTCGCCAAGATCTACCTCGCGGCTGGCATCGATCCGAAGAAGTCGACACTCTTCATTCAGTCGCAGGTATCGGGCCATTCGCAGCTGGCCTGGGTTTTGAATACGATTGCGACTATGGGTGAACTTAATCGAATGACGCAGTTTAAAGCAAAGGCAGGGGTTGATCTTGATGATGTCTCAAGAATCTACTCTAATGGATATGAAACTGGAGAAGGGTCGTTAACTGGAAACCCAAGTTTTCAAGCGGCCCATGTTAAGGAAAAATTCAATTCTGTTAGTGTCGGTCTCTTCGATTACCCAGTACTTATGGCGGCGGATATCTTGCTCTATGACACCGCGGTGGTTCCGGTCGGGGAGGACCAGAAGCAGCACGTGGAGCTTACACGCGACCTGGCGCAGCGGTTTAATTCGCGCTTTGGCGAGACCTTCGTGGTGCCGGAGCCGCTTATTCAGCGTGAAGGTGCGCGCATCATGGGACTCGATGACCCGACGAAGAAGATGTCGAAATCAGCGGCGAGTGAGTACAACTCCATCGCACTCAGTGATGATGCTGATACGATCCGGAAGAAAATAAAGAAAGCCGTGACGGATAGCGGCACGGAGATTGTCTACCGCGACGACAAGCCAGCGCTGAAGAACTTGATAAATATCTATACGCTCCTCTCGAGCAAGAAAGTACATGAAGTCGAGGCGCTGTATCAGGGCAAGGGATATGGTGATTTCAAGGCGGGCCTGGCCGAGGTGATTGTCGATTTCCTCTTGCCGCTTCAAGAAAGGATGGCCGCATTCTCAGACGAGACAGTACTGGAGATATTGGAAACGGGTCGTGAGAAAGCCAAGGCATTGGCTGTCAAAAAAATGCGTCAGGTGCACGAGCGAGTCGGGTTTATCCCGTACTAGTGCCTGGTCAGTCCTGCATTACCTTACGCGCAGTCGAAGTACTCTTGACACTCAAATAGAACCGCAGTATTTTAAAGGTACATGGTTTATTTTTGAGGATGAGGTGTTCTTTTGTGGCAGGAGGTGCGAGATCCTACGACGGTAGGTGGCCAGCTCGCCTTCTCCCAAGCCCTGGCAAGGGTGATGCCTGGGAGCCTGCCGCCAAGAGGACGTCTCTCTCAGAAAAAAAGAAGCCCGCTTCCCAATAGGAGGCGGGTTTTCGGTTTCGAGCTTGGGATTGGGGCAAGGGAGAATCGTCGACCAGCCTTTCGTTACCCCCGGATGATGGCCAGGAGCTCATCGCGTTTCTCGGCCATGAGTTCAGGAGTGTTCGCTTCGCAGATGAGGCGCAGCAGCGGTTCGGTATTGGAGGGCCGGACATTGAACCACCAGTCGGGGTATTCGACTTTCAGTCCGTCGAGGTCATGCTGCTGGCCGTCAGCGTACTTCTCGCGCAGCCGCATGAGGACGGCGTCTTTGTCCTCGACCTCACTATTGATCTCGCCCGAGTGGGAGTAGCGCCGCAGGGTGCTCACGAGCTCAGAGAGTGACTGGCCGGTTTCAGCCATCAGGTTCAAGAGGTGGATGGCGACGAGGGTCGAGGCCTCGGCATAGGAGTTTTCGACGAAATAGTAGTGGCCCGAGAGTTCGCCCGCAAAGATGGCACCGTCATCACGCATCTGGCGTTTGATGAACGCATGACCGACACGACATTCGATCGCGCGTCCGCCGTGTTCTTCGATCGCTTCTTTCACGGCGCGTGACGAACGCAGGTCGTACAGGATAGTCGCGCCTGGGTTCTTCTCGAGCATGATCTGGGCGACGAGTCCGGTGACGAGATCCATCGGGATGACGACACCGTGCTCATCCACGAAGCCGATCCGATCCGCGTCACCGTCATAGGCGATCCCCATATCGGCGCCCTTTTCTTTCACCAGTTCGCAAAGTTCGTCGAGCGTCTCAGTTTTCAGTGGGTTGGCTTCATGGGCGGAAAACGGCTGGGACAGGTCATTGTACAGGTTGTAGATAGTGAGGTTGTCTTTGAAGGCGTCATAGATGGGGAGCTCCACGATGCCCATCGCATTCGCCGTATCGATGGCCAGCGTGAAGCGCCGGTCACCGAGTTTACCGAAGGACGCAAAGAACGCATAGTAGGCAGGACGAATGTCTTCTTCGGTCAGCGTGCCACGAGTCGTGCTTTCGGGAAAATTGTTGGCGAGGACCAGGTCGCGGATGTCGGAGAGACCGGTTTTCTCACCGACCGGGATGGCACCTTTTAAATCAACCTTGATGCCATTGTATTCTGGGGGATTGTGCGAGGCGGTGATCGCGACGGCCAGGTCGACCTCGAGCCGGCCCGCTGCAAAGTGCACCATCGGCGTGGTGACGACACCGAGGTCGATCACATCGCCACCTTGGTCCATGACCCCCCGAGTGAAGGCTTCAAAGAGGGCAGGGGAGGAAGCACGGACGTCGCGGCCGACAGCGATCTTGGCCGCTTGGAAATGCACGATGAGCGCGCGACCGATCCGGTAGGCGGTTTCATCATCGATATCGGGACCATACACACCGCGGATATCGTACGCTTTGAAGATGCCGGGATTCATAGCGAAAAAATCGATGAAAATTATTGCTTGCAGTATATCATGCGGTCGCGAGGGGAAAAGGGCAGAGTGTCCTGGCAAAGTAAGCCGGTACGGTCGAAATAGTGTGCATCCTGATCGATTCGTCCTGAGCCGGCGTGGGCGGGGCATCGGCCCTTGACAGATTTTCTGGATGTGCTAAGATGTCTCGAACTGCCAGTTTCACGGTAGGCCGACTCCCGAAGTAGGGGATACAGCCTGCTTCGGCAGTTTGCACAGCCCTTTGACAAGAAACGGACCGTTGCTTCGGCACCGGCCCACCTTTGTTGGAGGACTGATTTTTTTTCGTCCAAAATGAAAGGAAAGAGCATCATGAAAAAAAGTTACATGAAGGTCGCCGCGTTGGTCATCGCCATCGGTTTCGGTGGGGTCGCTCAGGCGGCTGAATCCGG